>DASYYA010000162.1:0-23378 GCA_035934355.1 Candidatus Rubrimentiphilum sp. | reverse complement strand
CGAATCGCCGCTTCTGCTTGCGGATCGGCGCGCTCTTTTTGCGGCCGAATATACATCGAAAGATAACTGGTGTCGCCGACAGGCGCCGATACTGCTTCAATGATCTCATCTCCGTTGTGTCCGGTGCCGGTGGCCGAGAGATACTGCGCGCTACGGTCTTTGCAAATCGTAATCGTCGATTTTTTAACGTCACGCAGATCGTTGCCGACCTGCGGAATCTGTCCAAAATTCATTGAGTTCACGTTTCGTCCGCGAATGAGCAACACGGTCTGATCTTCACTGCTGGTCTTTGACTTTTGTGACCAAACCTGAACCATGCCGAGAATGCTGGGCGATTGACTCCAACCCGCCGGAGCTTTGAAATCAAGACCCGCGGTGACGCTGCCGCATCCGGTGGCAATGGCCAGTCCCAGGAGCAATAAACCCTTTTTCATTTCTCTCGTATTGGCGTTTCAAGCGCCGCAATCTTTGCCCAGCGATCGATCACCTCGTTAATATAGTCGCGCGTTTGCGCATAGGGCGGTACCCCGTGATAGGCGGCAACGGCTTCGGGTCCCGCGTTATATGCGGCCAATGCGTCGACCCACGGATTGGCATAGCGGGATTGGTATTCGCTCACATATGACCCGAGCAACTCACCTGCGCCTCGAATCGAGTCGTATGGGTTAAAGGGATCGACACCGGCTCCGGAAGCGGTCTCCGGCATAAATTGCGCAATGCCGATCGCTCCCGCGCTCGAGATGGCTTGCGGATCGTAGGCGGATTCTTGTAGCAACGTCGCTGCGAGAAACTCGGGCGGCAGTTCGTTATTGCGTGCCGCGCGCACGCTTGCTCCCGCTAACTGCAACGCATCGATCGGGGATAGTCTTGGGTTTGTGTGCAAAATGACACGTGTGATTGCCAGCGTAACGCTTGCGGTCGGCGGCCCGTCTTGCAGCGGCCGCAATCCGAAAAGCGCATCGGCATAAGCGGGCGCATGCCACGCCAGGACCGCATCGGCAACCGCCGGCATCGTGACCTGCGTGTTGCGCGGGCAGCCCGGCTGCGGCGCGCAAGCCGAAAAGAGAAAATACAGCAAAAAACACGACCGAAAACGGAGAATGATTGACAGTTTCTGCAGCCCTCTTAGTGCTTCTCGCCGGAGATTTTGGTTCGACATTCTTTTATCATGTGCCGCAACACGCGTGGTTCAAGCTGCACGCGCGCACGCATCATAATCGGCGGCGTTCGTACTTCGAGCATGCGATACTTTGCACGGATCCGTGGGTGTTGCTCGATGGCTTTCTGGGCGCGGTTCCATATTTGGTTGTGGGTGCGTTAGTGTGGCAGCTCTCCCCGTCAGGCGCGACCTTGGGGCTGGCATTGGGACAACTCCACGTGTGGTGGCGGCACACCGCGCAGCTTGGTTGGCGCACGCCGCGCAGATTGCGGCGGTTCTGCGGCGCGCTGGGCATTGTGACGCCCGAGGACCATGACGGCCATCACCGAAACTCTAGCCGCGAGTTCGGCGATATTTTTCGCTTTTACGATGCCCCGGCAAGGGCATTTTTGGCCGCACTCGCTCCAGCCCGACGGGTAAAAGTTTGACCAAACGCGCGCTCTTTCTCATTTCCGACACCGGCGGCGGCCATCGCAGCGCGGCCAATGCCATTGCTTCCGCATTGTCTGAAATTCGCGAGCCGCACTTCGAATATCGCATCGAAGATGTGGCCGCGCATTGCGCGTTCCCATTGACCCAGCTCGGCTGGGGTTACTCGGCGGCGTTACGGTATGCGCCGCCGGTTTACGGCGCGCTTTATTATGCGACCAACGGCCGGCGACGGTATAAGGCGTTGGTGCGGTTCTGCGAGCCGCTCTATCGCGAACGCTTACGCGATCTCTTTTTGCAGTACCGTCCCGACGTTATTGTTTCGGTCCACCCATTACTCAATCACGCTGCGCTACGGGCGCGCGCCGATGCCGGGATGCAAAACGTTCCGATTGTTACCGTTATCACCGACCTCGGAAAAGTTCATGAATCGTGGCTGACACCCGAAGCGGATGCGGTGGTTGTTCCGGCTCGAGAAGTTTACGAACGCGCGCTTTCGCGCGGCGTTTTGCCGCAGCACTTGCGCATGCTTGGCCAACCGATTCATCCGAAGTTTGACGACGTCACGGGTTCAAAACGGACCATCCGCGCACAGCTCGGCCTGCCCCAAGATGCCTTCATCACATTGTTGATGGCAGGCGGCGAGGGCGGCGGTAAGTTACTGCAGGCGGCGCTGCGCTTGGCGAAAGCAAAGCTGCCGATGCATTTGGTCGTCGTGTGCGGACGCAACGAAACGCTCCGTGAAAAAATCGAAGAAGCCGCCGCAACGTTGCCGACGCCGATGACGATTTTAGGGTTTACCGATCGCATTCCGGAGTTGATGCGCGCCGCCGATCTCCTCGTGACCAAAGCGGGCCCCGGAACGCTCGCCGAAGCGAATGCCGCACAATTGCCGATGGTCGTGTACGATTACGTCCCCGGACAAGAACGCGGGAATGTGGACTTCGTGCGCACCAACGGCATCGGCGAAGTTGCGATCGGAAGCATCGGTCAAGTCGTACGCGCGGTCGAGCGCCTTGTGCGAAATCCCGCGCGCCTCGGAGCGATGCAGCACAATCAAGAGCTGATCGCCCCGAAACGCAGTTCTCGCCGGATTGCGGCACTGATCGCGCAGATTACCATGCGCGGCAGCATTCCCGCCGACGACGAGTACGTGCCGCTACGCCAAGTAGTAAGTATTTAGGTTACAAAAACGCGGGTTTTTTGCCCGACTTATTGCCGCAGAAGTACATGTACTGACTTGCCGGGAGGTACCACGCGTGGACATCGTAGTGCGGGATCGAGTATCCGGGATGGCCGTGTTTTTCAAACCAAATGTCCACATGGTCGATCTTGTAGCCGGGTAACGGTTTAAGGACGCCGTTGAATTCTTTCCCTTGTGCGAAGAAGCGCTGATCGAGCATTACTTCGGTAAATACGGCCTTTCCGTTGTAATAGCCGTAAATCGGCCCCACTGGCCAATCCTTAGGATTTGCGTAATGGTACCCCATCGACGGAATGCATCCGCCGAATGGCACCGTACCGGCCGGCATCGCGGCGGGATGTCCCTTAAGCGGCGTCATCATCATTTTATAGATCGCTGGTGTCATGCCGGGCGGGAGTTGCATCGCGGGCATGGCATTTTTCTTGGACGATGTTGCACCCACTAGGGTAATCGCTGCGGCGAGCGCCGCATATGCGAAAAAACCTCGAATCATTAAAGTTGCGAACCTCCATTGCGTTGAAACGCTCGCCCAATGGGCAAGCGAGCGGCGCTAACCCTCGCCCTAATGTTAATGTGCAGTCTGCGGGCACCTGCCGCCACGCCAACGGCTGGGATCAACATCAATCTATTTACGGGCAGCTACCAGGGATCGCAGCAACAAAGCGCCTCGCTTCCCGTGGTTCCCGTTCCCGCACTCACAGTGAAGGTGCCGGTCGAGCAGTTCGCTTTGTATGTCGAAGACGTTCCGCCGATTGGTCCCGTTTCATATGGCAACGGGTTCGGCGGCACACAAAGCACGAAATTGAGTTATTTTGCGTCCCAGCTCGCGTGGCACACGCCCAACAACCGCATTGAAGCCGGCGCCGGAACAACTCTGATCAACCAAATTACCTATTACAATTCCTTTATCAACAATCAGAGTTCGCGCGTCGCCGGGTTCCGTTTCTCGATACGCGCGCGACTCGAGGCGTCTCCGCGTAACACGACCGATCTTACGATCGCGCTAAGCCCTTCGATGCACGGGGTTCAGAATACGGAATTTGCTACTCGGTGCGGCGGCATAGCGTGTTTGCCGGCAACGCGTGACGCCGAAGTCGCATCACTGGCTGACGTAACCGCGCAACGCACGCAGACCCACGGCAACTTCGCGTTGTTGTATGGCATCCGGTATTTAAATTATGTTGCGCATTTCTCTGCAAACGGCCATCCCGCCGATCACGACATTGCGCTCATGCTCTTTGCGGGTTTTGCGATAGGGTTAGGTCGCTGATCCTGTCCTTAATCCGCCGCGGAACACAAGAGTCGCGGCGCCGACTTGGCCGGCATCGTTGCCGAGTTGCGCAATCGCGATCTTCGTTGTGCCCCTGGGGACCATTGTCGTGAGTTGATCGACGCGATCCCGCACCGCATCGACTAAGAAATCGCCGGCGCTGCTGACACCGCCGCCCAACGCGATGACTTCGGGATTGACAAACGCGATGATATTGGCCAATCCGATCGCCATGTCGGCCGTAAAGCTTTTCCAGGCAGCGAGTGCGTGAGCGTCACCCGCCTGCGCCGCGCGGCGGATCATTTTGGATCCGAGTTTATCGCGGTCGCGGTCGAGCAAAGCACTGCGCGGAAAGGAATTCGCCACGGCAAAAGCGTGTCGAATCAGCCCGGTTCCCGACGCCTGCGCTTCAAAGCATCCGGTTTTTCCGCAGCCGCAAATAAAACCGTCAGTCGGGCGAATCTGATGATGCCCGATTTCGCCTGCGCCCGCCCGGTTACCGATGAGCAACTGTCCGCCGGCAACGATGCCGCCGCCGATGCCGGTGCCGAGCGTCAGCAGCACAAAGTTTTGCGTGCCTTTTCCCGTTCCGAAAGTGTATTCGCCGAGCGTTGCGCAGCGCGCGTCGTTGGCGATAAAAACGGGCGTCTCAAAGCGCTTCCGCAAGCGATCGCCCAGCGGCACGTTCTCCCATAAAAGATTGGGAGAGTAGAGTACCGCGCCGGTCTTTGGGTCGATATTCCCCGGTGAGCCGACGCCGATTCCAATCGCATCCCGGGCCTTGGCGTCTTTGAGCGCGCTATCGGTGACGGTTTCGAGGGCCCCGAAGACCGCATCGAAGGTTCGATCTTCAATATCTTGTTCGAATTGGCCGAGAATCGAACCGTCTTCGCCAATAATGCCTGCGGTAACGTGAGAACCTCCGAGATCGACGCCGATGGCCGTTCGCATGGCGCTCACTCTCCTTCCAGGCGCGGAAAAACCTTCGCCGAAGAGAGGCCAGCCATGAACACCATCGATTTGATCGGTTTACGCCGCTACACGCGCGATACCGGGCAACCGACGCATCCCGAAATGGTCGATACGACGCCGATGGAACGCGTCCAAGATATCGAGATCGACCAAGAGCACATTACGATCACCTACAACCAGCACATCAATCATTATTACAATACAAACGAGAATATCGAACGGGAGTGGGTGTACAAATACAACGACGACCCGGAATTCGTCGCGGCGATCGCTAAAGTGATCGAGTTGGCGCGCAAACATCTGCAAGATCTGCCCGATAATATCGCCTGTCCGCCGGGTTGCGCCGAATGCTGCAGCGGATACGAACCGTTCGTGAGCCGCGGGGATGTGGATCGCATCGCAGCCTTCTTGCACCTTGCGCCACAGGACGTGCTCGACGAATACGTTGTAAAACGGAAGTCTGCCGACGGTTATCATTTGGGCTGGCTGCGCAAAGTGACCGACGACGTCGCCGATCAATGCGTCTTCTTAAAAGAGTCCGCACCCGGACGCTATTACTGCGGCATCTACGAAGCCCGGCCACAAGACTGCCGTGACTTCTCGCCAATCGGCTGCACCGACGTCAACGACAAACTTCCGCGCGACAAACCGATCAAAATCGGGCCGCCCTTTCAGCCGAAGCATCGCAAAAATAATTCACGCCGGCGGCGATAGGCAGTAGCCGCACATGAGTCGTAAGGCATCGGTATGATCCGATGCCTTGCTTTTTTATTAGCTGCGGTTATCTCTCCCACTTCGTATAGCGCCCTGCAGTGGCGCATGATCGGGCCATTTCGCGGCGGACGGACCGTGGCGGTCTCGGGTGTGCCGGGCCAACCCGGTGTGTACTATATCGCGGCTACCGACGGCGGCATTTGGAAGAGCACGGACTATGGGCGTACGTGGAATCCAATTTTCGACGGGCAGGATACGGGCTCGATCGGCGCGCTTGCGGTAGCGGCCGGCGATCCAAATATTATTTACGCGGGTTCGGGCGAAGGTTTGCGCCGCCCCGATCTTTCGGTTGGCGACGGAATTTATAAATCCGTCGATGCCGGCAAGTCGTGGACGCACTTGGGCTTGCGCGACGGACAACAGATTGCCGCATTAGCCGTCGACCCAAAAAATTCCGATCGCGTTTTTGCCGCCGTTCTTGGCCATCCATATGGTCCGAATAACGAACGCGGCCTGTACCGCAGCACCGACGGCGGCGCATCCTGGCAAAAAGTGCTCGGCAAAGATGAGAACACGGGAGCGGTTACGGTGCTCATCGATCCGCGCGACTCCCAGATCGTCTACGCGGCGCTTTGGGCGTCGCGCAATCCGCCGTGGAGGTTACGCGACATTCTGCAGCTGTGGCAACAGGGCGGCTTATATAAATCGACTGACGGCGGGACGACTTGGTCCCAACTGACGACGGGTTTGCCGGCGGCAATCGGGCGCATCGGATTGGCGATAGCGCCGGGCGATTCGTCGCGCATTTACGCCTGGGTCAATGACGACCGCAGCTGCGGCATCTACGCTTCAAGTGACGCGGGTACGAGTTGGACGAAAGTCAATTCCGAACAGCGCGTCTGTAGCCGCGGCGACGATTTTTCGGGTCTCGCCGTCGATCCCAGCGATCGCAACATCGTCTATGCCGCCAACACGCAAACGTACCGTTCGGTCGATGGCGGCAGAACTTGGATGGGACTCAAAGGCGCACCGGGCGGCGACGACTACCACACGATTTGGATCGATCCGCAGAACCGCAACATCATTTTGTTAGGAAGCGATCAGGGCGCAACGATCTCGGTCAACTACGGCCAGACGTGGAGCTCGTGGTACAACCAGCCGACCGCGCAATTCTATCATGTCATCACCGACGATCGTTTTCCATATCGCGTTTTCGGCGGACAGCAAGAGAGCGGCAGCGCCGAAGTCGCTAGCCGCAGCGACGACGGATCGATCTGGATTCGCTACTGGCATCCGGTCGGTGCGCAAGAGTATGCGTACGTTGCACCCGATCCGCTGCATCCCAATATTATCTTCGGAGCGGGCACCGGCGTGGTGTCGCGTTATGACGAGCTGACTCAGCAAACACAAGATGTCTCGCCAAGTTACGATCGGCGCGCTTTCCGCTACAACCGAACGACGCCATTGCTCTTTAGCCGGGTCGACAAACATACGCTGTACTTTGGTTCGAATGTTGTCTTTGCAACCGGCGATGGCGGCCGGCATTGGCGGATCATCAGCCCCGACTTGACGCGACCAGATCCCGGCATACCCGCAAATCTCGGTCCATTTGCGCAAACCGAACTGGCGCGCGGCGTGCACCGCGGTGTCGTGTACAGCTTGGCGCCGTCATATGTGGATCGCAATATCCTTTGGGCCGGAACCGACGACGGCTGGATCTGGGTAACGCGCGACGGCGGGAAGCATTGGAGCAACGTTTCGCCTCCGAGTTTGCTCGCTGCGAGCGGTTCGTGGTCGAAGATTTCGCAGATCGATGCATCGCATTTCGATCGCGGTACCGCGTACGTTGCCGTAACGCGCCTGCGTTTGGACGATCTGCGCCCCTACATCTATCGCACGCACGACTTCGGCGCGCATTGGCAGCTGCTTACTTCCGGGTTGCCGGAAGACTCACCGGTCGATACGGTTCGCGAAGATCCAAAGCAACGCGGTCTGTTATTTGCCGGGACCGAGCGAACGGTTTATTTTTCGTCCGATGACGGCGCGAACTGGCAGTCATTGCAACAAAATTTACCGTCGACGTCCATTCGCGATCTCGTGATTCACGGTGACGATCTCGTCGCGGGAACGCATGGCCGTTCGTTTTGGATCCTC
Organism: Candidatus Rubrimentiphilum sp.; assembly: GCA_035934355.1. Classification (GTDB taxonomy): domain Bacteria; phylum Vulcanimicrobiota; class Vulcanimicrobiia; order Vulcanimicrobiales; family Vulcanimicrobiaceae; genus Rubrimentiphilum. Next base: position 15,476 of record DASYYA010000162.1, on the reverse strand, counting down.
GACGATATCGCGCCGCTGCGGCAGTTATCCAATTCGCCGGAAGCCACGACGCTGTTTCGTCCGGCAGTCGCCTATCGCGTCCGGCGTGACACTTGGACGGACACACCGTTGCCCCCCGAAGAACCTGCGGGCAAAAATCCGCCGGACGGGGCGATGATCGATTACTATCTTCCGGCCGATGCAACGGGACCGCTGACCATTTCAGTTGCCGATTCTGCCGGACACTTGGTCCGCAAATGGTCGAGCACCGATGTGCCGCCGCCAATCGATCCGGCGCTGCGCGTCCCCGAATATTGGGTCAGAATTCCGCAGGTGCCGTCAACCGCAGCCGGCATGCATCGCTTTTTGTGGGACTATCATTATCCCGATCCGCAATCCGTCGGGTACGATTACCCGATCTCCGCCATCGTACACGACACGCCGCGTGGGCCACAGGGCGCTTTGGCTCTTCCCGGGAGTTACAGTGTCGTGCTCGCCGTCGACGGCAAGACGTATCGCCAACCGCTCGAGCTGCGAATGGATCCACGCATCCATCTCTCTTCAGCCGAGCTGCGATCGCAGTTCGCGCTCGCCCAACGCATCGTCGCATTAATGGCGCAAAGCTTTTCGAAGATGCGTCAAGCCACTGCCGCGAAAAATACAGCCGCGGCGCAGCGGTATGGCGGCGATAATGCGCAACTGGGCGCGCTGCTCGACGTAGTAGAATCTGCCGACGCGCCACCGACGCCCCAGACGATTTCCGCCGTCACCGCGGTCGAACGCGATCTGCAACGGTAGACATTGGTCAGGGTGACAACAGCTGAATAAACCGTTCGGCGTCCACGTTGCCGCCGCTGATGATCACGCCGGCTTTCTTGGTGTTAACGTCGATCTTGCCGGTGAAAAGCGCGGCGAGTCCGGCAGCTCCGCTCGGCTCGATAACCAGTTTCATGCGCTCAAACGCAAATCGCATTGCATCGCGCAGCGCATCGTCACTCACCGTAACAATCTCTTTCACATACTTTTGCACGATCTCAAACGTTAATTTTCCGGCTGCCTGCGTTTGCAATCCGTCGGCGATCGTTTTGGGAACGTCGATCTCCACAATGCTGCCGCTTTGCAACGATCGCTGAAAATCGTTTCCGGCTTCGGGTTCGACACCAAATAACACGACTGACGGCTTGAGCGCCTGCGCCGCAAGTGCGCTCCCCGAAAGCAAGCCGCCTCCACCGACCGGAGTCACGATTATATCGAGTTGCGGAATGTCTTCGAGCAGTTCCAGCGCGGCCGTCCCGGCGCCGGCAACGATCTCCGTGTCATCGAACGGCGGCACGAGCGTTGCGCCGCGTTCATCACAGATGCTCTTTGCAATCTCCGCGCGATGCGAACGATAACGATCATAAAAGATCACCTCCGCTCCGTACTCCTTGGTGGCCGCAACTTTCGATGCGGGCGCGTCCGATGGCATCACGATCGCTGCCGGAACGCCGAGCAGCTGCGCTGCAAGCGCCACACCTTGCGCGTGATTTCCGCTCGAGAATGCCACGACACCGGCGCGACGCTCTTCCGGCGTTAGCTGCACGATGCGGTTGTAGGCACCTCTGAACTTGAAGGCCCCCATCCGCTGCAGGTTTTCGCACTTTAAAAAGATCTCGCCGCCGGTGCGCGTGTTGAGCGTTCGCGATGCGAAGATTGGCGTACGCGTCGCCACGCCGTTGAGGCGCTTTGCGGCCGCACGCACATCCGGGGTATTCATTGCAATGCACCCGCAAAACTCAGAAATTGCAGTTGCGGATTCCACTCTTCGGCCAACCGAATGCTCCAATCCGATTCAAAGAGCGCCACCGGTGAACCGGCCCAGTCCTCGACGAGGGTGGCGCTCGCCGGCAGTTGGATCGCGGCGATCGCATCCGATTGGCCTTCCACGCGGCGCACAATGGAATGCGGCAACGACGCGAACGCAGTTTTGACGTTATACTCCGACTCCAGCCGGTATTTCGCAACCTCGAATTGCAATTCACCGACTGCGCCGAAGATAGGCTCGGTGCGCATCGAGCCGTAGGGATACAAGACTTGGATGGCGCCCTCTTCCCGCAGTTGCGCGATACCCTTGCGGAACGATTTATAGCCGGCGGAGTCGAGAGCCCGCACGCTAGCAAAATGTTCGGGAGCAAAAGCCGGAAATGGCTCAAACTCGATGGGACCGTTCTGGCTGAGGGAGTCGCCGATCGCGAACGCCCCCGGGTTTGCCAACCCGACAACATCCCCGGCGTACGCCGTTTCAACCGACTCGCGTTCGTTGGCAAAGAGCTTCATGGCACGCGTGAGGCGCACTTCCTTACCACTGCGCGCATTGCGGACGACCATATCCTTGTCGTAGCGCCCGGAGCAGACTCGGACGAACGCGACGCGATCGCGGTGCCGCGGATCCATATTGGCCTGAATCTTAAAAACGAACCCGGAGAACTGGGGAGCCGTGGGATCGATCTTTCCGTTGCCATTGATTGGGCGGCCCACCGGCGGCGGGGCCATCGCGATAAAATCGTCGAGGAACAATTGAACGCCGAAATTGGTTACCGCGCTTCCAAAAAACACCGGGCTCACGTCGCCATGCAGGAATGCTTCCGGATTAAAATGCGCGCCCGCGCCTTCGATCAACTCGACTTCTTCGAGAAATTGTGCGTACGACCGCTCGTCGAGCAGTTCCGCAATCTGCGGATCGTGTGCGCCGGTAACCACGACGTGCGCGCGTTTGGCGCCATGGACCACTCGCTCAAAGAGATGCATGCGCCGGGTTCGGCGGTCGTACACGCCTTTGAAGAACGGGCCGTTGCCCAACGGCCAATTCATCGCGAAAACGCCGATACCCAAAACGCGCTCGAGTTCGTCGAGCAAATCGAGCGGTGGAAGACTCGGGCGATCCATCTTGTTGATGAACGTAAAGAGCGGGATGCCGCGCGCACGGCAGATCGCAAAAAGTTTTTTGGTTTGCGGTTCCACGCCTTTGGCAGCATCGATCACCATCACCGCGCTGTCGGCGGCGAGCAACGTCCGGTAGGTATCTTCACCGAAATCTTGGTGACCGGGGGTATCCAACAGGTTAATCGTGCATCCGCCATATTCGAATTGAAGGACGGTTGACGTAATCGAAATGCCGCGCTGCTTCTCCAATTCCATCCAGTCACTCGTCGCAGCGCGTTGCGCGCGTCGCGCCGACACTTGGCCGGCCGTCTGAATGGCGCCGCCGTACAACAACAGCTTTTCAGTCAGCGTCGTTTTTCCGGCATCGGGATGCGAGATAATCGCGAATGTCCGGCGCTTGTTCACTTCCGCGCTTAATTCGCTCACTTAAAAATTCTCTGGTGCCGGTTGGTAGATTCGCAATACTGCGCGCGAGCCTTGTTCGTACATGAGCGCAAGTGCGTCGCCGCGCTGAAACAGTTGGGACCGCGCCGGAACATAGAACCGGTCTTTGCCGCGGCGAATAAAAATTGTATCGGTGCCGACAGCGATCGCGCAATCGGTATACCGCAAGCTCGCACCGGCATGGAGCCGCACGAACCCTGGTGGCATACGACCGGTGACGAATGCACGGTTCCCGGTTGCCTCGTAAGTCTGGCGCAAACACTCGGGCAATGCGGAAAGCGCCCACGGAGCGCTTACCCACACCGGCTTGGCACCTTTAGAGCCGAGCGGGCCGCCTTGCGCCGCCTTCGGCGGGACCGATGCATGAACCGATGCGATCTTCAAAAGAAAGCGTTCTCTATTCGCGTAGCCCGCGATGATGATTGCCAGCGCCAGAACGATGGCCGCCGAGATGGCGTAGAACCTAAGCAGCGCTCTCCGCCGGTTCGCGTTCGCCGAAGGGTTCGCCGAGCGTCAACCGTCCGGCACCAATCGACCAATCCGCCATGCCATAATAAAAATCAAAAACGCGCGCGCCAAGATCCGGACGCGGATCGATTCCGGTCGGAAAAACGACGTTATCCACGACGCCGTGGATTTCCGCATCATCCGTGGGAACCAAGATTGGCTGCGGCGAGCGGTAGATAATTTTTTGCACGTTCTCGGCGTCGTGAATCATGATGCCGGCGCTGTAACGCAACTTCGGTTTCGTCGTAGAATCCTCGATGATGTCGACACCGTGAAAGATCGACATCCAACCTTCTTGGATGCGCACCGGCGGCGTTCCACACCCGAGTTTGAGCGATCCCCACTGCCCGTCGGGGGCCAAAACGAGTTCGCTCTCGCCTACGTCGAGCAGCTTCTTGCGATCGCGCAACGCCGGCTCAAACGGAATATATCCGATGCGGATCGACTCGCGATCCCGATACGGCATCCGCTCGATGAGCGGTATGGCAGCGCGGCCGTCAACCACCGACAGATGTAACATCGGCCGGTGATAAAAAGCGAGCGATAGCACGCCCTTGGGCGATTGCACCGGCTCCGGGAAAAATGCTGCGTCTTTGTCGTCGCCGATGTGCATGCCGGGTTTGTCAAAGTGGAGTTTTCCGACGCGCTTGAACTCGCAGCCGTCTTTGGATGTCGCCACCGCAACGCGCGGCCCTTGCGGGCCGAATGCGGTATATGCCATCACGTATCGATCGAGCGCCGGAATAAACGTGACCCGCGGATCTTCGCAACCGTAACCGGGCTGCGAACGCAATTCGTAGACCGCGGAAGGTTCCAAAACAAAACCATCGCGTTCGAACGCAAAATGATCCCCGCGCGAAATCGCCCTCACTCTGCCCACGCGTGAGATATTTCCATGCGCCACATCGCGGGGATAAAGCAAGAGTTGCTCGTCGCGCGTGCGCGCGCAAGCCGGATTGAGTGTTCCCTCGGTTTCGTTCGGACTGCCGTCAGGTTCCAGAACTGTGCCCAGCCGCTGCACCTGGACGTCGAGCCGGCCGATTGTATGTAATTTCCTCAAATCGTTCCTTGAACGTGCGCGGCGCGGGCGCAGTTTCCGAGGGTGGTCACGATCTCGTGGACCGGCCGCCCGGCATCGGCGGCAAAGCGGTCGAGGCTCGAGTCGCCGTCGAGCCAGACATATTCCTGTTGGTTGCGTTCTCCGCCGGTCAGGCGCGCCGCGGCGTATTGCATGCCGACAGCAAGCACGTCGCCGGTGCCTTGTAAACTTGCCGGCAGTCCATCCCCATATCCCGAACGCAGCGTCGCAACGGGCGACTCCATCCCGAGCATGGTACCCGCATATCCCATGCGTGTCCCCGCCGAATGTCGCTGCACGGCGAGAACTGGCGCGCGAAATCCGATCGCGCAACGCACACCGGAAATCGCCGCGCCGCCCGTGGCGCCGAAGAGACCGATGCCGATGCGAACCGCGCTCCCGCGCCGCAGGTTTCGGGCGAGCGGGAACGTGCTCGCCACATCCGTTGCGGTGACGGCAACGCCGTGGCGCTTCAGAATTCCGAGCGCTTCATCGAAAAGCTGCATCTGCTCTGCGATGGCGTCGAGATCGCTTACATGCATCCAGAGCTCGGCGGCCACTCCGATCGCTGCCAACCGCGGGGCGAGTTCCGCCACCTCTTCTAATGAAAGACCGCTCCATGTCGCCGCGCTTCGTACGCCGATCCGGGCGACGGCTGTCTTCCCGGCGGACTGCGCCCACGCTCGCAGCACTTCCAGGTCGCGCGCGTCGCGAATTGGCGGATCCCCGTCCAGTTCCAAGACTTCTGGGATGCGCTCGGGCGCCACGTTCCCGAGAATGACCGCTCGCAGCCGCGTGCATTTGCGCAGCTCGACAAGCTCGTCGGCATCGGCCACGCAAAAGCGTTGCACGTGGCGCTCGAGCGCGCGAGTCATAACCTCGTAGCCCCAGCCGTAGCCGTCGCACTTTACGACGCCGTAAATCGCCGTGCCGGCGAAAGCAGCCCAAGCGACCGCGTTCTCCCTCACGATCTCCGTATCTAATGAAAGGCGCGGACGCATCCGCTAAGCCGCGCTAGGGAAGCGTTGTCGCAGCAACCGGCTCATCCGATGGAGTAACGACCTCGACGTGAACGCCGCGGCGATAGACCGAGTTCGGCACGATCCAGAGCGTAAAGGTACGATAGCGGCTGGTTGGTTCGCCGCCGTCGGCAGGCGGAGCTTCAAAGGCAACCACACGAAAACGATCCGTGCCGGCGCGGATCGATTCGATGATCTGCCGATAACCGGATCGATCGTGCGGGCCCATCAGCAATACGACCGCGAATTCAGCCCGAAATTTTACCGGTGCGTGGATCCCCAGGCGTTCCAGCGAGGGTGTGTCGCGTACGACCACAATTTCGTTGCCGCCGAGTACCGGCGTGAAGCCTTGTCGAAGAGTCTGGACACGCACGTCGCGACAACCCGCCAAGGCAAGTATGGCGGCCAAGGCCCAGAGGCGTTTCACCGCCACGGCGTTCGAGGTATTGTCACGCGGCGCCCTGCGGGTGCATTCTAGTAGGTAGAAGAGGTAAGGAAATGTTCCGTCGTCCGCTTGCTGTTGCCACCGTGCTCGCGCTGTTCAGCGCGGGCGTAACCCATGCCGCGTCGTTGCCCGCACCGGCCGCCTCGCCGGAGCCGGCATTAAAAGTCATCGCCAGCGTGCGCTCGACGCCGCGATGCGCCGAAATTGTGACGCATGCCAATAGCGCGATCAGCACCGCGCTGAACAACGATCTGCTTATTAGCCAACTCATCACGCGTTTACGCCTGACGAATCTCGACGATGGAAATCCGATCCACCATCGCAACGGACTTTACGCGCTGGGCGACTTTGCAAAAAATTTGACACAGCAATCGCGTTCCGCGGATGACGAAGTCAAACGGCTACGCGCGCTTGCGGAACAATCGAAAGACCCGCAAGAGAAGAAAGAGCTCAAGGCATTCGCCGACGAACTGGGCGGCGCGCTTTGGAAACAGCAAAAAATTGCGCGCGATCTGAACGGATATTTGGCATCGGTCGATTTCCAAGATATGGCGACGCCGACTGAAGATCAAGAAAAAGCCAATATGCTTGTTTTCGGCGTCACCGATCCGTGGATACAGCGCCCGTCGGATATGCCGAGCGGCAGCAACAATCGCAACGGTCCGCCGCAAACGGCTGCCGGTCCGCCGTTGAGCCCGCTGGGACACGATCCCAACCGGCCGACAGCAACCCAAGAAGCCTCCGCGGCCGCCAATGACTTTCAGTCGCGACTGCCCGCGATCACATTAGATGAAAACGGTGCCGCTCAACACGTGAGCGGTGCGCTTGCTCGCTGCTGATACTGCTGTCGTTGTAGGGGCTTGCACCTGCGGGCTAAACTGAAGCCCTGTGAAGTTTTTGGCGCGCTTAAGTACGGCTGCAGTCGCGCTGGCGTATTGCGAGGTTTTGCTCGGAAGTTGGACGCGCATCAATCGCGCCGGCCTCACCTGCCCCGACTACCCGCTTTGCCACGGAAAGCTCATCCCGCCGTTTGCCGGTGGCACGATCTGGGAGTGGACGCACCGGCTCGTTGCGCTTGCGTTATGCATTGCAGTGTTGACCGTCATCGCGATCGCGTGGCAACGCACCACTGCACGTAACCGCTACGCGCGCGGCACAGCGATTCTCGTCGGCGCATTTTTGTTGCTGCAGGTCATTCTTGGCGCACTGACTGTCCGGCTCGGGAATTCGCCATTATCCGTTGTGTGGCACTGGGCTGCCGCCATGGCGCTGGTAGCATCGCTGGCGGCGCTCGCAATCTTCGCGGCTGCGCCCGCGGAATCACGCGTTCGCGGAAATGCAAACGTTGCGACTGTTCTGGGTATCGCCGCGGCGATTGCGTTTTTCACGATGTGCATCGGCGTGTATGTGAGCACCAGCGGTGCAGGCTTGGCATGCGTAACCATTCCAGGATGCGCCGGCAATATAGTCGTTTATAATGACGGTCAATACGTGCAAATGTTACACCGGGCGGCGGCCGCCGCAACGCTCATCGCGGCAGCGATCGCTTTTGCGTTTGCTTGGATGCGCCCGGTTGCTACTCGAGTGCGCGCCTGGGCGACAGCGGGTCTTGTCTTGGTTTTCGTTCAGATCGTTCTTGGACTCCTGAACGTTGCGTTGCGATTACCGGTTGATTTGCGCGAAGCGCACTCGGCGAACGCTGCGCTCATCTTCTTGGCATTTGTTTGTGCGACGATCTGCGCCGCGTTCGATCCGCTCGAAGCATCGGAGCGTGCGATCGCATGACGCTTTCAGCGCGAGCCGCGTCGCTGGGGCATGCGCGAACCGCCGCATTTTTACAGCGCCTTACGGATTATTACGATCTCGGAAAACCGCGCATCATGTACCTTCTGCTGATCACGACGCTGGCAGCGATGATCATGGCGGCGCACGGCATGCCGGCGCTATCGCTGTTGGGTTGGACGATGCTCGGCGGAGCGTTAGCGGCGATGTCAGCCGGTACGTTCAATTGCATTTACGATGCCGACATCGATCGAATCATGCGCCGTACGCAACTGCGCCCGATTCCGAGCGGCCGCATCTCCATATTCGCGGCGACGACGCACGCGATTGTCATAGGTGTGCTCTCATTTTGCATCTTTTATTTTCGGGTGAATCCGTTGGCTGCATGGTTATCGCTCGCCGGCAATGTGTATTACGTGGTGATTTACACCATGTGGCTCAAACGCCGTACCCCGCAGAATATTGTGATCGGTGGCGCAGCAGGCGCTATTCCGCCCCTCGTTGGCTGGGCTGCCGTAACGCACACCCTAGGCGCTCCGGCCATCGGCCTCTTTGCCATCATTTTCTTGTGGACGCCGCCGCATTTCTGGGCGCTGGCATTGACGGCGGAAACGGATTATCAAAAAGCGGCAATTCCCATGCTGCCCATCGTTGCCGGTGAAGCGTACACGAAGCGCGCGATTGTCGCATATGCGATCATCCTTGTCGCGGCATCGCTCCTGCTGGGAGTTTTGCACGTGATGGGAGCGATATACTTGCTCGGCGCTGCCGCACTAGGTGCAGTATTTTTGGTGTACGCGCGGCGCGTTTGGCGCGGAGGTCCGGCGGCATCTCGCGCGCTCTTCCGCTTTTCGTTGATGTATCTCGCGCTACTCTGCGCATTCATGGTAATCGACCGGATCGTTTAGAGCGGCTGCTGTGCTCGAAGGCGGGAACCTAAGCCTGCGGCCGGCACTGCCGCTGCTGGTTACGCTTGGCCTCGGCGTTTTTCTGGGAGCACTCGATCTCAGCGTCCTCGCGCCTGCGTTACCCGCACTCGGCGCCGACTTCGACGTTTCAACCGGCGAGTTGGCATGGGTTTTTACGATCTATCTTCTGATGAACGTCGTCAGCATCGCGATCATGAGTACGCTTGCCGATCGTTATGGGCGCCGGCTGGTGTATCTGGTTTGCATTGGAATATTTTTAGCGGGAAGCGCAATCGCAATAATTTCACAAGATTATGGGCTCTTTCTTTTCGCGCGTGCCGTGCAGGCATTTGGCGCCGGCGGCATCTTCCCGGTCGCCACTGCGGCGGTCGCCGATAGGGTACCCTTTGAAAAACGCGGAGCTGCGCTGGGGTTGGTGGCTGCCACGTGGGGCGCAGCCGCCGTCGTCGGGCCGCTCTACGGAGGACTCGTCACACATTTTCTCTCGTGGCGCTGGATATTCGTTCCGAATTTTGCCATTGGCGGGGCCGTGATTGTCTTAGCACTGCGCGTTTTACGTGAAAGCGCGCCCAAGCGCCGCGGTCCACTCGACGTTTTCGGTCTCGTTCTGCTTGCGGTCGGATTGTTTTTCACGATGTACGGCATTACCGGGTCGCACGCGGTACCGGTTATCGTGGGTGCTTTGCTCTTAACGGGATTTTGGTTTTGGCAACGCTCGGCGCAGTCTCCACTCGTGCCGCCCGGACTTTTTGTCAACGTTCAGCTCGCAAGAACGTACACGCTCGAACTGATTATCGGGATGCTGGAAGGCTCTCTCTTCTTTATCCCCGCCGTGCTGGTCGGAGCCGAGCATATCTCGTACGCCGCGGCCGGCGCGATTGCGGCGGTCGGCGCGCTGATGTTTGTGGCTGTGATACCGATGTCCGGAAGAGCACTCGATTATGCCGGCAGCCGGAACGTGTTGCTGGCGGGAACGCTGCTCACCGAAGCGGGGCTTGCAATTTTTGCACTCGGTTTCAATTCGCTCGCCCTAGCCGTGCTTGCAATGATCGTCGCAGGCGTTGGTTTCGGCGCTTTGCTCGGCGCGCCGACACGCTACATCGTTACCAACGAAACTGCCGAAGGAGTTCGCGCAACGGCGATTGGGTTGTTGAGCCAGTTTCTTATCGTTGGGCAAATTCTCGGCGGTTCGTTGGCCGGCGGCATTATGGCAGGGGCGGCATCGGACCAGTCGGCGTATCGGTGGACGTATTTGACCTTTGCAGCGCTCGCGCTGATGGCCTTGGTCATCACGCTTTTCTTACGTCCGCGAAGCGCGGAACTCTCGGCGAGTGTGGAATACTAGTCAAAGTTAGATGAAGACGCGCGAAGTGCGCCTGCGACGCCACTTGGCATGCCGCCCTTGGACGGAAAAGGAACGCAGCATTGTCCGCCGTGGGCTATTCGGCCGTTTTGCGATCGCCGTCGAGCCGCTGCTTGGAACGCTTTTCTTCGCATTACTTGCCTGGGGAATTCTGTGGCGAGCGCGCGTGGCGGAGCCGGACGTCTGGATCCTCGCGCCGATCTTCGCGTTGGTCGCGTGCGGTTTTGCGATCTATTTAATTGCCGTGCTCGCGGCGCCGGTTATTGCGTACGCGCAAACATTCAAACCGATCTACATTCTCGACGGGTTCGTACGGTATCGCGGTCCGGATGATTTCTCTGAGATTGCCGCCAGCGGGTACGTCGCGGTGCTCTTCGAGGATCGCGGGCTTTGCTGCGAATGGGAATGTTTTGGCCGCAATCCCCTGCCGAATGCGACCACTCCCGCACTGGTTGAGTTTTCGGAATTCGGCGGCATCCACAAGATCGACGGACACTCAACGGGTGTGCTGCCCGATGAGGACTTACCGGCGCTAGCAATCGGCATCGCACGACGAATGCGCGACGAATGAAAGCAGCCCGCCAGCCACGCGGCGATTCGTTGAGCCTGACGCGTTTGCTCGTTCTTGGCGCGATTGGCGTTGCCGTGGGATTCGGAGCCGCGACGCTTGTCGAACAGACCGGATGGAACCCTTTGATTGCCCCGCTGATCACGATCGTGGGCGCCGGCGGCGTCGCTTTTGCTTTACGAAACTCGGAACTGCTCTCGTTTTTGATCGAAGGCGGCTTCTTTGTCTATTGCGCCTACATCGGCCTGAGCATTGTCAGGGCGGTTGGCGGCCATAATTATTTGGCCGCTCAATACGGCTCCGTGTTGCATTACGGTTCGCCTCAACTCCTCGACGGGATCAACATCGTCGTGCTTGCCGTCGGCCTCGCTTACGCCTTCGGCGTCACGCTTGTCGTTGCACTTCCGGTGTGGTCGCTGACGCAGCGCGCGCCCGACAAATTACCGCGTGACGAAAAATTCTGGGAATTCATCGACCAACAAAACGGCGTAGCGCGGTAGTTTTGTGGGGGTGGGGAACCTCTGAAGAAGTCCATGCACCGATCGTTTGTGCCGCAATGGCCGCAGATCCGAGGAGACGGCGAGGGAGCATGCCCGCAGTGGCCTGTGACCGAGCCGGTGACGATGAAGATGCAGCCATTGCGGCCAAACCCCTCGGCATGGGCATTTCCGGCGCAGCTCTTCGTTGCACCCTCGGTCACAGAGCGCTTTGCTATGCTCCGTCGGATGCGCCTCGATCTGCGCCGGAAATGCTCCATGCGATCGGTACAGCGACTTCTTCAGAGGTTCCCTAGCGCGGATTGCTGAGCGGGATGCGCATCGCGCTGGCCCAAGGCCAGTGGTGACCATAGCCCGATATCGACACCACGGCGGCGCCAACCGCGAAAATGACGAGAATTCCGATCACCGCGGCAACGCGCACGATCGCGGGAACGCCGCGACTAACGGGAACGCCGCGCTCATCGGTCGGATCGTACATTTAAGCCCCCACGCCTTTCCCGATCAGCACGCCGAGCGCCGCAAGGATACCGAGAATTGCACCCAGCGCCAGCAGACCGAGCATCAATTTAAAGACTTGATTTTCTATGCCGGTACTCTTCCAGTCGTTGCGCAGAGCGATCGCTGCGACAAAGAAGACGATAATGCCGCCGAAGATCGCGAGCGCGCGTTCGGCGTGAGCCAGTGTCTCCATATTTATCGGAGCTCCTTCATAGCAGGTAAAAGATCGAGAACAGCACCACCCAAATGACGTCGACGAAGTGCCAATAGAGTGTGCCGAGTGTCAAACCCGTGTATTTGCAGAACGTGTACTTCCCTTGCAGCGCCTGTAACAGTAACACCGTGAGGTAAATGATGCCGCAGAATACGTGGAAGCCGTGCATTCCGGTGAGCGTGTAAAACGACGCGCCGAAGATTCCGCTGCTCCAGCTGGCACCGATGTGGACGTACTCCAGCACTTGGCCTGTGAGAAACCCCGCGCCCAGAATAATCGTCAGCACGATCCAGTTCGCGAACTTCGTGAAGTTCGAGTGCTTCCAGTTCTCGAGTGCAAAGTGCATCGTCGCGCCCGAGCCGAAGAGCACGATTGAGTTGACCGCCGCCAGCGCAATGTCCAATTTCGGCGCACCCGGGCCCGGCCAACCTTGACCGCTGTTGCGTAGATATAAGTACGCAAAAATGAACGACGAGAACAGCACCAAGTCGCTGACCATGAATAGCAAAAAGCCTTGGATGCGCAGTTCGCGCGTCTCGCGATAAAGTTGATCGGGCTCCTCGGCGTGGCGTCCGACGAAACCGGCTTGCGTGACGCTGGCAGCTGTCATAACGCGCTCAGTGCGCTGCTGCCGGCACGGGCGGCGGAGATGGCGTCAGCTCTTCTTCGAGACCTCGATACGGCAGCGGTTCTGCAAAGTCGTATGGAGCCGCGAAGACCGACGGGATGTGTTTGAAATTGTAGTACGGCATCGGCGAGGGAATCTGCCACTCGAGGGTCCGCGCGTTCCACGGATTGGGGCCCGAGCGCTTGCCCTTGCGGATCGACCACAATGCATTGATCAACACCAGCAACAGCGCAAGGGTCATCACGAACGAGAAGTACGATGCGACCTGATTCCAGGTTTGGAATTGTGGATCGTAGACGCCGGTGCGTCGCGGCTGGCCCCACATGCCGAGCCAATGCATTGGCAAGAACGTTCCATTGAAACCGATGAAGAACAGCCAGAACGCCCACTTGCCGAGCCTCTCGTTCATCAAACGTCCCGTCATCTTGGGATACCAATAGAAGAGCCCTGCGAGAATGCCCATCACGCTTCCGCCGACAAGCACGTAGTGCAAGTGCGCCACAATGAAGTACGTTCCGTGAGCGTGCAGATCAAAGGGCACGGCTGCCAAGAAAACGCCGGTAATTCCGCCGAGCGTAAACGTCGCTAGGAACCCGCAGGCAAAGAGCATCGCTGTCGTCGTGTGAATGATGCCGCCCCACAGCGTCGCAACCCATGAAAAGATCTTGATTCCGGTCGGAATCGCAATGACCATCGTCAGGATCATGAACGGCAGTTGCAGCGCCGGGGCCAAGCCCGAAGTAAACATGTGGTGCGCCCAGACCATGAATCCGAGGATCGCGATCGCGCACGAGGAGAACGCGATCATCTTATAACCAAAGATTGGTTTACGCGAAAACGTCGGCAATATCTCGGAGATCATACCGAACGCCGGCAAGATCATAATGTACACGGCCGGATGCGAGTAGAACCAGAACATGTGCTGCCAGAGCAGCGGGCTGCCGCCGCGGGCCGGATCGAAAAATGCCACGTTAAACTCGCGCTGCACGAAAAGCGCTGCCAGCGCCGCGCCGAGCGCCGTGGTTGCGATCATCAACAGCGGCGCCGTCACGAACTGTCCCCAAACAAAGAGCGGCATGCGCGTAAAGGTCATGCCGGGCGCGCGCATCTTCAAGATCGTCACCAAGAAATTTATGCCGGTCATCGTGGAGCTGATGCCGATCAAAAAGATCGCTGCGGCCCACATGGACGTGCCTTCTTGCGCGCCATGACCCACAAGCGACATCGGCGGATACTCCGTCCATCCAGCCGTCGGCGCACCCATGAGGAAGGACGAGTACAACATCAATCCGGCGGGCGGGAAAAGCCAGAAGCTCACCATGTTCAACCACGGAAACGCAACATCGCGCGCACCGATCTGCACCGGAAAGATCAAATTGCCGAAGGCGCCGGTCAAGAGCGGAATGATCACCAGCCACACCATTGTGGAGCCATGAACGGAATACACTTCGTTGTAGGTATCCGGAGTCATGATGCCGCCCGTTGCCTTCATCAGCTGTATGCGAATCAGTTCTGCCAACAATCCGGCGAGGATCATGAAAATAAACGCCGTGATCATATACTGAATTCCGATGATCTTGTGATCGATCGAGAAGACGTACTTCCGAACGAATCCCTGCGGCTCCGGATGAATGTGATCGGCGAGTCCGCCGCCGCTGTGTACCGCTATGGCTGCCATGTTTCTCCGAGTTACCTCAACGTATTCAAGAAAGCGACTAGGTTTGCAATATCTTTGTTGCTCAACTGATTTGCGGTTTGGTTCGGCATCTGCCCCATGCTGCCGCTAAACCCATTTTGCAAGATCTTTGCCACATCTGCGGGTGTTGCCGGCGTACCATTCACCAGCTGCGGATGTGCAGGATCGTGCAACACTCCCTTTAGGCCGGGGCCGACGATGCGCTGATTGAACGGACCGAGCGCGTGACAGGTCGAGCATTTCTGCGAAAAGAGCTGCTGTCCGGCCTTCCGATCGCCGCCGGCAAGCGAAATGCCGGCCGAGGATGTGCTGGTTGGCACCGCATTACTGACGGACGCCTGTTTGCGCTGCGTTGCCAAATACCACGCTTTATAGACTGCGGGCGGATCGATGTAGACGTACGCCGGATCTTGCCCGGTGCCGCTATGCATGTCTCCGTGGAACGTCCCACAAAATTCGGTGCAGATGAGTTCGTATTTGCCGACCCGCGTCGGCGTGAACTCCAAGCTGTTAATGAGCCCGGGCACCATATCGGCTTTCAATCGCATCGACGGAATCCAAAACGAGTGGATGACATCGGCTCCGGTTACATGCATGGTGACCGGCTGATTCACCGGTAGATGGAGCTCGGCTACCTCACCGTTGATGTTCGGATAGCGAAACGTAAAATGCCACTGATAACCCACCGCCTCGAGAACTAAAGTGTTGGGCGGCGCAACATTGATGCCGTACCAAATCTTTAGGCTGAAAATCGCCATGATGATGACGAAAACCGTTGGTATAACCGTCCACCAAAACTCGAGTTTATTGTTATCGTGGATCTGCACGCCAACAGCATCGTCGGGCGTGCCGGCGTGTTGCCGAAACTTTAGCGAAAAATACAGGACATAACCGCAAATGAAGA
>DASYYA010000160.1:0-20288 GCA_035934355.1 Candidatus Rubrimentiphilum sp. | reverse complement strand
CGCGGAGCTCGCCGAACATCTGCACGCAACCGAAGAAGATATTCTGGAAGCGCAAGAACTCGGTCAGGCGTATAATCTGCTTTCGCTCGATACAGAGCTCTCCGGTGAAGGCGACAAAAAATCGCAAACACTTGCGGATTATATCGGAACAACTGACGCCGGCCTTGCGCTTCTCGAAGACAAAGCCAATCTCGAGCGCGCCTTTGAAGTGCTCACCGGCCGCGAGCGAGTCATTCTCTATCTCCGGTTCTATGAGAGCGTTTCGCAGACCGAGATTGCAAAGCGGCTGAACGTTTCGCAGATGCACGTTTCCCGCTTGCAACAAAAAGCGCTTGAAAAGCTGCGCCACGTCCTGCAGGAGTAACGAAAGCAGAACCGCGGCCCCCTCCGTTGAAAAAAGACCCAGTGAGAAGCCAGGAGCTCCGAGCGGCCTTCGTCGAGTTTTTCGAACGTCGCGGACATAAACACGTTGCGTCGGCAAGCCTCATCCCCGACGCAATGTCGACGACGCTCTTCACTATTGCCGGCATGGAACAGTTCGTTCCGGCGTTCTTGGGCGATGAACCGCCGCCGGCCCAAAATGTCGTCACGGTGCAGCGCTGTTTGCGCGTCGCTGGGGCGAAAAGCGATATCGAGCACGTCGGACGCACGGGCCGGCATGGAACGTTGCTCGAGATGCTCGGCAATTTCAGCTTCGGTGGCTACTACAAACGCGAAGCAATCGAATACGCCTGGCGTTTTGTTATCGAGGTCTTGCAGCTCGATCCCAAGCGGCTCGCGATTACGGTGCACACCGGCGACGATGAGGCGGAAACGTTGTGGCGAGCGATCGGTGTGCCCGGCGATCGAATTACGCGCTTTGACGAAGAGAATTTCTGGACCATGGGCGCAACCGGCCCTTGCGGTCCGTGTACTGAGATCTTTTTCGACACAGGCGAGGCCAATGCACTTGGGCCGGACGATAATGCGCCTAATAAAGGCAACCGGTGGCTCGAGATCTGGAACCTGGTCTTCCAACAGTACAACCGTGGCACGGATGGGAAGCTCGAAGAGCTTCCGCGCAAACAGATTGACACAGGTGCCGGCCTGGAGCGAATGCTCGTTGCCGTCAATGACAAGCGGTCGATGTATGAAACCGATCTCTTTACGGATCTGATTGCAGCGCAGCCGCCCACCGGCAAAACTGCGCTTTCGGAACGCGATCGAATTGAACGCCGGAACATTATTGCCGATCATGCGCGGGCTGTCACCTTCATGATCAATGACGGGATCTATCCGAGCAACACCGACCGCGGCTACGTGTTACGGTTTCTCATTCGCCGTGCGATTCGTAACGGGCGGCTGTTAGGATATCCGGACGGTTTTCTCACCGGGCTCGTACCCGCTGTCGTGGCGTCGCTCGAATCCGGCTACCCGGAGCTGCGCACCAACATGAATCGGATTGTCGAGGCATTGCGCGTAGAGGAGAGTGCGTTCGATCGCACCCTAGAACGCGGCATGGCCCGTTGCGCCAACCTGTTTGATGATTCGCACGTGCGAAAAACGAAGCTCATTCCGGGCGAGGCCGCATTTGAATTACACGATACATATGGCTTTCCGGTTGAACTGACGCGAGAGATTGCGGGAGAACGCGGATTTACCGTGGACATGGCGGCTTTCGAAGCGGCGATGAACGAACAACGCGACCGCGCGCGCCGCGACGCCGCCGCAAAGCGACCCGCAGTGAAGCTTGCCGATCTCCCGGCGATCAAAACCGAATTCAGCGGTTACGACGGGCTCGAATCTAACGGCGAGATCGTCGCGTTAATTAAAGACAGTGAATCTGTGCCGCGACTGCGCGAAGGTGAGAACGGTCAGGTGCTGCTGGATCGCACGTCGTTTTACGCCGAGAAGGGTGGCCAGATCGGGGATCGCGGCGTTCTCGAACGGGATCCTGGTAGCGACGCGGGCGTATTCTTTGAGGTGACGGACACGCAATACGTTGGCGAAGCCGTAGCGCACATCGGCAAGCTGCGCAGTGGCGAATTGGCGGTGGGCGAACGCCTGCGCACGGCGGTTTCTCCCGACTGGCGCCGTGAGATTCGACGCCATCACACTTCGGCGCACCTGTTGCAGCGTGCGCTCAAAGACACACTCGGTGAAGATGTGACGCAGGCGGGATCGTGGGTCGGCATCGATCGCATGCGTTTTGATTTCCGCTGGGCGCAAGGCGCGCTCTCTTCCGAACAAAAGCGCGAAATCGCGCATCGCGTCAACGAGATGATTCGTGACAATACGCCGCTTGAAACCAAAATACTCCCGTTGGAAGAAGCCCGCGCCAGTGGCGCCATCATGATGTTCGGCGAGAAATACGCAGACCGCGTTCGCGTCGTCCAGGCCGGTCCGTCGGTAGAGTTTTGCGGCGGAACACATTCGCATTCGACCGGCGAACTCGGGATGTTTATTCTTTTGAGCGAGTTTTCGATCGGCAGTGGCATACGGCGCATCGAGTCTTGCGTGTCCAAAACGGCGGAAGAGTTCGTGCGGCGCCAACAGGAGCTCGTCGGCGAACTCTCGTCGTCATTGTCCACGACGCCGGACGAACTCGGTGAACGCGTGAATAAAATGCAGCTGGAGATCAAAGATCTGCAGAATGCGCTCGGTGAATTGCGCGCGCGTCTTGCTGCAGCCGACGCGCAAATCTACGTGGACGGTGCAGAGCGGCTGGGCGACCGCAGCTTTGTCGGCGCTGTCGTTCCCGAAGCGAACGCCGAAGCGTTGCGTCATTTGAGCAGCGCAATTCGGCAACGGATGCGAAGCGGCGTCATTGCCTTGGCCGGCGTAGAAGACGGGAGCGTGAGTTTACTCGTCACCGCCAGCGACGATATGGTAAAGGCCGGCGTGCACGCGGGAAATCTCGTCAAACTCGCCGCGCCCCTTGTCGGTGGACGTGGCGGGGGGCAACCGGCACAAGCGCAAGGCGGCGGCAAAGACCCCGGCGGAGCCGAGCGCGCGGTCCAAGCCGTTCGCGACGCCGTTCTTACTCAGTGATTGCAACGACGGCCGCCGCGGCGGTGCTGTTGCGTTATGCAACGCAGCTCGAACGCGCGAAAGAGCCGCAGACCTTGGTGTTTACCTACATCGTTTCCCAGCTCGGACCGCAAGATATCGATCAAACGCACCGCATCTATCGGAGCGGGAATTTGGTTCGCGACGAAACGCTCATTGTGGACGGCACGCCGCTGCGTTCCACAAAAATCGCGCGCTACCGCAATCGCTACACGTTGCGCAACATCGCGCCGCACACTGGCGCTTACCGCTTTAGCTTTCTGGGAGCGATAAAGAACGGGAAGCAGTTGGATTACGTCTATCGGGCGATTCCGCTGGGTGCTCCCACCGCATTTGCCGTACAACGCATAACGATTGACGGACGCAAATTCTTACCGCGCGAAATTCGGTTTCATACGATTGGCGTTGCCGCGCGCGGATTCGGAACAATGACCTTTGTGGCGGCGGGTAAGTATTGGGTCCCCTCATCCGTCGCTGTCCAAGGAACGGTGAACGGACGGATTGCGCGCGAACGCATTCTGTTTTCGGGCTACCAATTTCCGCCAACGCTTCCGCGATCGATCTTCACGGCGCCGCGGCCGTTGCCGCTGCCCGTCTTACCCGAATTTTAAACACGATTTTAAACGCGCGTTTTGCGCCGTGGGCGGCGTGGCTCGTGCCGCTCGGCGTTTACATTGCTTCGCTCGAGGGTGCCGTCGCGTATTGGGACACCGGCGAAGCGCAAGTCGTTCCGTGGATCTTTGGGATCGCGCATCCGACGGGTTTTCCCGTCTTCGTCATCGCGGCGGGCATCTTCGCGCACATTTTCCCGATCGGCGCCGTCTCGTGGCGCATCGCGTTATTCTCGGCGATCGCGATGAGTTTGACGGCGCTGATGGTGTTTTCGATCCTGCGCGAGCTCGCTCCAAAAGCGGAAACGTGGATTGCTGCCGCTGCAGCGTGGATTTTTGCGTTTGGAGAGATCGTGTGGACTCGTGGAACGCGTGCCGAAGTGCATGCGCTCGCCGTATGTTTGTCTGCCGTAACGCTCTATTTTGCGGTGCGGTGGTATGCGCGCGCCGAACAACGGTCGCTCGTATGGGGAGCGCTCTGCTGGGGTATGGCGATCGCAACGCATCCGATTGCCGCAATGCTGGCCCCAGCGTTGTGCGTGATATTTTTCGCTCGCATCCGTCGCTTGAAAAGGGCGACGTTTGTCTTGGCTTTGCTGGCACTGATCAGCGGCGTAGCTTTCTATGCGTATTTGCCCCTGCGCAGCGCCGCGATCACCAATGCGCGACTCGATCCCACACGGGCAATTGGCGAACCGCCTGGCAGAGCGTTTTGGGATCTCGATCATCCCTCAACGATGAGCGGATTACGGCATTACTTGAGCGGCGCGGATTACGGTGCGGGTGGAGTGTTCGCGTCAATGATTCGCGTCGAAACCTATGCGGCAGGTGGTCCGCGCTTCTTTGAGGCGCTCTGGCATGAGTTCGCGCCGCTCGGCTTGTTGTTTCTGTTTGGTGGATTGGTGATGTTCTTTCGGCGAGACGCGATTGCGGGGATCGCGCTCTTCCTGGCGGCCGCGGTTCCTCTGAGTTTTGCGCTTGGCTACACGATTGAAGCCGATCCAGGACGATATTACTTGATTCCATTCTTCGTCGTTGCAATCTTCATCGGATACGGAGCGTTGCGCATCGCAGCCGAACTTCCGGCGATGCGGCTGACGACGCTATTTGTGATGTTTGGGCTTGCGATCGGATTGATCGTACTGAACCGAAACATTTTTGCGCAACCGCACGATCTCGGCGCTAAACCACTCATCGCGACGGTTATCGCGAAGACCTCCGATGGCGCGATACTGCTCGCGCCCTGGATCGATTCAACGGCCTTGGCGTACGCCGCATACGTGCAACATTCGCTCGGGCACCGCATTGTCGAAAGCGCCTGGTTAAGTGATGAGGCTGCGCGCGTTCCCGGGTGGGTGAACGCCGGGCGGAACGTCTACGTGGTCGATCAAATTTTTGGCTCCGTCAACGGCTACAAACTTATCAAGATTCCGGGATCGCCCGATCTCTACCGGGTGGTAAAAGAGTGAGTCGCCGCAGCATTGTTGCCGCAATCGTTGCAGCTTTCGTCACCGTGATCGCCGGCCACTTTCGAACCACGCCGTACAATAATTATGTCCTCCTCGCCGATGCGCTGTTGCACGGACATACGTGGATTGCGTGGCCCGGTGCTTACATCGACGCGCTCGGATATCGCGGTCAGCACTATGTAATCGAAGGCCCGGTCCCGGCTTTCTTGTTGCTTCCGTACGTTGCCGTCGCGGGCACCGCCGCCAATCAAACGCTCCTTGCCGTGCTGCTGGCCGGCGTTGGGGCCGGTGCTGCATGGGAGCTCGGCAAGCGGCTCGGCCTTTCAGCCGATACGAACTTTTGGCTCACGGCCTTTTTGTTTGCCGGAACCGATCTCTTATGGTGCGCAATGCTGGGCGACGTGTGGTTTATCGCGCACGTGAGCGCTGTTGCGTTTACGCTGCTCGCGCTGGTTGAATTGTGCGGCAAGCGGCGCGGCTGGCTCGTTGCGATTTGGGCGCTTGCCGCGGCCGGTTCGCGTTTTTCTCTGATACTTGCAGTTCCGGTTTATGCGGTATTGCTGATTGCGACGAACCCGCAAGCCGCGAGCTTGCAAATCGATCGTGCGCGTATGCGTTCGGCGCTTGCTGGCTTTCTCGGAGTGTTGATGGTGGGCGGCATCGGCTACATCGCTTACAATCTCTCGCGCTGGGGAACCGTCGCCGACATCGGTTACGTCACGTGGTTTCACCAAGACCAAGCCGGTTCGCCGACCGGCTCTCCGTTTGCATTGCAATATCTGGGCTATCAACTGTGGTCCTTTTTCGTGCAACGGCCGGATGTGAGCTCGGTATTTCCGTGGATTCGCCCGTCGTATTCAGGCGTTGCGTTGACCTGGACGAGCCCGGCGCTGATTTTTGCACTGTGGGCGCGACGGCCGCGTCCACTGGTCATCCTGCTGTGGATCGCGACTATTTTGGTGGCAGCGCCATCGTTTCTCTATTATGTCAACGGTTTTGCACAGTACGGCATGCGTCACGCGTTGGATTTCGTACCATTCCTTTTCAGTCTGATGGCATTGGCAGCGCGCGATCGCCTTCCGCTGTGGACGAAGGTTCTTATCCTTTATTCGATCGTCGCGAGCATCTACGGGGTTTGGTACTGGAACGCTTTCCTCAGGCCTGGAAACTGAGCTTTTCGTAAGCATCGCGCAAGTCGGCGACGGAATGCGCGGGTGCGCCGCATACGTTTCCGCGGCAAAAGTAAGCCGCGAGCTTCCTTTTCATTCCGCGACGCTTTAACTCACGGGTTTCCTGGGGATCTATTGTTCTTACGGCGAGCAGCGGATCGGGCAGCGCGTGCGCGGCTTCGCGAAGCTCAGCGGTGGCCTCGGGTGTGCCAACGACAACCACCGAGGTTGCTGGATGAAAGTATCGGCGTAATGCGCGCGCATACGGCGCGGCGAATATCCGCATTCCACCGTACGTGGAAATATAGACTTGCAACGTTTGCTCGGCGCGAGCTCGGAGTTTTTCATCGTTCTCCAACGCGGCTAAGCGCAAGAAGCATTCAACAAGTAAAGAGTTTTCCTGGAGCGGCCGCTGCCGGATATCGAGATTTCCGATTGCCGCTTCGGCGCCGGCATGATCGTAAAAGCCACCGTTCGGCGATGCAAAGTTCGCTTCGATTGCTGCACAAAGCGGTACTGCGCGCTGCACAAAGCGCGGTTGGCCGCCGTATTCGTGAACGTCGAGCAGTGCGCGCAAATAGGCAGTCTGGTCGGCAAGCAATCCGCGGATCTGCGGTTCGCCGCCCGGCTCGATGAAATGATAGAGAAGGCCGCCGGAATCGCGCATGCGATCGTGGAGCGCATCGAGCGTGTCTTCGGCTTCGCGCAATAAGGCGTCATCATCCAGCGCCCAACTTGCTACCGCGAATGATCCGGCCAATGCCGCGGTCCAATTTGAATACGATGTGCGATCGACAAAGGGCGCTTGGCGCCTCTGCCGTTCCTGCAGCGGCAGCGCATAATACTCTTCGTCCGCGTCCTGGCTGCCGGCAAAAAAGTGCGTCTTGGGATCGTGCCAATGGGTGCGTACATAGCTCAAAGCCGATTCCAGTGTCGTGCGAAACTGTGGATTCTCGGTAGTCCGCGTCAGTGTCGCAAGAATGCGCAGCAGCGCCGCGTGATCTTCCGACATCTTCTCAAAATGCGGGACGCTCCAATCGCGCGTTGTCGAATAGCGAAAAAATCCGCCCTCAACGTGATCGTACATGCCGCCGCCCGACATTGCGAGCATCGTTTTGGCTAACATCTCGTAAAGCCGCTGTTCGGCAGTCACGCGATACTCTTGCAAGAGAAACTCGAGAACATCGATCATCGGAAACTTTGGTTGATTTCCAAAGCCGCCGTACTCGGGGTCGAACGCCTCGGCGATCTCTTCGGTGATCCGCGCGATCATCGTTTCGCGGAGCTCACCGCTCGCTTTGCGTTCGGGCGCAGCTTCCTTGCGCAATTCGTGGCCTCGCTCCTCGACGTGCGCTTGATTTTCGCGATAAAAGTTAGCAATTTGATCGAGCGCGCCCAGCAACTGCTCCGGCGGCAAATAGGTTGCGCCCGCTAGAAGCGCGCCGCTTGGAGCCAAGAATGCGGTCGTCGGCCAGCCGCCTTGGTTGTAACGCGCGTTCACGTCGGGGCGGCGATCGTTGTCTACGCGAACGGGAACGAATTGCTGGTTGATCTTCGCAATGACGCGTTCGTCGGAGTACGTGGTTTCGTCCATGACGTGACACCAGTGGCACCACACCGCGGAGATCGCGAGCAATACGGGCTTATTTTCCTGACGCGCGCGCGCAAATGCGGCTTCGTCCCACGACTGCCAGGCAATTTCGTTTGCCCGATTCATGTTATTCGTCTTCCCCGGCCGCACCGCGCACGAACGTGGCTCCATAAAAAATTGCGATCAACACAAAGATTGCCACAATCGGGATCGCCGGAACCACGGGCCAAAGGATGGCCGCTCCGAGTGCAGCGGCCAGAAGTACAAAGGCATACGCATAGCGTGCATGAGCCCTTGTATCCATATGGTAGACTTCGGACTCATAGTACGTGCGTTCGGCCTGGCGCGACCGCCAGAATGCCAGCGCCGCGACGGCGATTGCGAGGGTAAAACCCGCCCAAAGCATTCGAGCACCCGGTTCGCCGCCTTCGGATATGCGCTTGCATGGCCTGGGTATAAACGGGCCGACTACCCGGAAAGGAGCAGCACCGCATGGCTGATGGCCCAGTTGTAATAAATGATGGTGACGGAGGCGGCAGCGCGGCGGCCGTCGGCATCGTCATCGTCGTCCTCATCGTCATTCTAATCGCCATTTTCGTGTGGCACCCATGGTCGACGTCGACCAGTTCGAGCACGTCGATAACCGGCGGCGGCGGCACGACCACGACCACGACTACGAAGGGAGGGACCAAACCCTAATGGCTGGTTTGCTTTGGACGATCATCGTCATTTTGGTGATCATCTGGCTGATCGGGTTTCTGTTGGCGCACATCGCTAGCCCGCTCATCCACATCCTGATCATCGTCGCGGTGATCTTGCTCATCATCAACTTGCTTAGCGGCCGAGGGGCGCGAGTCTAACAGGGCGCACTCCTCCGGTGTAATGCCGGCAAAGAAAACAACACGTGGAGCGAGCCGGAGCAAAGAGCCCGGCTCGCTTACGCGTTACCACCAAAAGCGCGACTTCAAAGAAACGCCCGAACCGCGCGGGGCGCGCGCCAAACCTGCGGGCCGTCTGAAGTTTGTGATTCAAAAACATCGCGCCACGCGATTACATTATGATTTTCGCCTCGAAGCCGACGGCGTGTTGAAGTCTTGGGCGATTCCGAAGGGGCCCTCACTCAACACGACCGATCGCCGCTTGGCAATGCACGTGGAAGACCATCCGATGGACTACCGCACGTTCGAAGGGATCATTCCGCGCGGACAATACGGCGCGGGCGAAGTGATCGTATGGGATCAAGGAACGTACAAGCTCGCCGAAGGCACCGATCCGGCGGCCGAGATCGGCAGAGGCAAAATCAAATTCATCTTGTTCGGCAAAAAGATGCACGGCGAGTTTACGCTCGTGCGCATCAAGGGCCGCGGCGGCGAAGGCGGCGATCCGTGGCTTTTGATCAAAGACAAAGACGAATACGTGAATCCGAAATACAATATCGAAAAAGACAACAAGTCGGTAAAAACCGGCCGTACCGTGGAATCGTACGCCGACGATCCGCGAGCGCGTCATTGGAACTCCGGCCGCAAAGCTTCCGGCTCGCGCGCCCCCAAGGAAAAAAAAAGCGCTAAGCGCGATCCTATTCCCGTCATTCATACACCGATGCTCGCAACGCTAGTCGACGAAGCCTTCGACGACGACGATTGGTTCTTCGAAATCAAATGGGACGGGTATCGCGCCATCTGCACGGTACGCGAAAACGGCAACATGACACTGGTCTCGCGCAACGGGCTCGACTTCTTGCACCAATTCCCGGAACTCAAAGAGCTGCGCAACGCCTGGACGACCCTGCCCATCGTCGTTGACGGCGAGATCGTCAGCCTGGATGAAAAGGGACGTTCGTCGTTCCAGCGGTTGCAAGGCAGTTTCAATCGCAATCGTCCGAGTGCGCGCTCAGCAGAATCGAAAAAATACCCGCTGACGTATGTCGCGTTCGATCTGCTCTACGCCGACGGCAAAGATTTCCGGAAATTGCCGCTCGAGGAACGTAAAGAGCGCTTGCAGCGCGCGATTGCCGACGACGAGCTTGTGCTCTACTCCAAACACGTCGTCGGCCGCGGCTGCGCCTTCTTCGAGCAGGCGCAACGCCAGCAACTCGAAGGCATCATTGGCAAGTTGCGCACGTCGATCTATCAGGAGCGGCGCACCCGCGATTGGGTGAAGATCAAAGCACAGTTGATGCAGGAGTGCGTGATTGGCGGCTTTACCGAACCACGTGGCAGCCGCAAGGGGTTTGGCGCGCTGCTTTTAGGATTGTACGACAAGAAAAAACTCTATTATGTCGGCCACGTTGGCACGGGATTCAATACAAAGCTGCTCGCCTTGCTGACCGCGCGGCTCAAGAAACTCGAACGCAAAACGTCGCCGTTCGCAAACGAAGTTGTCTCAAACATGAAAGCGCACTGGGTCGAGCCGAAGCTCGTGGCACAAGTACGTTTTACGGAATGGACGCGCGATAACTACATGCGCCAGCCGGCATTTTTAGGGTTGCGCGAGGATAAAGACCCGAAGGAATGTATGCGCGAGATTCCGATCGATACCGACGAAGTCGCCTAAATGGCGCGCACCACGCAAAAAACGACCATCGGCGGGCGCGAACTCACGCTTTCCAACGCCGACAAAGTGTTGTTTCCTAAGGACGGTTATACCAAGGGCGATCTCATCGCGTACTATTTGAGCGTGGCGAAATGGATCTTACCCCATATGCGAGAGCGGCCTTTGACGTTGCAGCGATATCCGGATGGAATCGACGGACAGTCGTTTTTTGAAAAACAAGCACCGAAATTCACGCCGAGTTGGATTCCCACGGTCAGCGTTTCGGCCGAGCAAGGCTCGCGCAAGATCTCGTACATCTTGTGCAACGACGAAGCAACGCTTGCGTGGTGTGCCAACTTAGCGTCGATCGTTCTGCACGTCTGGTACTCGCAACGCAAGACTCTGGAATATCCAGATTATGCGCTCTTCGATCTGGACGCCGGAGAAGGGTGCACGATCAAGACGCTCGCGACCGTAGCGTTAGCGTTTCACGATATGCTCGCAGAGTTTGGCATCAAACCGCTCATCAAGACCACCGGCGGCAGCGGCTTCCATCTGATTATTCCGCTTGAGCCAAAGTATTCGTACGATTCGGTGAAACGGTTTGCCGAAGTCGCGGCGAAGCGGATTGCATCTGAGTTGCCGAAGCTGACGACGCTCGAGCGTTCGATAGCACGCCGTCCGAAAGGCACGGTGTTACTGGATTGGGTGCAGATCGGCCGCGGCAAAACCGTCGTGCCGCCGTATAGCGTGCGCGCGCGCGACAAGGCACCGGTTTCGATGCCGCTCGATTGGTCCGAGATTAAGGAGCTCTGTTCCAAGCGGGGGACGCCGCAAGCGCTCAATTCGCGATGGACGATCGCCAACGCGCGCAAGCGCATCCAGACGGAAGGCGACCTCTGGGGCCGCACGTACTGGAAACCCGCTAAGCTCAAGCGCTAAACCAGCCATGGTGTTCCGGCAAGCCCTGCCTCCCGGCTGAACAAGCGGGAGGTCGCTTTGGAAGCGGCCGTCGGGTATAATGGTGCGGCACTTATCCACAGGGAGTGAGTCTCTTGGCACACGCGATCTGGTCGGGATCCATCAACTTCGGGCTCGTGACGATTCCGGTCAAACTCTTCACGGCCGTCCGGGCGAACGAGCTTTCATTTAATATGCTGCATGCCAAGGACGAGGGTCGAATCCGCTACGAGCGTATCTGCACCGTCGAGAACAAGCCGGTGCCGTGGGACGAGATCGTCAAGGGCTACGAGTACGAAAAGGGCGAGTACGTGATCATCACCGACGAGGATTTCAAGCGCGTGAACCCCGAGGCCACGCAGAGCGTTGATATTCTCGAGTTTGTCGAACTCGAGAAGATCAACCCGATGTATTTCGACAAGCCGTATTATCTCGAGCCCACCAAACAGGGCCGCCACGCATACGCGCTTTTACGCGAGGCACTGGAACGCGCCAACAGAGTCGCGATCGCACGCGTCGTGATTCGCACCAAGGAAACGATCGCCGCGGTCAAACCGCTGGGCGATGCGCTGGTGCTCGAGCTCATGCACTGGGCCGACGAGCTGATCGAGCAATCCGATTTCGACCTGCCGGCGGAGAGCAAAATGCCCGAGCCCGAGATGAAGATGGCAAAGATGCTCATCGATTCAATGAGCGTGGACGAATTCGAACCCGAAAAATTTACGAATACCTACCACGACGAAATGTTGGCGATGATCGAGGCGCGCGCGGCCGGCAAGGAATTACCGAAACCGAAGAAAGCGCCCGCGCGACCGAAGGTTGTCAATCTCATGGACGTGCTCGCACAAAGCGTCGAGCAGAGCAAAAAAGCTCGCGGCGCACGCGAACAAAAACGCGCAGCGCACAAAGCGGCGCCGCGACGGCGCAAGAGCGCTTAGGCGGCAGTCTCCGAAGCGGCTTTGGCCGCTTCTTTTTTGCTCTGCAGCACACCACCGATCAAGGCGAGCACGCCGAAGAACAATGAATAGGCGCCGGCCCAGGATGCGCCGAGCGATCCGAGTGCCGCGGTAGAGACCGGTGGGGAAACAATTCCCGATATCGAGTCAAGCGATCCGGTCACGCTAAGCACGGTTCCCTGCCGCCGCTCGTCGGCGGCGTTGCTAATCAGGGCCGTAATTCCCGCGTTCGCGAGCGCCAGCCCGATGCTGAACATGGCCGCCATGATCGCCAACTGCGGAATGCCTTGTATGAATGGAATCAGCGCAAACCCCGAAACCAGGGCAAAGAGGCCGATGTTCGACATCGAGCGATCGCCGACGTTCTGTGCCACCCTTCCAACCAAAAAGACATTCACCAGGACGTTGAGTGCGGCCACGGATGTAAAATAATAATCGGTCTGCGCGGGACCAAAATGCAATTGGCGTGCGAGATACAGCGCCATCACCGCAAACCATGCGTATAAAGAGAGCGAAAGCGCCAGCTTCTGCCACAGCATCGGCGCCAGTTTTTTGTTGCGGAACGTGCGCACGATCTCGGCAGGCCCAACAACCGCCGACTCCTTGCTCTTCCCATGTGATTCGGGCAAGAAGAAGATTGTAACAAGTAGCGTCACAAACTGCAGCGCTGCCGCCGTATAAAAAGGCGCGCCGAAACCGTATTTGATGAAGAGAACCGACTCGATAAGCGGCCCAAAGATCATGCCGCCGGCGAACGTCGCGCTAATGTAGCCGAACGCTCGCGATCGCTCTTTCGGCTCGACCAAATCCGCGACGTAGGCTTGGGTGACGCCGATGTTTCCGCCCGAAACGCCTTCAACGATCCGCGCCAGAAAAATAAATCCGACGCTCGTCGCGGCACCAAGCATGGCCCAGCCGATGGTTGCGCCGATCTGACTAATAATCAACACCCATTTACGCCCGATGCGATCGGAAACGTTGCCCCAGATCGGTCCTGAAACCAGTTGGCAAAATGAAAACGTAGAAAATAAAATACCGACCATCACAGGCGACGCGTGAAAATGCGTCACGAAATATGGCAACAGCGGAATCAGCATGCTGAAGCCGAGGATGTCGATGAACGTGATGCCGAGGATCGGCGCCAGGCGGCGGATCATGCCGCTTCTATTGGCAACACAATCGTGGAAAACTGCTTCCCGCGGCGGAGTCCGCTGATGCGGTAGCTGCGCGAAAGATCGATGAGCGTCAGCGTCCGATGCAGATCGTCGATGCCGCGCAAAGGAGTGTTCTCGAATGCAACCAGCACGTCGCCCTCGCGTAAGCCGGCGACTTCTGCGGGGCTCCCGGGTTCGACCGACAGCACCGCAATGCCGCGATTGGCTGCCAGCTCATGACGCCGGACGATGGCGCGCGCCAACTCAATATCCTGTCCCGCAACACCGAGATAACCGCGGCGCACGCGCCCGTCGCGAATCAGCACCGCTCCGATAAACTTCGCTGTGTTGATTGCGATCGCAAAACAGATGCCTTGGCCGGGGAAGACCGCGGTATTTATGCCGATGACTTCACCGTTTGCGTTCACCAGTGGTCCACCCGAGTTCCCCGGATTGAGCGCGGCATCGGTTTGAATGACGTTGTCGATTAATCTTCCCGATTGTGCGCGCAGCGATCTGCCGAGCGCGCTCACCACGCCCGCCGTGACGGTGTACTGCAATCCGTACGGATTACCGACCGCAATGGCGATTTGTCCGGGCTGCAGATTCGCAGAGTCGCCGAGTGTAGCGGCCGGGATGTCGCGCGCGTCCACGCGCAGCACGGCGAGATCCGTGTGCTCGTCGCTGCCGACGAGATCGGCTTTCAGCTCGCGACCGTCCAAAACGGTGGCCGTAATGGTTTGCGCGCCCGCAACCACATGTGCATTGGTGAGCACTAGGCCGTCGGGTGTAAAAACGAAACCCGAACCGTTGCCGCCGCGGCTTCCGGCGCGCGCTTCGATCGCAACGACCGAAGGGCTGACCGTTCGTGCCGCGTGCGTGACGGCTTGGGAATATGCATCGAGCAACGATTGCTCGTTGGATACGGGGAGGGGAATCGCAGACATGGTGGCTTCAGAAACCATGGAGCGCGTCCTGAAGTTTCACGGGCTGCGTGCAGAGTGTCATGGTGAGCCTGTCGAACCACGGCCGAGCCTCGTCGAGGCTAAGCCCAGATGGCGGAATTGGTAGACGCGCTGGTTTCAGGTACCAGTGGCCGCAAGGCCGTGGGGGTTCGAGTCCCTTTCTGGGCAATTCAAATCTTCAAATCTGCTGCACCCAGCTTGTTCGTAGTACGCGCATCGTTGGCTAGCTGACCGAGATCGTAAGGAGTCTCGTTTATGTTTATCTTATCAAGGTCGCCGCGTTGAGAGCTCCGAAAAAATCGCCATGCGTAAAATATTGGCGCGTATCCTAGCCGCGCAATTTGCTATTATTGGAACGACGCTCGGAGTCGCTGCAGCGCAGCAAGTCAGCATCAATTATCAAAATTCTTCCGACTCCGGCGCCCCTCCCGTCACAATAACCGTTAAGTATGGCATAAATATGTTCGGTCACGTCTATGAGGACACAAGGCAAGAGACGGTGGATCGAGGCCACACCGGAACCTTTCCGGCTACGCTACCTATCGAGGGGCGAAGTTTTTCGATGGGCGTCGGCTTTGTCAGTGTCAGAGCTGACGGCATGTTCCCTTGTGACCACAATATCCTGAGATCTCGCAAACTGTCCTTGAGTTTGCGAGTCATAAAAGAGCGAGCCAGCTCCGCAATGCACCGTTATTGGTGCCAAATAAAATAGACGAGCTCATCGCAACATCTCGCCGACGAGACAATGACACATAAAGGCTGGGCTCCGCAAAGCGGCGTATAAAAAATGAAGGAGGTCATTATGAAGTTTGCAGCCGCCTTTCTTTTGTCATTGGGACTTTGCGCTGCGGCGATTGCTCCGGCGTCGGCGAAGCCACTAGGGCAGAAAATGTCGCCGCCTACTGGCTCGTATCAAAAGACTTGCAAGAATATACGGCTCGAGCACGACGGCCGTGTTCTTCGAGCTGACTGCAGGAAATGGATTGGCCGTGATGATACGGGCCGCGACCATTACATGTGGGAAGACACCTCACTGTGGCTGCCGTGTAACAAGGATATCGAAAACCGCGACGGCTTATTATTCTGCGGTCCGAAGTCGCTCCGCAGCCACTAAGATGAAGCGCGCTCTCATGCTCATTGCGGTCTGTTCATTGCTTACGCCGCTGCCCGCAATGGCGCAATCCGCGGCTTCCGCATTGCCGGCTCCTGCGGTCATGACCGCCGACACGCCGCAGAGAACCGGCGGCGTACAATATACGGCGCCCAAAGACTGGTCGGTACGCACCCAGGGATCCATGGTCATTCTCGCTCCTCCAGAAAACGATGCACAATTTGTCATCGTAAACCTCGGGAAGGCCGCAGACGCAGCCAGCGCCGTGACCCTGGCCTGGAAACAATTTCAGCCCGGATTCAATCGCAAGGTTGTCGTTACCACGGCCGCGCCCCCGCGGAGCGGTTGGGATGAAATATCCAGCGTGCAGTATCTCACGACGCCCGCCGAACATCTGCTCGTTCAAGCGGTGGCATTTCGCGAGGGCGACGCGTGGACGGTGTTGCTCGTGAGCGGTTCCGTCGCGACCTTTGAAAAACGCGCCGCCGCGGCCGGCTTGATTTCAGCGAGTCTTCAACCTGCCGGCCACGTCGAAGAAAGTTTCGCCGGACGCACCGCGCATCGCCTCACTCCGCAACGCATGGCGCAGCTCCTCTCATTCGTGAAAACCGGAATGAGCGAGTTGCACGTGCCCGGCGTCGGTGTGGCGCTCGTCGATCGCGGCAGAGTGGTCTACGCGGGAGGTCTGGGGGTACGCACGCTCGGCCACTCTCAAGCCGTCGATAAAAATACGCTGTTCATGATCGCCTCGAACACCAAGGGCCTCACGACGCTAATGCTCGCGCGCTTAGTCGATAACGGCAAGTTGCGTTGGGACGAGCCGGTCACGCAAGTTTATCCGAGCTTCCGCCTCGGCAGTGTTGCGACGACACAAAAAATCCGGATCGAAGACTTGATATGCGCGTGTACCGGAGTACCACGCAAGGATCTGGATTGGATCCTCGGCACGACAGCGCAGACGGGCCCGGAAGAAACGTTCGTGCAACTCGCGCGGACCGAGCCCACCAGTAAGTACGGCGAACTCTTTCAGTACAGCAATACCATGGCCTCAGCCGCCGGCTACATTGCCGGACACATCGAGTATCCGAGTCTTCCGCTTGGGGCCGCGTATGACAAAGCGATGCAAAGGCTTGTTTTCGATCCTCTCGGGATGAGCCGCACGACATTCAACATGCAGAAGGCGTTGGCCGGGAATCATGCGAGCCCTCACGGACAAGATGTCGACGGGTTTACGCACGTCGTCACGTCACCGATAGATATGATCGCGATTCCGTACCGTCCCGCCGGCGAAGCCTGGTCTTCGCCAAGCGATCTCATTAAGTACGTTCGCAACGAACTGACGCAGGGCGTGCTGCCCAACGGCAGACGTCTGGTTTCCGCGCGGAACCTGCTGCAGCGGCGTGTGCATACCGTACCGATCGGGCAAAACGCATGGTATGGCATGGGGCTGATGGACGACCGCACGTACGGCATCAGCATTATCCACCACGGCGGCGATCTGATCGGCTATCACAGCGATATCATCGCCATTCCATCTGCGGGCATCGGCGCCGTCATTCTCACGAACTCCGACTCCGGCGTTCAGCTGCGCGGCCCGTTCCTACGCCGCCTGCTCGAGCTTCTGTATGATGGGAAGCCCGAAGCCGCGGCCGACGTTGCGGTCACCGCTAAGAATAACGCGCTCCAACTGGTTGCGTCGCGCAAACTTATCACCGTTCCCGCCGCGCCTGCCCTAGCCGCAAAGCTGGCCTCGTATTACACCAGCCCCGACCTCGGACACATCGCGGTTCGCCACGATGCTGCAGGGTTGGTCTTCGACTTTGGCTTATGGAAAAGTCACGTAGCGACGCGCGATAACGGCGACGGTACAGTTTCGTTCCTCACGATCGATCCGGGACTGCGTGGGTTCGCCTTCATCATGGCCGCAAACAACAATAAGCAACTCATCACGCGTGACGGCCAGCACGTGTACACGTACGTAGCCAAATGAAACGACTTTCGATTCTTGCAATGATTCTCTTGTACGCTTCAGGCGTCGCCGCCATAAACGCGGCTGAGAGTATTCGCGTTCGAAATGAAACCGGAGCACTAGTCACCGTAACAGTCGGTTACGGAGGCCCAACTCGAAAGGAAGACATCCGTCCGGGAAACGACTATGATTTCCCTTACAGGTACTCCAACAAGTCGGCGAACAGTATCCACGTTGCGGGTCGCGCGATAAACGTTCCTAGGAAGCAGCAATGGACCTGCGGCGTGTCCGGTCCAGGCCCCGGCACATACACCGTTACGGTTAGCGGTGGGCGCTGCAGCGTTCGGCGAAGCTAAATAAGGAAACCGCATGAAGATCAAGCTGACGAGCATGTATGTGGACGACCAGGAGAAGGCGCTGCGGTTTTACACCGACGTGTTGGGCTTTATCAAGAAGACCGACGTTTCAAAGGGTCCGTATCGGTGGTTGACCGTAGCGTCACCGGAGGAGCCGGACGGTACCGAACTGCAACTCGCGCGCAGCGACAACCCGGCGGCCAAGACCTATAAGCACGCGATGTTTCAGCAAGGACAACCGGCAGCGATGTTCTTCACCGACGACGTTCAGCGAGATTACGAGCGAGTGAAGGCAGCGGGTGGTGAATTCACGATGCCGCCGACGAAAGTGACCGGTTCAACCATCGCCATGGTGAACGACACCTGTGGCAATCTGATCCAAATCACTCAGCTGGATCGCTGAAAGGAACGTTATGATTCGTCGCATTTTTATCGTTGGGTTTATCGCCGCGCTTTCGCTTTTGCCGGTATCGGCGCTGGCTGCGGATCTGACCATAAATGTCGAGCGCCCCAACGTGCTTTCGTGGATTCCCGCGGAGCACTGCCGGATGCATCGGCGCGGGGCACTTTGCTGGAGCTCTCCTGCCGCCGGGATGACGATTACCATATTGGAGCGCAGGGGCGAATGCTACGTGGACTTCGGTGAAAATAGAAGCGGCTGGAAGCTCTTTGGCACGCGCGGGAGTTGCAGGGCGCGTCTTAGCGGCAACACGCTGACCGTTTTTTAACCGAAGCGCCGCGCGGTTAACCTCAGCGTTCGATATTAATCAGTGGTTCGAAGCGCCGATCGGGAACAAGCCACATGATCGCGACGACGACCAAGATAACGTACGACGCAACCGTTGACACAAAAGCCACCGCAATCGCGATCACATAAAGCGCAATTGATGCGGGGCCTTTGAGATCGACCGCGACGGCCTTTGCGAAGGGCGCTTCCTTACCGTTGACCGCGAGCAAAGCTCGCTGCAGTAACGTGTACGCAATCGCATCGAACAACAAAAGAACACCGTAGAGCACCGTTGGGCCGACGGCGCCTGGATTGCGGCCAAGCCATGCGGTTGCAAATGGGGCCAGTGAGAGCCAGAACAACAGGTGCAGGTTGGCCCACATCGCTCTGCCGTCGATGCCGCGGCTCGCGCGCAGCATGTGGTGGTGGTTATTCCAGTAGATTCCGATAAAGACGAAACTTAAAGCGTAGATCGCAAACGACGGTAGGATCTGCATTATCGACTGAACATCGGTTCCGCCCGGCGGGCGCAATTGCAAGACCATGATCGTGATGATGACCGCTAAGACGCCATCGCTAAAAGCCTCGACTCTATCGGTCTCAGTTATAAACCGTTTTCTCACACACCAGCCTTCACGTGCGCACCGGCGAGTCACCTTCTGCCGGAAAGGCCGGACGGATCTGTTATGGAATACGGGCCGCAATGATAACGCTCTGCATTCGGTATACGATCGACCAGAATAAATTGGCGGATTTCGAAGCCTACGCGAAAGCGTGGCCGCCGATCATCGAGCGCTGCGGCGGAAAGCTTATCGGATACTATTTACCGACGAAGATTGCCGGTCCGACGAATTTTGCAATGGCCATCATCGACTTCGAGAATCTGGCAGCCTACCAGCAGTATCGCGAAAAGCTCGGGCAAGATCCCGACGCGAAGACGAACGTCCAGCGGATCGAACGGACCGGCTGTATACGAAACGAAGATCGCGCAATCTTACACCGCGCCTAAGATGGCTACGGCTGGCGCCCTTGTCCCATCCACTGCGCGAAGAGTTTCAGCTGCTCATCACTCCAGAATGGGCCACCGGGCGGCATCTGTGGCTGCTTCGTTCCATTGAGAAATTCGTAGACGGCCTGAGCATTCTGTGCGTTCGACATGTACGCATAGTCATCGAGTAGGACGTCCATCGGGGACATATGTTGGATGTCCATCGGGCGGAATAGCGGGCGAATATCTCGTTCAAAGGATATCGTGCGTTTCTCCATCGGTTACACCTCGATCTCTTTCAGGTTTATTTGGTCATCTTCCAGTAGTCGCGTCTCGACACGTTTTCCGATTAGGCGCCGCGCAACGTTGCCTTGACTATGCCGCTATAGGACCCATGCGAGCTATGTGCCGGCGTCGCCTCCCACGCGGAAGAGATACTTCATGATAAAGCGGTCGAGCGTGTACGGCGCCGCCGGCGTTCCGAAGTTTACGAACAGCTCGTCTCCGCTGCGAAAACGCTTATGATAGGCAGCCGCAAGATTTAGGCCGGGAGGTGAGAATCCACCGCGACCATTGATGGAGCGTAGCGAGAATGTGAGATTTTCGTTCGGCCCAAGCAGCGCTCCCAAGGAGATGCGCCGCAGCCACTGTGAATCGAATGCGCCCGTCGTAATGGCATGCT
>DASYYA010000156.1:0-2180 GCA_035934355.1 Candidatus Rubrimentiphilum sp. | reverse complement strand
CACAACCGAGCGCATTGAAGCTCCGGCCTAACGCGGTTCGAAGATTAAAAGGGTTGCTTCGCGGCGGCTCTGCTTAGTCGTCGCCTTCGTGAAAATGCAAGTGACAGCCATCTTCCGCATCGCGTAACACTTCACGCGCTTCGGTCAGCATGGCTTGCGATACGGGTGCGGGCGATTCAATCTCGCCATCGGGCGCAAGAAAATCACTCTCCGCCCAATCTTCCCACGTCTCGAGCGGCTGTCCGTCGACTTCGGCGGGAAACTGCACGCAAAAACCTTCGACCAAATGTAAGCCGACAACCAGTACGCGTGTGCCGCGCGGGAAAAACGTGCCGTCTTTCCAGAGTGTGCCGTACGTCGTTTGGTACGTTGTACCGATTCTTAACGCTTCGATGGCTAGCAGGCCTCCGAAAGAGTGCACGCGCCGGCCGTTTGCAGCGCAATGCGTGCAGATGCAAGAAAACGGCGAGGGAGCATAGCCCGAGCGCTCTGTGACCGAGACGTTGACGAAGCAGATGCCGTAACGCGCTGCAAACCCTTCGGGCAACGACAGTTTTTCCGCAGCTCGTCGTCGCTGCGTCGCTTACATAGCGCCCCGGCTATGCGCGCTCCTCGCTTCTCAATCTGCGGAAAAACTGCTCGTTGCGTGCGGTGCGTTGACTCTTTCAGAGGCCTGCTATACTCCGAACGGATCGATTGGCTTCTCACCAATGTATGTGATAATACTTTTTGTTTCCGAATACAGGGCCATCGTTTCAATGCCCAATTCGCGACCGTAACCTGATTGCTTGTATCCCCCGAACGGCACGCCCGGAAAGACCGAGTACGGCGTGTTGATCGCAATGGTGCCGCTTCTGATCGCCTTGCCCACACGGCCCGCGCGCCCAATATTATGCGTCCAGATACTCGCCGAAAGCCCGTACTCACTGTCGTTGGCGAGCGCGATAGCGTGAGCTTCGTCCTTGAATCGCGTGAAGCTCGCGACCGGTCCGAAGATCTCTTCGCGCGAGATTCGGTGATCGGGTTGCGTTTCATAAGCGCTCACGCTCCAGAAGCGGCCCCCTTCAAAACCTGAACCCGGACGCGCCGGCTCGCCGCCGACCAGCAATTTTGCGCCTTCGCTCGCGCCGACAGCGCAGTACTCTTTGATCTTGTCAAACTGCTCTTGCGTGGTAATGGCGCCGATCTGCGTTTGCGCATCTTCCGGATTGCCGACGCGCAGTTTGCGCGCTTTCGCAGTAAATCCAGCGATGAACTCATCCGCAACGGCTTCGTGCACGAGAACGCGCGAACGCGCTTCACAACATTGTCCTGCGTTGTAAAAAATACCGTAAAGCGCGCCGTTGATTGCTTGTGGCAGGTCGGCATCCTCAAAAACGAGCGAGGGCGATTTCCCACCGAGCTCGAGCGTGACGCGTTTGACTGTCTGCGCGGCAGTGGCGGCCACACGTTTGCCGGTCGCCGTGCTGCCGGTAAAGGCAATTTTGTCGATTCCCGGATGCTCGACGATCGCTTGTCCTAAGTCGCGTCCCTCGCCCGTGACGACATTGAGCACGCCTTCGGGCAGACCGGCTTCGAGCGCAATCTCCGCCAACGCCAGCGCAGTAAGCGGCGTTTGTCCTGCAGGCTTCAGCACAATCGTGCAACCCGTCGCCAGCGCCGGCGCAACTTTCCACGACGCCAAAAGCAACGGGAAATTCCACGGCACGATCGCGCCCACGACCCCAACCGGTTCGCGCACCGTCTGCGCCAGATAATTCGGCATCGGTGAAGGCAAGCTGCTCCCGTAATTCTTGGTTGCGGCGCCGGCGTAGAATTCAAAACAATCGACGATAGCGCCGAGCTCGCCTTTGGCGGTTGCCTGCGTCTTGCCGTTGTCGCGCACTTCCAAAAGCGCGATATCGTTCAGACGCTCGGCGATCAGCTGCGCAATTTTATAGATGATCTTTGCGCGCCGCGACGCCGCCATCGTCGCCCACTTGCCGCGCTCAAACGCGTCGCGCGCTGCGCGGACGGCACGATCGACGTCCTGCGCGGAAGCATTCGCAACTTCGGCCAGCAGTGCACCGGTCGCGGGATTGGTATCCGAATAGGTTGCGCCGTCGGCCGCTTCGAGCCACTGGTTCCCGATGAAGAGCTGTTTCTTTGTGGCTGCCACCGTTGTGGTCATGAAATCGATT
>DASYYA010000138.1:0-12140 GCA_035934355.1 Candidatus Rubrimentiphilum sp. | reverse complement strand
CCGTGAGTATAGGATCCGTCGATGAGCGCACGCGGCTTGGCCGCGCGCTCGACAAACTGTTTCGCACCAAGCCGCAGATAAGCTATCCGTCGGCTGCAAGAGCGCTCGAGCGGCTTGGGTTTCCGGCATCGCTTATTTATCAGGCGCTACGAGAGCATGCGTCGGAGTTTGGGCCGTTTGCCCAAACGTGTCATGGTGAGCTTGTCGAACCACGGCCGAGCCTGTCGAGGCTCCGTCCGGGCACTTTGGTTTAATAGACAGCTAGATTTGACCCTAACTCCTATTTAGGAGTATAATTACTCCCGAATAGGAGTAGCCCGATGAGCGCGCTTGCATACCCAGAAACACGATACCCCGCCACGGCGCTGCCCGACCTGGGTTCACCGGTTGAACGCAAACGGCTCAGCCCTTCGGCGCTTCGTACCTTTTTCCGCATTATGAAAAAGTGGAAAATCCGCGACGAGGATGCTCGCGTGCTGCTCGGTGGGATTACCAATGACCCGTATTACAAGATGAAGAAACGTCCGGACACTAAAATCCTGAGCAGCGATACGCTCTTGCGCATTTCCTATCTCGTCGGCATCTTCAAAGCATTGTCGATCCTGCACAGTGAGGAATTAGCTGACGAATGGGTTGGGCTCGCCAATACAAATCCAATTTTTGGTGGCGCTACACCGTTAATGTACATGCTCAAAGGCGGCATTCCAGCGATGCAAACGGTTCGACGTTTGCTTGACGCGCGCCGCGGCGAGGCGTGACACCGCCGCTCACACTACTGGAGCGTAACGACACATATCGCCTGATAGCGACCAAGCCCGGAGAGAGCGTTCTCAAGCGCGTAACGACCGAAGCCGATCTGCCGAATATCGTCGAGCTGGACAACCTGACCAACGACCGTCTTCAAGCAGAAAACAATATGTTGCACGGCATCGGTATTCACGAACTGCTTTTTGGCGTTCCGTACGCGCGCATCGTGAACGCAGCATTTACCCACGCACATCCATTGGGCGGACGCTTTAATGGCCCAGACCGCGGCGCGTGGTACGCGGCCTACGAGATCGCGACCGCGCAAGCGGAGGTTGCTTACCACAAAACGCTGGCCCTCAAGGAGATCAATCGCCTCCACGACAGCGTCATCTTTGACAGCTATCTCGCGGACTTTAGCGGAGAGTTTCATGACTTGCGGGCGGCAAAGAAATTTTCCAACTATCTAAACCCATCAAGTTATATGGAATCACAGAAACTCGCGCAGGAGCTTCTTGCGCGCGACTCCCTTGGAATCGTGTACCCAAGCGTCCGTCGGAAGCGGGGAACATGCATAGCATGTTTTCGACCGGCGCTGGTCACGAATGTGCGCCGGCGTGAGAGCTACCGGTTCATTTGGAGCGGTAGCCAAAATCCGTCAATCACGCGTAGCCAAGGAGATGATCTGGGCTGAGCGGGCACCTGGGCGAATGTGCCGGCGTTGCGCGTCTTGATTGCCGAAGATGATTGCGCCATTCGCGATCTGCTGACGCATCATTTGGAACGCGAAGGCCTTCACGTTTCGGTTGCCGGGGACGGCAACATGGCATTGCGCGCCGCGCGCAATTGGGCCGACCTTCTAATCCTCGACGTCGGTTTGCCCGCCATCGACGGTTTTGATGTCGCGCGCACGCTCCGGCGCGAGCGGCGCGAATTGCCGATTGTGATGCTGACCGCCCGGACCGATGAAGTCGACCGCATCGTCGGGCTCGAGCTCGGCGCGGACGACTACATCTGCAAGCCGTTCTCGCCACGCGAAGTGATCGCACGTGTTAAAGCGATTGCGCGGCGCATCGGCAAGCCGGTGGACGCTAAGCCGAGCGTGCTCAACTTCGGGCGTCTCGAGATCGACGAAACCGCGCGCGAGGCCCGCATTGACGGCGCCGACATTAAGCTCAAGCCGCGTGAGTTTTCGCTGCTGCTCGAACTTGCAAGCAATCCTGGCGTCGCCCTCACACGCCAAATGCTGCTCGAAAAAGTCTGGGGCTTTGATTTCGAAGGCGACGAGCGCACCGTGGACGTGCACATCCGGCGGCTGCGACTGAAAGTGCAAGAAGAGCGCAAGGTCGGGAAATTGCTGCAGACCGTGCATGGCTTCGGGTACAAGTTCACGCGCTAACGCGCTTCCCGAACTCCAAACGCTTTTCGATCTTGCGGCCGGCTCGGCGACCCCGTTGCCGTTGCTCGTGCTGCGCTTGCCGGAGTTCGAGCGGATTGCGTGGCGCGAAGGGAAGCGCCAAGCGCGTCGATTGGAACGCAAAGCGATTGCCGCATTCCGAACCGCAGCCGGCAGCGTGCTCCGCGCGGACGATCTCTGCGCGCACGATCCCGGGAGCGATTTGTTCGCCGTGCTGGTCGCGGGGACGCGCCGGAGCGCGCCGGCAGGCGCGTTGAGCTGCCGCGCGATGCTCGAACGGATCGGCTCGCATCTCGCCGCGCAGCTGGAGATGCGGGTTGAAACCGGCTGGGCTTTCTACGATCGCGGCGCGAGCGGCGCGTACGCGATTGCGTCGGCGCTGGAGCGCGGCGCTCGGGAACGCGAGCGCTACGAGTTCTTTTCGGCGATCGGGCACGAACTGCGCACGCCGCTCTCGTCGATTCGCGGCTATCTCGAAACGCTGATTGACGAACCTTTAAATGAAGAAACGCGGCGGCGATTTCTCGAGACCGCGCAGCGGGAAGCATTGCGCATGGGACGTTTGCTCGATGGCATGTTCGAATTTTCGCTGCTCGATCTCTCGCGCGTCGGACTAGCGGAAGCCGTCTGCGATCTGCGCGAGCAAATTGCCCGCGCCTGCGAAGTGGTCGCACCGCTGGCGCGCGATCGCGGCGTGAGCTGCGAGATCGACGAGCTTAAAGCCGAGCTCGAGATCGCCCTCGATGCCGATGCCTGCCTGCAGCTCCTTGTGAATCTCCTGGAAAACGCCACCAAATATTCGCACGCCGGCGGATGCGTTTGCATCAGCGCGCATGCGCGCGATGGCGATGCGGTCATTTGGGTCGACGACGATGGTCCCGGCATTCCGCACGATCTGCGCGATGCGATCTTCAGCTTGCGTGTGCGCGGATCGCAGTGCGCGGATCGGCCGGGCACCGGAATTGGCCTCGCGATCGTGAAGCTGATCGCCGAGCGAAGCGGCGGCAACGTCCGCGCGGATGACTCGCCGCTCGGCGGTGCGCGCTTCGAAGTCGTCTTGCCGCTCAAAGCGGACTTTCGAACTATGCCGTCGTAGATGTAGGTCCGTGGCAACGTCTGTCGCCCGGTTCGCTCACCGCAGCGAAGAGGAGTTCGCGAAACTTCTCGACTTCTACCACGTCGAATGGATCTATGAACCCTGCTCATTTCCCATCTCTTGGGACGCGCGCGGCTTTGTCAGCGAATGGTTCACGCCCGATTTTTACCTGCCCGAGCATGATATTTTCGTGGAAATGACCATCGTCAACCGGCGGCTGCAGACGCGCAAGAATCGCAAGGTTCGACTCTTACGCGAAGCTTATCCCGACGTTAAGATTAAGTTATTGACGCGCCGCGACATCGAGCGCGTCTTCGGAAACCGGCTGGCGCGCGCTTCGTGATCGCCGACCAACTCTTCGACGAAGCCACGATTGCGGCGCGAGTGCGCGAACTCGGCGCCGCGATCTCCAAAGATTACGCCGGCCGCAATCCGATGATCGTGGGCGTGCTGACGGCGTCGGCGATCTTCATGTCGGACCTCACGCGCGCGATCGATATTCCGTGCGAATTCGATCTGATTGCGCTCACGCGCTATCAAGACGCCGAAGGCTTGAGCTTTGTCAAAGATACTTCGGCCTCGGTTGAAGGCCGGCATGTGGTGCTGGTTGAGGATACGATCGACACCGGACTGACGCTGCAATATGTCTCGCGCACGTTGAAAGCGCGGCAGCCGGCATCACTCGAGATCTGCACGCTGCTCGATCGGCCGCATCGCCGCATCGCCGGCCTGGATGTGAAGTATCGCGGCTTTGAAATTCCCGACGTCTTTGTCGTCGGCTACGGATTGGATTACCAAGGGCGCTACCGCGAATTGCCGGCGCTCTACTCGCACGGCACCTGGCCCCGCTAACGCCGATGGCCGCTCGCCGCCGCGCCATTACGTTTCTCACCATTCTGATGGCGGCGCTCATTGCGATCGCGCCGGCCTCAGGGCTTGAGATCCAATCGATCGTCCGCGCCGCGACCGAGTATCAAAACCCCAACGCGCATCTGCAAACGATGTTCCGCACGGCACTCCTCGACACGACCAAACTCGCGGAGTTCGAGCCCGACGGCACCGCCTATGTGAAGACCGGCGACATTCCGGCCGAGTGGCTGCGCGACGGAAGCGCACAAGTGCGGCCGTATCTGTATTACGCCAAAAACGATCCGGCCATCCGGCAATTGCTACGCGCGATCATCGCGCGGCAAGCCAAATACTTGCAGATCGATCCCTACGCGAATGCGTTCACGCTGGAGTATCGCGTGTGGGAAGAGAAGTTCGAGCTCGACTCGCTCGCCTATCCGATTACGCTTGCATGGAGCTATTGGAACCTCACGCACGACGCGTCGATCTTCACCGATGATGAAAGCAAAGCGATCGACGCGGTCTTGGCCACGATGGAACGCGAGCAGAACCATCCGCGCGACTCGCGCTATACGCACAAAGAATTGCCCAACAACGGCAAGGGCAATCCGGTTGCGTATACGGGGATGATTTGGACCGGCTTTCGTCCGTCGGATGATGCCTGCATCTACAATTATCTCATTCCGTCGGAGATGTTCGCGGTGGTGGCGCTCGGCGATATGGCGCAGATCGAGCGGCAAGTCTATCACAATCTGATCAAAGCGCAGCAAGCGACCGCACTGCGCGATGAAGTGCAGCGCGGCATTCAGACCTATGGCATGATTCCCAGCAAGTACGGCAAGATCTACGCCTATGAAGTGAACGGACTCGGCAAAGCGATTCTCACCGACGATGCGAATGTGCCGAGCTTGCTCTCGGCGCCCTATATCGGCTACACGACGACCAACGATCCGTACTATCTCAACACGCGTGCGTTTTTGCTCTCCGCCGACAATCCGTCGTACTACAGCGGCACGCTGGCACGCGGCATCGGCAGCTGGCACACGCCGGATCATTGGGTCTGGCCGCTGGCGCTGGTGATTGAAGGGCTCACCGCGGGCTCGCAATCGGAGAAGCAAGATGTCGTCAACGAGTTGCTCGCGAGCGATCCCGGCGATCACCTGTTGCACGAATCCTTCGATCCCAACGATCCGCAGCATTACACGCGTCCGGATTTTGGCTGGCCCAATGCGCTCTTCAGCGAATTTGTGATGACGTCGTTTCAAGGCAGAGCGCTCATTCCGATGGGCGACACATCGGATTTAGAGTTTCTCTCGAACTAAGGCTCGTGGTAGACATCATCGTTGGTCTTCAGTTTGGGGACGAAGGCAAGGGCCGGATCGTCGATTATTACGCCGCCGATTACGATATCATCGCGCGGTTCGGCGGCGGTGATAATGCCGGCCATACGATCCGCGTGGGCGAGCAAAAACTGGCGCTGCGGATCGTGCCGTCGGGCGTCTTGCGCGAGCAGTGCGAGCTGTTTATCGGCGGCGGCACGGTCGTCAGTCTCGAAGGCCTCGCCGCTGAGTTGGCGGCGCTCAGAAAGTTGGGCATCGACACCGCGCGCATAAAAGTCTCCGATCGCGCGCACGTCGTGTTCCCGCGTCACGCTGAAGCCGATAAGAAGGCGGAGCAAGAACGCGGCGCCGCGGCCAT
Organism: Candidatus Rubrimentiphilum sp.; assembly: GCA_035934355.1. Lineage (GTDB taxonomy): Bacteria > Vulcanimicrobiota > Vulcanimicrobiia > Vulcanimicrobiales > Vulcanimicrobiaceae > Rubrimentiphilum. Next base: position 6,336 of record DASYYA010000138.1, on the reverse strand, counting down.
CGGTACGACCGGGCGGGGCATCGGACCGGCCTACGTCGACAAAGTCGCGCGCAGCGGCGTCACGTTGGGCGATCTGGTGGGCAAAGACGATCCCTCGATTGCGCGCGTTCGAGCACACGTCGTTGACGGCGTGCAATATCTGCACGACGCCTTAGCGCGCGGCGCGCGCGTCCTGGCTGAAGGCGCGCAGGGCACGTTGCTCGACGTGGGTTATGGCACCTATCCCTACGTCACCAGTTCGCACACGCTCGCGGGCGGCGCATGCGTCGGCTTGGGAATCGGACCGAACGCGATCGGGCGCGTCACCGGAGTCGTGAAAGCCTATGCCACGCGCGTCGGCGCCGGACCGTTTCCATCGGAATTGCACGATGCCAACGGCGAGCGCTTGCGCGAAGCCGGCGGCGAATTTGGCACCGTCACCGGAAGGCCGCGGCGCTGCGGATGGTATGATGGCGTGGCGGCGCAATACGCCGTCATGCTGAATGGTTTGAGTGCCGCCGCGATCACGAAGCTCGATGTGCTCAGCGGTTTTGAGCGCATTGGCATCGTCACCGGTTATCGCATCGATGGAAAAACCGTCACCTTCGCGCAGTCCGGCGCTCCGAAACTCCACGTTGACGTTGAATATGTTGACGGCTGGAGCGAAGATATTTCAGGCGTGCGCAAGATTGCGCAATTGCCGGCAGCCGCGCGCGCCGACGTGGCGCACATCGAAGAAAATCTCGGCGTTCGGGTCGAGTGCGTCTCGGTCGGACCGGAGCGCTCGCAGCTCGCCGTTTAGCGGCGTTGAAAGCTTTTACGTTTGCGCTCGAGCCGGTGCTCCAGGCGCGCCGCGCCGTCGAAGTCGAGAAACAGCAAGCCTTCAGCGCCCTACAACGGGATCTGAATCGGGCACAGCGTCGCCTACGCGAACTTGACGCCTTGATCACGGCGGTTCACGCGGAGATCGCGCGACGAACTCCCGAGGTCGAGCGCGCGCGCAACGAGTTCGAGCTCGCGATGCAAGCGCGCAAAGCGCTCGAATTGCTCAAAGAGCGCAAGCTCGCGCAATACGAGGCGCTGCGGGCGCGTAAAGAAGAAGCGGAGCTGGACGAAGCCAATAGCGCGTAATGCGCCCGCTGGTCTCACAAAGCCGGACACTTGCCGCCGATATGTTCACGCCGATCGGCGCGCTGGCAGCGTTACGCTCCGGCGACTGCTGTTTGCTCGAAAGCGTCGAAAGCGGCGGGCGTATTTCGCGCTATTCATTTTTAGGCATCGAGTATCTAGCGGCGCGCGAATTTGCCGCCGGCGACGATTTGCTTGTGCAGATTCGCAGGTTCGTCGACGAGTATCGCAAGAATATCGACGACCCGACGAGCCAAAGCGGCGCACTCGTCGCTTTCGCCTACGATGCGGCGCGGCCGTTTGCGCGATTGCGCGACCGCGAACCGGCGGACCCGCCGATGCCGGCAGCTTACGTTGCGATTCCCGCGACGTGGCTCATCTTCGATCATTTCAGCGACCGGCTGACGATTTGGACCTGCGGCAGTTCCAGCGCAGACCTCAACAAAAAAATTGACGGCTACATCGCGAGGCTGCTTTCCGCGCGCGCCCTGTTGCCGGAAACGGTGCGGGGCGTTCCACCCGTTGTCGCCTCGATGGACCGCGAAGCGTTCCTCAAACGCACGCGTCAAGTGAAGCAGTACATCACCGACGGTGAAGTCTATCAACTGCAACTCGGGATTCGTTTTTCTTCAGCGATGGAAGGGTCGGCGTTCGATCTGTATCGCGCGATTCGGTCGCGCAATCCCTCGCCGTATATGTTTTACGTGGACGCGCCGTTTGGGCAGCTGCTCGGCGCGTCGCCGGAGTTTTTGGTACGCCTGGAAGGACGAAAGGCGCGCATCCGGCCGCTCGCGGGGACGCGTCCGCGGGGCGCCGATGACATCGAAGATCAAACCATTGGGTACGAGCTGCTCGCCGATGAGAAAGAACGCGCCGAACATGTGATGCTCGTCGATCTCGGGCGCAACGATTTGGGCGTTGTCTGCGAGTATGGGAGCGTCAAGGTGACGGAGCTGTTGCAAATCGAGCGCTACAGCCATGTGATGCATATTGTCTCCGATGTCGTGGGAACGCTGCGCAAAGAATGCGACGCGCTCGACCTGTTCGCGGCCGGTTTCCCGGCCGGCACCGTGACCGGTACGCCGAAGATTCGCGCGATGCAGCTCATCGACGAGCTCGAGGCGGTCGCGCGCGGATTTTATGCCGGCAGCATCGGCCGGTGGGCGCACGGCGGGGATTTCGATTCGTGCATCACCTTACGCAGCATGCACGTGCATAACGGGCGTGCCACGTGGCAAGCTTCAGCGGGCATTGTGGCCGACAGCGTCCCGGAAGCGGAGTATGCCGAAGTAATTAGCAAGACCGCAATTGCGCGGGAGATATTGGGGCTGTGAAAGTTCTTTTCGTCGACAACTTCGATTCGTTCACGTATAACATCGTGCATCTGCTCGCCGAGCAAGGTGTGACGCCCGATGTTATGCATAACGACGATCCGCGTCTGGATGAAAAGCTACTCGAAGGCTACGATGCGCTCGTCGTTGGTCCGGGGCCCGGGAATCCCAGCCAAACGCCTCAAGTGACCGAGCTCATCCGCGCCGCGGCGAAGAAAAAGATGCCGATATTTGGCGTGTGTTTGGGGCTGCAAGCGATCGGCGAGGCATTCGGCGCACGGACGACGCACGCACCCAAGCCGTTGCACGGCAAGGTCTCTTCAATCACGGTTAAGAGTGGCAAGCTCTTCGAAGGGATCGCATCGCCACTCGAGGCGACGCGCTACCATTCACTCTGTTTAGATCCGAACTCGCTCCCCGAAGAGCTCGAAGTAACTGCTACCAGCGCCGATGGCGTGATCCAAGGCATCGCACATAAGACGTTGCCCATTTCCGCGGTGCAATTCCATCCGGAGTCCGTGCTGAGTGAAGACGGCGAGCAAATCGTGCGCAACGCACTGGGGTTGGATCGGTAAATGTGGGCTCCTAAACATGCGTGAGCTTCGCCCTGCACTACGTGCTCGCGTTAGCGGTTGTGGTCGTTATGCTGCTCGGTTTGCAAATCGCCGCGCGCGCCTATGCGCGAAAACGCTCGATAAGCGGAACAGAAGGCCGCGTGATCTCGATCCTCGAGTCAGCGATGCTCTCGCAGCATGCGAGCGTGCATGTGGTGCAAACCGGTGAGCGGCGCTACCTCATCGGCGCGTCGCAAAATTGCGTGGCGCTCCTTGCGGAGCTCGATTTAGAAGTAGGTTAGCCGGCCGATTTTGTTCGCCGCGGTTTCGGTGAAGTAAACTTCGCCGTCTGAACCCAGCGACATAAACGACGGCTGCGAGTTTGCCGTCGTGATGGAAAATTCTTTAACCGATGAAAACGTCGTGCCCGAGACTCGCCCGATCTTGTTTTGCGTGCGGTCGCTGAAGTAGATATTGAAGTCCGCGCCATCCACTAGGGCGTTGGCCGACGTCGCCGGCGAGAGCGAAAATTCCGTCATCACGCCGCCCGGCGTCATCCGTCCGAGCTTCGCGACATTGTCCTCGGTAAAGCAGAGCGCTTGCAAGTCGGGGCACACCACAATTTGCGTCGGTCCGGCATTTGCCGTGATCGTGGGAACCGGCGTCCCAAACGTGAGTGCGGTCGTATCGAAACGCACGATCTGCGAGGCGTTGGTTTCGACGATATAGAGTCCATTGTCGCTCGGGAAACGGGAGAGTCCGGCTAATCCCGCATTGGGCGTCGGCACTGCAAACTCGGTGAAGACTCCGGTCAGCGTCAGGCGGCCAATTTTGTTGGCAGCCGTTTCACTGAACCACAGCGCGCCGTCCGGACCAAGCGTAATATATGTCGGGCCTGAGCTTGCGGTGGGGATCGGAAGCTCGGTAAACGTCGAAGAACTCGGTGTTAGTTCGCCGATCTTGTCGCCGGCGTTTTCGGTAAACCAAAGGTTGCCATCGGTTGTCGCGACGATCCCAAAAGGAGCCGATCCGCCTGTCGGCACGGCAAATTCCTTGAACGATCCGCCCGTTGACATCTGCGCGATGTTGTTGCCGCCGCGTTCGGCGATGTACAGAAAACCGTCGGCGCCCGACGTGATGCCGGTCGGCGAACTGTTGGATGTCGGGACCGTAAACTCGGCCGAGACAGACGGCACCAGCGGGGTCGGGGTCGGCAGCGGGCCGCTGCCGATAACTTTGCCATTGCCGCAGCCGGTGAGCACGAGCAGGGCCAGCGCCGCCGGTAGCGCACCGGCGGAAATCAGGGCGGAAGGACGGGGCAATTCAGTCTCCTTGGTAGGCCTAACGAATCCGCGCTATTCGTCCTCTCACCGTGGGGGGCCCGCCATCCTTGGCCTTGTCTTAATTATATAGTTGACAGGCCCGCCCGCATGCCCTATATTCTATTAAAGAATTAATTTTAGGAGGCAGAAGTTGGCCCGGAAGAAATCACCCACGCTCACAGACGCGGAGCTGCGCTTAATGGAAGTCTTGTGGCAAAAGCGCCGCGCCACCGTGGCAGAAGTCACCGAGGCGTTGCCCCCTCCACCGATTGCCTACAACACGGTCCTGACGACCATGCGCATTTTGGAACAAAAAGGCTACGTCAACCACGAAGAAGAGGGGCGCGCGTACGTCTACGCGCCGCTCGTCGCACGTGAAGAGGCGGCCCAATCGGCGGTCGGCTTGCTGCTGGATCGCTTTTTCGGCAATAAATCGGCCGAGCTCGCGCTGCGTCTGATCGAAAAAGAGCGCCCCAGTGAAGAAGAGCTGCAACGCCTGAAAAACCTCATCGACCAATACGAAGAAGGTTAATAATGTCTGCCATAGCGTTTCTCGAGCCGTTGGCGCGCATCGTTGTCGCGACGCTGTTCAACAGTCTGTGGGAAGGCGCACTGTTGGCAGTTGCCGTTTGGGCATTGCTCAGCATCTTGCCGAATATCAACGCAACCACGCGGTATGTCGCGTGGACGGTTGCGCTAATCGCAGCCTTAGTGCTGCCGGTGGTGACATCGCTGCCGCAGATCTCCGTCGAAACCACGCACATCGTCGCGTCGACCACTGCCGCGCAGCATGTTTCGGCGCCGGCGCACAAGACCACGGGGGCGCTTAAGACCGCGACCATCGTCGCTCCGCGCGCGACCACGACGACCACCCAAGCGACGCGCCCGGTTACGCTGGGCCGGCCGTTACGCTTGCACTTTGCGGTTCCGACCGCAGTCGCTCTGGGAATCTTCGCAGCCTGGATCCTTGCGGCGCTCTTCCTTTTAATACGGCTCGTTTTCAATCTCTCGCGGCTCGAGGCGCTCAAGCGCGACGCGCTGCCCCTCTCGCTGGATTATCGCGAGCATCTCTCGCGGTGGACGAAGGCCGAGAAGGGCGGCCGCGATGTGCGGCTCTGCGTTTCGGACGGCATCGAAGTTCCGGTCGCGGTCGGCCTCTTCGATTCGATGGTGTTGATTCCCAAGCACTTGCTCGACACGCTGACCGAGTACGAGATCGATCAAATCACGCTGCACGAACTCGCGCATTTACGCCGTGCCGACGATTGGACCAACGGCTTGCAGCGCATCATTCAAGCAATCTTTTTCTTCAATCCCGCGATTCTGTTTATCGCGCAACAGCTCGATCTCGAACGCGAAGTCGCCTGCGACGATTGGGTGCTCTACCAAACCGGCGACGTTCGCCCTTACGCCACATGCCTCACAAGGATGGCTGAAGTGACGGCATGGCCGCATCGCGCATTAGCTGCACCCGGCGTGTTTATGACGCGCCGCGGCTTGTCGGTGCGCGTTGAACGATTACTGCGCGCTGGGCGCAACGCGCGCGTCAATCTCTCCTTCGGCCCCGCAGGGGCAGTCGGGGCGGCGCTAATCGTCCTCTTCTTTATTGCGCAAACCGTCGCACCGTCGTTCGCCTTCACGAGCCGGCAAGAAAAGCCGATTCCGACCGTGGCAAAACAGCCGGCGAAACGGCAAATTGTTGTGGTCGCGCAGCGCAGCAACACGCCGGTGGTGCAGCGCGTGATCGAGCGGCAAGTCGTGCAAGGCCGGCCCATTTACAGAACAGTCTACGTCACCGTCACGCCGGCGCCGAATCGCTCGAGCAATCGATCGACTTCTACCAGCAGCTCGACTTCGCGCAGCCGCTACGTGACTCACGCGGGCTTCTATGACGGGACGTGGGTTAACGTGCCTCCGGTGCACGTGAATGTTCCGGAAGTAAACGTCCGCGTGCCGGAGGTGAACGTTCGCGTTCCCGCGGTTCACGTGAATGTTCCGGCGTATCGCTACCATTATCAGTAC
>DASYYA010000132.1:0-4155 GCA_035934355.1 Candidatus Rubrimentiphilum sp. | reverse complement strand
GGGGTCGATGAAGTCGTCGAGCGCCTTGATCGCCTTGGGGTCCGCGCTAAACTTCTGATACATACGCACGCGCATATCGACCACATCGGCGATCTTGGGGCGCTTCGGGATCGCACGGGCGCGCAAGGCTTGCTCCATCCAGCCGACCTGCCGCTTTATCGCGGGTTGCCGCTCCAAGCGCGCTGGATTGGCATGTACAACGTTCCGCGTATCGTGGAACTGGATGGCGAATTATCGGACGGCGATCGCTTGCGCGCCGGAAACGTCGAGCTCGAGGTGCTGCACACGCCCGGCCATACACCCGGCAGCGTGTGCTTCGTAATGCGAGATCAACAAACAGCAACAATTCTTTCGGGCGACACGCTTTTCGCCGGATCGATCGGCCGGTGGGATCTCGGCGGCACTTCGATGGAAGATATCGTTACCAGCATTCATAGCAAGTTGATGCCTTTTGCCGATTCGACGCGGGTCGTTCCCGGACACGGTCCGTTTACCACGATCGGCCAGGAGCGCGCGACTAACCCATACTTGCAGTAGCGCCATGAAGCGCATGAAACTCTTTGCCGGAATCGAGCTCGATCCAGCCGTGCGCGCCGGCTGCGAAAACGTGATAAAGCGGTTGCAGCGCGGCGGCCTTGACGCGCGATTCGAACGTGCTGAGAAATTGCATGTGACTCTCGCCTTTCTCGGCTGGGTCGATCCGGAACAAATCGAAGCGGTCGGCGACGCACTCGCGCGTGCCGCGAGCCAATGCGCGTCGTTCCAAATGACGCTCAACAAAGTCGGCGCGTTTCCGCACGAACGCAGACCGCGCGTCGTGTGGATTGGGTCGCACACGCAGGGCGCCGCGTTTCGGCATCTGGCGGAAACTGTGCGCGACTTTTATCAAGAGTTAGGATTTGCTTTCGATAAGCCGGCCGTTGCGCACGTGACAATCGCGCGCGTGAAAGGCGGCCACGCGCATTTACCGGCGCTCGATCTGAAGCCGCTCAAATTGCGCATCGGTGCATTAACACTCTTTGAATCCATTCCGGCTGGTCCAACAACGCGCTACGAGGTTCGCGCTCGCCACCCGCTGAAGCGCTCGGCATGAAGCGGGTGCTTTTGCTTTCGGCCCTTATCCCCGCGTGTTTGTGGTTTTCACAGACGCACGCAGTGGCGCAATCGGAGTTCTGTCCCGCCGATTTCGAGATCGCTCCAGTCGGCAATGTGAAGTCCGGCGAGCCTGCCTCGCTTTACGGTTTTGCGCTGACAGCGTTAGGGCCGCGAACACTAACAGCTACGCTTGCTTTCGACACTAGTGCCGGCTGGTTTATGGTCACCGTGCCGCCGGTTTCGTTAACTGAGAAAGATCGCCATTACAGCGGCCCGTCGAGCTCTTGGATACGGCCCGATTGGATCTCGCCGATCATGTATATGAGGTTTGGTGTGCCAGTGCTCATCACGCGTTCGTGGGTTTACCGTGCGCACGTCGTCAACGATCAAGGGTCTCACTGGGCCGCGCAGGGCGAAGTGACATGCCCGCCCAGTCCCGACATAGCAACGGCGCGACGAAAATCGCCCAGGGTTGAAATGAATCCTGCAGATCGCGATCCGCTGTCAGCAGCACCGGCCAGGGGTATGACGATTCTTGCAGCGACCCAGGGCACCGCGCTCGAAAAGACCGGCTGCGCGGTTCCCTTTCAGGATGCATCGGCGGCCAAGCAAGTGGCGCCCAATTACCCATACGACATGCGTGGAAGAGTTTCGAGCAGCGTTACCTCGGGAGTCGAAATACTGGTTGATGCCGATGGCCGATTAGGCGACGCGTGGATGTGGGCTCCGTCAGGGATATCATCATTTGATAACACGGCACTGGAAGCGGCACGCGCTTCTACGTACCGACCGGCGCGGGCGTATTGTCAGGACGTTCCAGGTTATTATTTATTTTGGGTGACTTTTGCTCCGCATTGATTTTTACGCAAAAACTGCGCGGTGGGTTGCGTTCCTTGGAAGTATTACGTGGCTGTGCATGGGGCACGCGCTTGCAATCTCCGAAATATGCTCGGCACAGTTGCGGATGGAAACGAGCAGGACTCCCGCAGCGCTTTACGCTTTTGAGCTTGCGGCATTCGGTCCGCGATCGGTGAGCGCAACACTTGCGTTCGATACGAGCGCCGGTTGGTTCACGGCCGAAGTGCCGCCTGTAACGCTTGCCGAGAAAGACCGTCACTATTCTACCCCAACAATGACTTTTATCGACCACGACTGGGTTTCGCCGATGATGTATGTGCGCTTTCCGAAGAGTCTCACGATCAACCATCGCTGGATCTTCCGCGCGTTCGCGAAAAACGACGGCGATTTCGGTTGGGAAAACTTTGCTTGTCCGCCACCGGCTCCAACGATGGAACAGAACGGTACCTTTAAATTGGTCGCTCGTACGGAAAGTCGAACGCCCGGTGCTGCGACTCACAGCTTCAGCCCACCGGTACTCGATGCAAAATACCGTGACAACTTTCAGGCGCTACCGTCGGCCGGCGATGTCATTGTGAATGCTGTGACGTCTCCACCGCTGGAAGTTGCTACTTGCGCGACCCCATTTCAGGATGCCAGCATAATGCAAGCAGTCGCGCTCGCCTTTCCCGAAAATCTGCGCGGCGTTGGGCTCTACGGCATGGCGATCCTCAACCTCGTTCTGCACGGGAACGGCTTACTCGCAGATACGTGGGTGTGGAAATCATCCGGAAAACGCGACTTCGATCTCACTGCAATGGCGGCAGCCCAATCTTCGACCTTTACGACGGCGATCGCATATTGCAAAACAGTACCGGCAATCTACCGGTTCGAGGCCTTGTTCGATTCCTGATACGGCTTAGTGCAGCTTAATAAGTAGCTTGCCGTCGCCGTCGCTTGACGGGGCTGGTTCCGGAGTCGTTTCGGCAACCGGAGCTTCGGGTCGCGGCGTCGCGGGCATCGCGCCGTAATTGGGAATCGATCCCGATTCCACTTTCTGCTTATAATCGCCAATTGCAACGCGAAGCGCCTCGAGTGCGCGCTGCGGATAGTCTTTCTTCTTTTCGGGGTAGCCGTCGAGCACGCGCTCGACATCGGGCTCGCCCAGCTTCTCGGCTTCGTCAATCGTCTTGCCCTTGGCGAGATCGACAACGATCGAACAGGTCGCCGTTCCAAAACCGCAGCCGGTCGTGAAATACGAGATATCCTCGATGACGGCACCCGGTCCAACTTTTAGGAAAAAGTTGTACATATCGCCGCATGAGTCGCTGAAGTACTCGCCACTCGCGGTGGGATTCTCCATCGTGCGGAAACCGGCGCGGTCTTCGACCAACTTTTGAAATTTCGGAAAATTCATGTCTTTAGCTCAAACTTGCATTCGGTGCCGCCGGTTGCAAGCGACTCGGTTTGCACGTGCGATCCGCCGATCGTTGCATCCAAAACATGATGAATCACCGAACAGACCTCAGGGTTCTCTTTGGCGACCGCAGAGTACGGGCAGTTATGCTCGTGCAACTCAAAACCGCCGTCGATCAAATTATAATCGGCGACCACGCCGCCTTCGCCGAGAATCTCGGTGAGTTGGCCGAGTTTGCCGGCAGTGTCCGGCGCGGTGATGCGCGTACGCGCCTTCGAAAGTGCGCGTTTGGTGATGCCGTCGAAAACGGCGGCAATTCCGGTCTCTCCGTGCTGGCGGCGCACCTCACGCAAAACCGCGCTCAACATCTTGTCGTAGCGCTGTGGGAAGAGTTTTTCACCTTCGGATGTCAGCGAGAATTCATGGGTGGGTTTGGTCGGTCCGCGGCGCACCGATTGCTCGGCAACCAGCCCGTCGCGCTCGAGCACGACCAGCTGCTGGCGGATGGCATTGGGCGACAGGCCGAAGAGCTTTGACAGATCGACAGCCGACGCGGACTTCCGGCGGCGCAGTTCTGCAACGATGCGCCCGCGGGTCGTTTGGAAGAAACGGTCTCCCAGCATGCTTCCAAAATGCTAGCACGAAATACGCAGATAGTCCAGGTTTTCCTTGACTTTCCCATCGTGGGTCCCTTACGATGAAAATACTGTGGAGGAGCAACGCGTGTCCGAACGAGGCCTGCGCATTCATGAATTACGAGCCGCCGTCGACGGCAAGACGATTCTCAAAGGCATTAACCTCACCGT
>DASYYA010000102.1:0-4599 GCA_035934355.1 Candidatus Rubrimentiphilum sp. | reverse complement strand
AACGCGCCAAATGCGACAGCTGACGTACGATCGACGTGGGTTGGGCTCGCCGCGCTGGGCGCCCGACGGTTCGCGCATTGCGTTCGTCGCGACTACGCCGGTAACCGGAAGCAAGGATCCACGAGAAGAGATCTTTGTTTTACCCTTGAGCGGCGGCGAGGCGAAGATGATTACGAAGACGCCGCAAGGCGTCGACGGGTTTGCGTGGAGCCCGGACGGCCGGCGCTTTGCCTACGTGACGCAAGATTCGAATCCGTACAAAAAACTGATCGATCAACATCTCGACGCCTTTGAAATTGGTTCGAACGATTATCTCCACACTGCCGCCGCAATTCCGTCGCATCTCTGGGTGATTTCGTCGGACGGCGGGACCGCGAAACGGCTTACGGGCGGTTCGTGGAGTTTGGGGACGGTCGATCCGGGCGCGGGATCCGAACCGACGTGGTCGTCCGACGGCAAAAAGATTGCGTACGTGCACTTTCCGACACCCCTCATCGGCGATTCGTTAGGCGCGTTCGTTGAAGTCGTGGATGCACAAACGGGAAAACGCGTACGCCTGACGGGGAACAACGGGCTTGAAGGCGGTCCGGCGTTTGCGCCGGCGGGGAATGCAATCGCGTACGATCGTAACGCACGCGGCGACGCTACCAATGGTACGGCGATCTATGTGACGCATCTCGGCGGCGGTCCCGGTAATGACATTCGCGCCCGTATCGATCGCACGATCAACGGTAAAGCGTGGGCTCCTGATGGCAAAGCGATTTGGCTTTTCGGCCCTGACGCCGCGCACACGGCGGCCTGGTATGTTGCGCTAAGCGGCGCGATCAAGCGCGTGCAGCTCGGAAATGTTGCAATTTCCCAAACCGGCAACACCGCGCAAAAGACCGGCGCGCTCGCATTTACTGGGACGACCACCAACCATCCCGGCGAACTTTATTACTTACCGTCGCCGAACGCGCAGCCGATTCGGTTGACGAACTTCAACAGGTTTATCACCAAACTGCAACTCGGCCGCGTCACCGAAGTGAATTGGCGCAACGACGGGTTTGCAGAAGACGGCGTGCTGACGCTGCCGCCCGGGTACGATCCGCGCAAACCCTACCCGCTCGTGCTTGTCGTTCACGGTGGCCCGCAAGCCGCATCGACGCAAGCCTGGAACAATCAAAATCAGCTCTTCGCCGCTCACGGCTATCTCGTGTTCAATCCGAACTATCGCGGCAGTACCAATCTCGGCAATGCTTATGAGCATGCAATCTCACGCGACGCCGGCGCGGGCCCGGGACGCGACGTGATGGCAGGCATTGCGGCGCTCGAACGTTCGTACAAAGTAGATACGAGCCGCATCGCCGTTTCCGGATGGTCGTACGGTGGCTACATGACGTCGTGGATGACCGGCCACTACCACATTTGGAAAACCGCCGTTGCGGGCGCTGCGCTCAACGATTGGTTCGATGATTATAACGTCGCGTTTTACGTGCATACCGACGTTCCGTGGTTTGGCGGGCCGCCGGAAAACCCGAAATATTCTGCGATGTGGCGCGATCAATCGCCCATAACCTACGCGCAATCGATTCGGACGCCCACGCTGATCATGGGCGACATCGGCGACAACAACGTCACGATCACCAATTCGTTCAAAATGTATCACGCACTCAAGGATAATGGGGTTCCGGTGCAATTCGTCGCGTATCCGGTACATGGTCATTTCCCAAGCGATCCCATCCGCTCAGAAGATGTTTATCGCCGCTGGCTCGCCTGGATCGACAAGTACCTTAAATGAAGGCGTATCCGCGCTGCGCGCTACACGCCCCCCGTCGGCAAAGCCGCCGGGGCCCCCCGCCTTCGGCCCCTTTGCATTACGTTGTTGCTTTGGCTTTAGCTCTTGGCATTGCCACAACAAGCTCGGCGATGGCGCGGACGATGGTGCTCGATGATATCAAATCGCTCGTCGGCGTCTCAGACGCAACGATCTCGCCGGATGGATCGCAGATCGCATTTATCGTCTCGCGTCCCGATTACAAAGCCGATCGCAGCCACCGGTCGCTGATGCTCTACAATTTGTCCGATGGCACGACACGCACGCTGACCTACGATCGTTCGCGCATAGGAAACCCGGCATGGTCGCCGGATGGCCGCCGCTTGGCATTTGCCGCGATGGCGGGCCAGGGCGAGGATGCCCACGAGCAGATTTTTATTTTAGATATGCGAGGCGGCGATGCGCAGCAGATCACCCATGCATCTCTTGGTGTGGAACAGTTCACCTGGCGCCCCGATGGCAATGCCATCGCCTATGTGACGCCCGACGAGCCTCCGAATAAGAATGACATCAAACACCATCTCGACGCGTTCGTTGTGGGCGATCAAAGCTATCAAGAACGCTCCGCTCCGACGCCAAACCATATTTGGTTGATTAACGCCGACGGCAGCGGCAACACACGTCTAACGTCGGGTTCGTGGAGTTTGCCAACTGCCGAACCGCCAAGCTCACCGGCATCGCCGCTCTCGTGGTCGCCCGATGGGCGCCAGATTGTTTTCACGCGCATGCCCAATGCATACGATTCGGACGGCGACATGGCAGTGGTGGCAGTGCTCGACGTCGGCACGAAAGCGATTCGCGTGTTGAGCTCGCACGGAAAGTTTGAGGGCTACGGCGACTTTTCACCTGACGGCACTAAGATCGCATATTGGTATCCATTTCACGGCGATCCGGCAGCGCAAAATGATGTGTACGTGACGGCTGCGAGCGGTGGAAACGGAAACGACGTGACCGCCGCTGATATTGATACGAACGTTCAGCGCGCGATTTGGATGCCGGATTCGCAATCGTTATTGATATCCGGCCATAAAGGCACTGACGCCGCGCTGTGGCTCAAGCCGCTCAATGGAACCGCGCAGCGATTGCAGCTTGGCGCCGTCCAACCGGTGCAACCGTTCTGGCTCGATGCCAGCGTCAGCAAAACCGGCGCGATTGCATTTACCGCCAGCGAACCCAACCATCCGACCGAGCTCTATTATATGAGTTCGCCGACCGCAACGCCGCGACGGTTGACTTCATATAATGCTGCGGTTGCAAGTCTCGATCTCGGTAAAGTGCAGCCGATCACGTGGCAAGGTCCGGATGGATTTACTGAAGACGGCGTGCTCACGCTTCCGCCGGGATATACTCCGACGAAGAAATATCCGCTCGTGCTGGTGATTCACGGCGGCCCAAACTCCGCGTCGCTCACGACGTTCAACGCGTTTGGTCAAGTGTTGGCGGCGCGCGGCTTCGTGGTGTTTAATCCGAACTATCGCGGCAGCGACAATCTGGGCGAAGCGTATTGGCACGCGATCTTTAACGACGCGGGCGACGGTCCGGGACGCGATGTGATGGCGGGAATTGCAGCGGCGGAACAAACTGTATCGATTGACACGTCGCGCGTTGGCATCTCTGGATGGTCTTACGGCGGTTACATGACCTCATGGATGGAGGGGCATTATCACATTTGGAAAGCTGCCGTCGCCGGAGCTGCAGTCAATAATTGGGTTGACGAGTACGTGCTTTCCGATAACAACGTCGGCGTACGCTATGAGTTCGGCGGCTCACCATATGTTGGCAATTATATGGCCGCATACCGCGCGCAATCGCCGATCACGTATGCCTGGAACATCAACACACCGACGCTTATTTTAAGCGACACCGGCGACGTGCGTGTACCGATCACGCAATCCTATGAAATGTTCCGCGCGTTGAAAGATCACGGTGTACCGGTGCGATTTTTCGCGTATCCGGTTGCGGGGCACTCACCGGGCGATCCGGTGCGCGCACTCGATGTGAATCGCCGCTGGATGGACTGGCTCGTTCAATACCTTCAACCGTAACTCGGCCGCGCTTCGAATCAAGGAGGATCTATCATGAAAAGATTACTTTCCGCCGCACTTTTCTTTGCGGTGTGGGCAACGTGCATGAGTTTGCCGACGGCGGCGCGTGGGCCAATCGTCAGACTCGAGATCGAAAACACCACACCGGATGCATGGGTGTGGGTTACGCCGCGTGCCAATGGGAGCAACCAAAGCGCTTGGTGCGTCGACCCTGGACGGACGTCTACAAGAGATTACAACACATGGGTGTATGAAGCACTGATAGAGGTCACGGCCAAACCGGGCTGCCATCACCCGCGGTACCTAGATAGAACGGTGAATCTGCCCGGAAAAGACGTGAATCCAAAGCGTCCCGTCATTGAAATCAGTGGAAGCCGAGGCAAGTATAGCGTCAGAAACTGGAACGGGTCTTAGCTAAATCAACAGCGTGTTCGCCATCATTCCCTGATCCTCGTGGACCAGTTTGTGGCAATGGAAGACGTCCTTGCCGCGCCATTCTTTATACCGAACGCGCATGACGATTTGGCCGTTGGCCGGCACCCAGAACGAATCGCAAATAATCGGCGGTGAAAAATTGACCGTGCCGTTAATGGGATCGGTGACGCTGCGCACTTCAAATGAATTGGTGTGCAGATGGAATGGATGGCCTTCCGGCATCGGGGTGGAGATGGTCCACTCCTCGGCTTGGCCCACCGGCAGCGTAAAAAGCACGCTCATCTCGTCGTAGGGCACGTTGTT
>DASYYA010000091.1:0-3415 GCA_035934355.1 Candidatus Rubrimentiphilum sp. | reverse complement strand
GACTTCGGTTTATTTTACGTTAATTTGGATCACGATCCCGAGCTGAAACGCGTCCCCACGCCCGCGAGCCAACGCTACGCGGAGATCATCCGTTCGTTCCCGAACGATGCCGCTCTTGGAGGCTGATTGATGAAACGCGCTAACGCACTGCTTGTATTTGCGATTGCCGCCGCGGGCATGCTGACCGTGGCCGCCGCCGCTCCCACGCCGAAAGCGCCGGCGGCGCTGAGCAAAATGGAGTGGCGCAACATCGGGCCGTTCATCGGAGGCCGCAGCGTCGCGGTGGCCGGCGTTCCGGGGCGCAATCTCTTTTATATGGGCGCGGTCGGTGGCGGTGTGTGGAAGAGCACCGATTACGGGTTGACCTGGACCAATATTACCGACGGACAATTGCCGCTCGGCGCCAATAGCATCGGCGCGCTCGCGGTGGCGCCGTCAAACTCCAACGTTATCTATGCGGGCAGCGGTGAAGCCGATATTCGCGGCACATTCATTACGGGCGAAGGCCTGTATCGCTCGAGTGACGCCGGCAAAACGTGGCACTACGCGGGCTTGCGCGACACGCATACGATCGGCGCGATTGCGGTGCACCCGAGCGATCCGAATATTGTGTACGTCGCATCCATGGGGCACGTGTTTGCCGACAACGCCGATCGCGGCGTCCTTAAATCCACCGACGGCGGAACGACATGGACCAAAGTGCTGTTCGTGAACGGCGCGACCGGCGCGATCGACGTCGTGATGGATCCCAAACATCCGCAAACGCTCTACGCCTCGATGTGGCAGGCGTATCGGCGGCCGTGGAAACTCTCGAGCGGCGGCCCGGGCAGCGGGCTCTATAAAACCACCGACGGCGGCGCGCACTGGAATAAAATTTCAACGCATCCCGGTTTTGCGCGGTCGTTGCTCGGCAAGATGGGCGTTGCGGTGTCGGCGAGCAATCCGAGCATCGTGTACGCGATCGTGCAAGCGCGCGATGGCGGTGTCTTCCGTTCGACCAACGGCGGCGCGAGCTGGACGCGCGTCAATTCAGATTACAAGTTGCGCCAGCGCGCGTTTTATTACATGGGGATCTTCGTCGACCCGACGAACTCGAACACGGTGTACGCGCCCAACGTGGACGCGTGCTTTGTGTCGCACAATGGCGGCGTAACCTGGTCGCGGCTGCGCCCGCCACACGGCGACAATCATATCGTGTGGATCGATCCGCGCAATCCGAACATCTTGCTCGAAGGCAACGACGGCGGCGCCACCGTCTCGACCGACGGTGGCAAAACCAGGAGCCAAGAACATAATCAGCCGACGGGGCAGTTCTATCACGTCGCCATCGATCGGCAATTTCCGTTTCACGTCTACGGCGCGCAGCAAGACGAAGGCTCGATCGAAGGGCCGAATGCGTCGTACAACGGCGCGATCACCAGCGACGACTGGCACGGCGTGGCGTACGGCGAGTCCACGTTTATCGCACCGCAGCCCGGCGATCCCAATATCACCTACGGCAGCGGT
This sequence comes from Candidatus Rubrimentiphilum sp., assembly GCA_035934355.1. GTDB lineage: Bacteria > Vulcanimicrobiota > Vulcanimicrobiia > Vulcanimicrobiales > Vulcanimicrobiaceae > Rubrimentiphilum. Next base: position 1,909 of record DASYYA010000091.1, on the reverse strand, counting down.
TACTACAGCATCTTTTTGCGCTACGACATGCGCACCGGCGAATATCGCAGCGTCAGTCCGTGGCCCAATTATACCGAAGGCGGCACGTCGGCGGAGATGCGCTATCGCTTGGCCTGGACGCATCCGATCTTTTTCTCGCCGGCCAATCCGCACGAGTTGCTGGTGGGCGCGCAGTATGTGTTGCGCAGCACCAACGACGGCTTGAGCTGGCAGCGCATCAGTCCGGATCTCACGCGCAACGATCCGCGCACCCAAGGACCGACGGGCGGGCCGATCGATCTGGATCAAACCAGCGCCGAAGTCTTTCCGTATATTTCCGCGCTGGCGGTTTCACCGGTCAACGGCGCGACGATGTGGGCGGGCTCATCCGACGGTTTGGTGCACGTTACGACCGATAACGGCGCGCACTGGCGCTCGATCACGCCGCCGGCGCTACCGCAATGGGCGGAGATCACGTCGATCGAACCCTCGCACACGCAAGCCGGCACCGCATTTTTGACCGCGTCGCGGTATCAATACGACGATTTTCGTCCGTATGTTTTTCGCACCAACGATTACGGCGCGACGTGGACGGCGATCACCGGCGGCTTGCCCGACGATGAGTACGTGTACGTCGTGCGCCAAGATGGCTATGCGCCGGACTTGCTTTTCTTGGGAACGCGCAACACCGTCTACTCGAGTTTTGATGGCGGCACCCATTGGCAGCCGCTGACGCTGAACTTGCCGGGCGTGCAAGTGCGCGATATTCAGATCGATTCGCCCCAAGGGGCGTTCGCGATCGCGACGCACGGCCGCGCGTTTTGGGTGCTTGACAATCTGTGGCTGATCGAACAAGTCGCAACCGGGATGAATGTGAGCTCGAGCGCACCGCAGCTGTTTGGTCCGCAAACGGCGTGGCTGACACACTACTTTGGCGGCGGCGGTTTCCCGCGCAGCGATAGTGGTGCCAATCCGCCGTTCGGCGCGAGCGTGTTTTTCAATGTGCCGACGAGCTACAACGGCTCGACACCGGTCACGCTGACGTTTAGCGATTCCGCGGGCCATGTGATCCGCAGCTTCGCATTGCATACGCGCGCCAAGAACCATCCCAAGCTCACGCCCGCGATGCGCGAGCGCATGACGCCGTCGCAGATCAAAGCGGCCAACGATTACGATACGACGACGATTAGCGCGGGCATGAATCGCTTCCAATGGGATCTGCGGTATCCCGACGCCACCGAAGTCACCGGTTTTTATATTCCGGTTGCCGCCGGCGGTGAAGAAGACACGCTTCAGGGTCCGGAGGTCATTCCGGGTCAGTACAATGTTATGCTGGATTACGGCGGCACGCAGATCAAGCGCGCGTTCACCGTGAGTCTCGATCTGAATCTGCATCCAGCGCCTGGTGGCCTAGCCGCACGTCTTGCGTTGCTGCAGCGCATCCACAACACGGTCGATACACTCAATAAAACGATCAACGAAGCACTCGCGACGCGCAATCGCCTGGCGCGCAGCAATCCGCGCAGCCCGACGGTTGCGGCGCTCAACGCGGAGCTCGCCAAGCTCGTGCAGTTGAATCTGAAATCGAGCGAGGGCGACGTCCTGCACGAAACTAAGCTCCGCGACCATCTTGCGTACTTGGCATCGGACATTGACTTCGCATACGACGCACCGACGCAAGCGCAATACTCCGTGTACGATCAGCTCCGCGCCCAAGCTGCGGCAGGTGAACAAACCCTGCGTGGCCTGATATCGCGAGCTAACTTGCGTTAGGCTGGGTGCCGCCTGAGCCGGCAGCTACAGCCGAGAGCATATCGGCGGGCCCCAGCGTCACGATGAGCAGCTACCGGTATGGCTTCCTACTAGATGAAGACGTCGCCGGGCTGCGGCGATTCTTTCCGAAAGGTCGCGCGCGAAGTGTCTACGACTT
>DASYYA010000087.1:0-6992 GCA_035934355.1 Candidatus Rubrimentiphilum sp. | reverse complement strand
GCGCTCATGGGCCCAGATCGAAAGGCTGTATGGGTCCTCGCCTGCAGCCCACGTCGCTCCGGCGGCATAGTACGCTTCAAAGTCACGCAGCGGTGGGCCGACGGTTGCGTGCGGTCGTGCAAATATCAATGCCGCGACAGCGGCGATGACCGCGGCGCTTAGTGCCACGGCTCGGAGTTTTTTATTGGGCAATGAAATGACGGCCGACGGAGACGTGCGTGTACAACATCCCCGCAAACAGCACTCCGGCTAATCCGAAATAGAGTGCCGTAACAGTCAACCGTTGCTCGATCGGGATGGCATAATAGCGCGGATCGAGCTGTCCCTTGAAAGCGGCCCATACTTGCGGAAGACTGAGCAGAACCAGAATCCAAATCAACGGATTGAAGATACGAAAGATAAAGATGCCGGCGAGAAAGAGTATCAATCCCGCCACCCAGATTCGCGGCGAGATCGATCCGACGATGCGTGCCCCGTCCAACGGCATCACCGGCGCGAGATTAAAGAGGTTCAGAAAGAATCCGACGTACGCCACCGCTATCCAAAACGGATCGTGGTTTTGAAATCCGATCCACGCGCAGAGCGCCGAGGCGAGCGATCCGACGGCCGGCCCGGCGAAGGCGATCAACGATTCGTGAAAGGCCGAGGGCGGCTTCCCTTGCATGTTCACGAGTGCGCCCATTCCGGGAATGAAAAACGGTAAGCTCGAGGGCACGCCGTAAAATCGCATGGTAAACCAGTGGCCAAACTCGTGGATCGCGATCAAGACAACAAACGCCGCCGCGAACTTCCAACCCCAGAAGAGCGCGTAAAACCAGATCGACGCCAAGAATGATCCGGCGAACCAAAAAAGCTTGATGGCGATCGCCGCAAACTTGAGGTTGAGCAGAATCAGCAGCAGCCCCTTGAACTTCGAGAGCAACACCGCGATGCCCAGACCTGCCGTTCCCAGTCCCTTGGCCACTTTCTGCGTGCGTTTGCCCGCGCTATCCGGCGACTGGTACTCGTCTTGCGGGACGTCGTACTGCCGGTCTTCGGGACGCTCGGCAGTCCAGCCGGCTGCGTACGGGTTTTTAAGTTTTTTGGGATCGTCGCTCACGCGCGAACCTTCGAAGCGTCGCGTTTGAAAGCCCGCACGGGGCCTGCTTCCTTTACTGCCGAATTTGCGGATGTGCGCATTGTCGTATTAGGCGGCGGTTTTGCTGCAGTCAATGCGGCGCGTCATTTGGAACGTTTGCTTCGACCGGATGAAGCCGAACTGACGCTCATTAGCCGCGAAAATTTCTCGCTCTTTACACCGATGCTTCCAGAAGTAAGTTCGGGAGCTTTGGATGCGCGCCACATCGTGACGCCGATTCGCGCGCAGCTGCAACGCACGCAGTTTATTCTCGCCGATGTTACCGCAGTCGAGCTTGAGGATAGCGAAGTCGCGTTCACGCACATTCTTACCGGAATGACGGAGCGCTTGCGATTCGATCAGGTGATCGTCGGTATCGGCGCCGCGACATCCACGTTTGGGCTTCCCGGCGTTGCCGAGCGCGTCTTTGCGTTGAAGACGCTCGAAGATGCGAGCATACTGCGTAATCGATTGATGTGGCTGTTGGAATTAGCCGACAGCGTTTCCGCAGAGGAAAGGAAACAGCTGCTAACACTCGTGGTGGTGGGCGGCGGTTTTACCGGCGTGGAGACCACCGGCGAACTCGTCGAACTCTTTCATAATGTGGCTCGATATTATCCCAACGTGCATCGTGACGACGTTTCGATCGTGTTAGTCGAGGGCGCGCAAACGCTCTTGCGCGGATTGCCGGCGCGCATGGGAGAGTATGCGACGCGCGATCTGCGCCGTCGCGGAGTGAAAGTGTTGACCGGCGACGGCGTACGCCGTGCCGACGAGAGCGGTCTCGAGCTCGAAAGTGGTACGCGGATCGCGACGCGGACGATTATCTGGAGCGCCGGCATCAAACCCGCAATTCTTCCCGGAACCGAAAGTTTGCCGCGCGCCAAGAACGGTGCGATTCTGGTGTTGCCGGATCTCAGTGTCGCCGGACATCCCAATGTTTGGGCGTGTGGCGATTGCGCTGCAATACCGAATGGCTCGGGCGGGTTTTATCCGCCGACGGCGCAGCACGCGATACGCGAAGCGCCCGTATTAGCTGCCAATCTCATCGCGCGCTTGCACCAACGGCCGGCGCGTTTGTTCGCGTACACGTCGCTCGGCATGATGGCGTCGCTGGGCGCGCGCAAGGCGGTGGCGCAGCTTCCTGGCGATCGCGTCCTCACCGGGTTTCTCGCTTGGTTCTTGTGGCGAACGTATTACCTGTTACGTCTGCCCGGTCTCGACCGCAAGTTACGCGTCGCATTTGACTGGACGCTTGAACTGCTCTTTCCGCGGGACATCTCCGAAATGCGCCTGTACACGCGCCGCGCACAGTCAAGCGCTGCGGCCGACGCGGGGCTTAAGCCGCGCGACGAGAACCTAGACTTGTGGAGCTGAAGGAGCCGATCGGGCAACTCATTCGCGATCCGCGCGATTTCACTAAAGGCCTCACGTTCCCCGATCCATCGGAGATTCGCATCTACGACGAAACGCTGCGCGACGGCGAGCAAATGCCGGGCGTCTGCTATACGCCTGAACAAAAACTCGAGATCGCCAAGCATTTGTCAGCCGTCGGCGTGCATATCATGAGCGTTGGCTTTCCCGCTGCGTCGGCCGGCGATCGCAAAACGCTACAGCTAGTCATGGATGCTAAACGTCGCGGAGAGCTCGGCAAAGTCGAGATCGTCGTGATGTGCCGCAGCAATCCCAAAGACATTGACATCACGGTACAGACGCTCGAGGAAGGCGGCATCTCGCCATCCGAGGTGACGTTTTTCATCTTTACCAGCGGCAGCGATCTGCACTTAAAGTACAAGATCGGCAAAACGCTGCTCAAGCTCGAGGGCCGCGACGAGCGGGAGTGGCTGGAGTTGCCGCTAGAGTTCTATCGCGAAGCGAACATCAAACTGCAGTGCGATGCGATTCGGCACGCGCGCAAACGCGGCGTAACCTTTATCGAATTCGGCGCCGAGGACGGCAGCCGCGGCGACGTCGAGTACTTCATTCGCTATTTCAAACGCAGCCTGGAAGCCGGCGGCGATCGGCCGGCGTGGCCGGACACCGTCGGGTGCCTAACGCCCGAAGCGGCGCGCTGGTATTGCTCGCGCATCGTCGCTGCGATGCCGCAAGGTTTACCGATGGTGTGCCATTTTCATAACGATTACGGCCTGGGCACGATCAATGCGATCACAGCCGTGTCATGCGGCTTCAAAGTTGTATCGGTGACGGCCAATGGGTACGGCGAGCGCGCCGGCAATGTGAAACTGCATGAGTTTGTTACTGCGCTCAACGTCCTGTATGGCATCGAAATTCCGGGATTCAAGTATAATAAGCTGCGCGAACTGGCGCGCTTTATGGAACGCATGAGCGGCGTGCCGATGCAGCAGCACGAGCCGATCGTCGGTTCAAAAGTCTTCGCGCATGAGTCGGGCATTCACACGCATGCTATGCTGATCGATCGCCGAATGTATGAAGCGGTGCCGGCGAATCTTGTCGGCGGCCAAATCTCGTGGATTTTCGGAAAACACTCCGGCGTCGCGCTTGTAGAAGACACACTGCGCAAGCACGAGGCGGAACTGGCACGGCAAGGCGTGCAAGTGAACAATGAACTCGCGCATCGGGTGACCGAGGAGATCAAGCGCTTACGGGAAGAGCGCGCCGCCAGTAGCAAGAGCGAAGAAACGATTGCAGTTTATGAAAAAGTGATGGGGCAGCTGTCACTGGATGAAGCTGACGTGATCGAGATCGCGGCGGCGATTGGCGCGCCCGAAGCCGCTGCAAAAGGCAGTTGATCCATGAAACTGTGGATCGGGATTGGGTTGATTTTAGCGCAGGCCTTCGGAGAACAGGATCTCGTGCTTCATTCAGCTGCCGCTATTCCGGTAAGTTGCAACGCATCGCCTGTATACGGGAATGCGGGTTATCCGTGGCGCGCGCCGTTCATCAACGCCGAGCCGCGCTTCGGTGGCTTCGCGATGGTGCTTGAGAACTCGGACCGCGGAAAAGATGGCAAGTCGTACACTCCGCTCCAAATGCATGGATCGCTTATCAGCTGGCTGCGGCGTACGCCGCAAAGTGCGAACGTCACTGCCATGACTATTTCGGCCCGATCTTTGGGAGGAGCAAGTTTCCTTCGAGTGTTTCACGCCGGCGTGCAGTCGATAGAATTTCCCGCACCGGGTTGCTGGAATTTGCAGTTACAAGCAACTGGGTTTGTCGTCCGCATGTCGGTGTGGGTGACGAAAGATTAAGCGCGCTGGTCGGCGACACCGCCCATGCGGAAGGCGGCGACAAACGCTTTGAACGCCGCCGGATAGCTATTTGTCGTAAAGGATACTGTGCGGTCGGCGGTACGTTCGAAACCGGGAATCAATTCGATCCAATCGGCTTGTTCGATCTTCGCGACGTCGATTTCGAGTTGGATCGGCGGATCGAATACGAACGGCAACGCGGCGTTAAGATTCTTGAGCGCTTGAGCCGCGCCGTCGCGGATCGCGTCTTGCGCGGCTTGCGGCGAGAGCGAATCGACGGCGTAGTTACCGATGCTTTCTTTCACGATAACGCCGGTTATCCACGGCATCTGCGCCGTGGCGTCCTCGACCGTGACACGGTCGCCGGTGATTAACACGACCGGCACGTTGTAATATCCTGCGAGCGCGGCATTCAGCGTGGCTTCGCTGCACCGCACGCCGTTGACGCGCACGTTGTATACCACCGACGGCGTATACGTGTGGCAGAGCGTCGCGTTGCGCTCGCCGATCGCGCCGTGGTAGCCGGTGAAGAAGGCGGCATCGTAGGCGTCCACGCGTTCGACCATCGAAAACGGCTTGCGATTGCCAAACACGACGCGCGCATTCTCGGGCAACTCGTCGAGTAGGATATTGCGCATTGGGCCATGCGAATCGTTGACCAAGAACTCACGCGCGCCGGCCTTCCGTGCGCCCGCAATCGCGGCGCAGACTTCCGCCGTCATGTATTTCTGGTAGATAAAGTAGTCGCGCGTGTAGTTGCGCGCATCAACTTGGTCCCAACTGCTGACCCCGGCCGTGCCTTCCATATCGCAAGAAATATAGATTTTCATTTTAACAGGCGCTCCGCGCTGATCTCGGATATTCACGACCGCTGAGTTGCTGCGCCGCCTAAGCGAAAGGCAGCGACAAAGGCGCGGAAGATCGCGGGGTAATCGTTGGCTTCGTAGCGCACGGTGCGGCCGGCAATGCGCTGATAGCCCGGCATCAACTCGATGAAATCGGCTTGCTCGATTGCCGTCGTATCGATCTCTAGCGTTAGCGGCGGTTCGAACGTAAAAAGCTGCGCCTCGCCGGCGTTGCGAATCGCCTGTACCGCGCCTTCGTGGATCGCGCTCTGCGCAGCTTTGGGCGTCATCGAGTCGGCCGCATAATGCCCGATACCTTCCTTTACGATAACGCCCGTCACCCACGGCATGTGCTTTTGGGTATGTTCGACGATGACGCGGTCGCCGCTGATGAACAGCAACGGGATTCCATAGTATCCCGCCATCGCGGCGTTGAGCAGCGCCTCGCTACATTCGATGCCATTGATGCGCACGTTGTAGAGCGTCTCGGCCGTATAGGTATGCCCCAGCACGCCGTTTTCGTCGCTCGCGCGCGCATGATATCCTGTGAAGAACGCGCCGTCGAACCCGGCGCCCAAGCCTTGCGTCATCGAGAACGGTTTGCGCCCGCCGGAGATCACGCGCACGTCCGGCGGCAGTTCGTCCCAGAGCAGATTGCGCATATCCCAGTGCGAATCGTTGATCACGACTTCGCGCGCGCCGCCTTTGCGCGCGCCGTCGATCGCTGCGCGCACTTCTTGCGACATGTAGCGGCGGTATACCGGATATTCGTGCGTGTTTGAGGGATCGCACTGCAGCCAGCTGCAGACGCCGGCGGTGCCTTCCATGTCGCACGACAGGTAGAGCCGCATCAGCTGCCGTTCAAGCCGGCGCGCGCTTCGCTTAAACCTTCTTGTGCCGCGACATTATGCGGATTGGCCGAGAGTGCGCGCTTGTAATAGGGAATCGCTTGCGCATATTTTTCAACCGCCAAATAGAGATCGCCGAGCTGCGTCAGCGCCACGTCGTCTTTGGGATGGCGGGCGATGCGCGCCTGCAATTCTTGCAACTGAATGCGCACCGTTGCGGGTGGTCCGCCCTCGACATTCACGGCCGCGGTTCCAGGAACGGCTTGGCGCGGAGCTGCGGCTGCACCGGTCCCTTTGCCAAAGACCGAGCCTCCGGTTCCAAAACCAATATTGACCAACCATCCGATGACGCCAAGAAAGATGGCGGCGATAACAACAACGATGGGAAGATAGACACGGGCCGGCAGCCCGCGATGTGGAGATTGGGTCACCAAGAAAATGTTGGACGCACCACGAACAAACTCTTGGTGCCGACCGAAACCGATCTGCAGCTGCTCTTTGCGGAGTTGAACAACTTTTATTTCAACGGCGAAGTGCCGGTCTGCCGCATCCGATACAACGCGCGCTTCTCGAATTCGGCCGGGCGCATCACCTACAGCACTCACCCGGTGCTGATCGAACTTTCGACCAAGCATTTTCGCGAGCACCCCGAGGCGCTGCGCGAGACGCTGCTGCACGAAATGATTCACGCGTGGCTGCACGATCGTACCGGCGACACCGGGCACGGTCCGGATTTTCGCAAGAAGATGCACGAATGCGGGATGACGTCGATCTATCACGATCTCGGAAATGCCAAGCCGTTCAACGAATCGGCTAAGCGGTATATTCTACGCTGCGAGCAATGCGCGCTCGAGATTTTACGCCGCCGTCTGCCCCGCGGAGCGATGAGCTGCGGACGCTGCAGCAAAGTCGGTTACGACGCGCGCTTTCCTTTAACGGTTCTCGAAGTGAC
>DASYYA010000065.1:0-4612 GCA_035934355.1 Candidatus Rubrimentiphilum sp. | reverse complement strand
TACAAGAGGAGCGCATGATGGCACTTGCCGTACGACCCCTTATTGGAGGTCTAACATGACTGCTGTTCAGCCTTATCGCACGCTGAGTACGGTGCTCTATGTTCTGTCGGTGCTCGAGGTAATCGCCGGACTCGTTCTGGTGTTCGCCTCGGGTTGGGTGCTCTCGATGGCCCCAGCGAGCCTGGGGCTTCCGACGACGGGCCTCGTAATGGTTTTCTTGAAAGCGCTCGGCATTATCGCGATTGGCATCGCGTATTTGCTCTGCGTAACGGCGCGTGACCCGGTGCGCCACGTCGCCGTGATCGACACGCTCGTTTTCTTCTTGTTGGCATCGGCCTTACTGAATGCATATTCGATCTGGTCGCTGCACATCGGCACGTACTTTCCCGCGAACTACATTATCGTGCGCATCGTCGTCGCGGTGATCCTAGCAGCAGTTCTTATCGGGCTTCGCCCAAAGGCGGTATCGCCAAGCTAGACAACTACGCGATTTCATCTGTGCTGCAGTCGCAAAATCGTCCAGTTATAAACGGCAGCTACGATCGCACCGAAGACGCCTGCCAGCACTATTGCTCCGATTGCCGCCAAGAATATGAAACCTCCAATAGGACCGTGCATCATGGCCGGAGGATGCCCGAACGGACCGGCCATGTACGTACCGTACATGCCGTAAGGCTGAGCTAACCGGAACAGCAGATGAAGGATCACCGCAACGATGCTAGCGGCGGCCGTACCGGTTGCGAGTGCGAGCGGGCTTAAGCGTGAAAACGATTCGGGCCGAGTCATCTTTCTAAACCTTTCATGGCTGTGGCTTTGCTTTTACGCTGCGGTGTAGCCTCCGTCAATGACCAGTTCGGACCCGGTAACGAACTTCGACTCGTCCGATGCGAGATAGAGCACGCCGTAGGCAACGTCGTCGGGTTCGCCGATGTGGCCGAGCGGGTGGAGCGAAGCGAGAGCGTGGCGTGCGGCTTCGGGAGCCTTCTGGGCCTGCAGGAAGTTTTCGACCATGGGCGTCGCGATGTAACCGGGATGGACTGAATTCACCCGGATTTTGTATCCGGCTCGGGCGCAATGCAGCGCAGCGGATTTCGTAAGGAGACGGACGGCGCCCTTACTTGCGCAGTACGCCGCAGCGCCGGCATCGCCGACTAATCCCAAAATGGAAGAAAGATTGATAATCGAGCCGCCGCCCGAGCGTTTCATCGCCGGTATGGCATGTTTGATTCCAAGGAACACGCCATCACAGTTTATGCTCATCAAAGTGCGCCAGCGCTCCAGCGTCGCCTCTTCGGCGTTGCCCGTTGTTCCAACGCCGGCATTGTTTACAAGTATGTCAAGGTGGCCAAACCGTTCAACCGTCTCTCGCACTACGGTCTCCCAACCCGTTTCCGAAGAAACATCATGACTCACGAACAAACCGCCGGCCATATCGGCGACTGTTCGCCCGTTGCGCTCATCGACATCGGTTACGACGATGCTCGCGCCTTCGCGTTGCAAGAGCGCGGCACAAGCCTTTCCAATTCCCATTGCACCGCCGGTAACGACCGCAACTTTACCGTCAACTCGCCCCAATTTGAATATTCCTTTCGCTCAGTTCGACATTCGGCATAAAGGTATGACGTTGCTCAGATCCCCAGGCGCGTTCGGCGCGACGCTTGAGATTTGCGAGCTGACGCGTTTGCATAATCCAGTGCGTCCACTCGTAAAAGAAGAAACTCACGAAGGGCTGCAACCACGATGGCCGCATGGTCCAATATCCGCTCACGATAAGCCGCGTGCGATTGCCCGGTAGCTCTTTCAACCAGAAGCCCCAAAGCGCATCCGCTCCGTAGCCGGGCATCGGACGCAATCCGAGGAATCGCTGGGGTTCAAGCATCGCGACTTCCCATCCGTCGACACCCATTGCCTTGATCCGCGAACCCATCGCCAGCGACTGCCACTCGGGATGAATACGATCCGAGCTGTGCCGCCCCAGATTGTCCAAAAGATCCCAGCTGTAATAGACGGCGCGATCGTATCCTATCTGAACGAGCCACGGCCACACGGCCGAAGGTGGCGCGTCGATCGTGATCGCTAATGTAGGCGCGCGCTTTCCACGGGTGATCAAGCCGGCACCGGGATACACCGACTTCAGTTCTTCGTCGGTCGCGCCCCAACGTAGTAAGCGCGGACGAATAATCGCGGCGTATGACGCTAGCGAGAGCGCCAAGCCGCTTGCAAAGCTGCGGATAACCTTGGTTGAGGCCATAATACAACTCCCAATACAACAATCCAGAGTAAAAACGCGCCGATGCCGATGCGCTCGGTTACGCCGGCCCACGGTGTCGGCAGGTTTTGCGGAATCCGCGGACCCTGCAGACCTGTGAGGACGCCAAACAAAATGACAAGCGCGATGGTCGCGAGCGTGTAGTAGAGGAATGGCTTTCCAAGCGCGGTTCTCGCGAAGCCCAGGGCCGCCATCGTTAGGACCAACCAGCCGGCGGTCCAAGCAATGTGAAGTGTATCCGTCAGCGTAACGCCGGCTCCGCGCATATGCATCGGCGGCCAAAAGGCGCCGAAGACCGCTTCAGCGATCAACAAAGCTCCCGCGGCGCGCAAAGCCCACTTATCGCCGGCCGAGAGCCAAACCCCCAGGCCGAAGGCGATAATCAGCACGGTGTATGCGTCTCCGAGCGCAACGACGAGTGACCGCGAAGGTGCGCCGATCGCCGAGAGCTCGCTAATGGTTTGCGAAAAAAAATCGTAGCCGGGATATTTCAGCAGCGCCGCGAGGTCAATGCTGAGATATACGAGCGACGACAGGATGCCGCAAACGAGCAGAATCTTTCGCGTCATGATGCCACCTTAGATTAGTTAAGCCTCGTGAATGCCCTATGAAAAAACGTTCACCGGATTTTCTCGATCGCGGCGTACGCTTGTAATCGAGCCGACGCGCTATCGCAAACGCATATCGGACCAGACTCGAGCCAAGGCGGCTCGCAGAGGCCGAACCTAGAGCTCCTTAAGGAGCTAGCGTTTTCACCGGCGCGTCCGCGAGGAGAAAGAGTCGCACACGCGGCTCTTTTTCTGCAGACGGTTTAACTTACGCGTGCGGTGGGGCGGTAGGGGAACACCGCGCGGCGGTCGTGGGCATCCGGTGCGAGTCGCTTGTGGACGCGCAGATTTTTCCCGCTGAACACTTTCACCGCTCCGATCCTGTAGTCGTTCTTGCGAACGTAGATAGGACTTAAGGAAAGATTTTCCAGGTTTTCCTTGAGAAAGAGCTTGGTGCTGCGAACCAACAGATTGGTTAACATCAGCCGCATAATGCCGCTGAGTGGCACGCAACCCTCGGCATGGAGCTGCTCGACCATCGATTCGGCAACTTCATAGGTTAGTGGGCATGGCCGGACCGTTCCAAAATCGTGCGCATGCAAGGCGATAAACTTCTGCCCCGTCTCGTCCGCAAACGCTTCGATGCCGATAGGCACGCCTAAATCGATTTGCCCGTGACGCAAGAAACGCTCGTCACTGACGGGCGCATGAATGCCATAACGCCCCAATAACTCTTGAGCGTCGTCGTAAACCAGCGGATACATAACCAAATCCCCCACCCCTTAAAGATAGGCGCCGGTTGAGAAGGACGTTGTCACGACCTGGGAAGCCTCTTCTTAGCGCCGAAAAGGCCACGCGGTAGGATGGGATGGTGACAGCGCAAGCGCTTATTGCGCCGGCTCGAGGGTTAAAGCGCGATGAGGCCGCGATTCGTCTGGCGGCGACCGGCCTGAACGAGTTGACGCCCAGCCGGAACGCGGCTTCCCTACTATCATGGATCGTACGGCTCGTCGCCGATCCCATGGTTCTCTTACTCGCGATCGCCGGCGGAACATATGCGGTACTCGGCGACCGATTCGATGCCGCCGTCACAGCGGGTGCACTCGTGCCGATCTTTCTGGTCACGGCGATTCTCGAATATCGATCGGATCGGGCGCTCGAACGCCTGAAAGCCATCGCGCCCGCGCAGGCGCGCGTGATCCGTGACGGCATCGAGCAGAGTATTCCGGCGCGCGAAGTCGTTCCGGGCGATGCGCTTCTCCTGCGCGAAGGCGACGTCGTTGCGGCCGACGCGCGGCTCATCGAGAGCACGCGTTTACTCGTTGACGAATCCACGCTGACCGGCGAATCGCTACCCGTCGAGAAGCACGTCGGCGCTGATGACACGCGCGTGCTTGCCGGAACGATCGTTCGCTCCGGACGTGCGTTGACGATCGTGGAACAGACGGGAGCGCACACGGAGTATGGGCGGATCGGCCGCGCGATGGCGCAGATCAGTCAATCACGCACGCCACTCGAGCGCATTATTCATCGCCTCGTCTTCCAGATTGGAATCGGTGTTGTCATAGTTTGCGCGATGGTGATTGCGGTCGGGCGCATGCACGGCGACGTGTGGCCGCTTGCAATCATTGCGGGGATTAGTCTTGCCATGGCGGCCATTCCCGAAGAGTTGCCGATGGTCTATACGTTATATCTCGCCTTGGGAGCCTGGCGATTAGCAAAAGATAACGCTCTCGTTCGCCGCCTCTCGAGCGTTGAAACCCTGGGCTCCACAACCGTTATTTGCCTTGACAAG
>DASYYA010000051.1:0-12433 GCA_035934355.1 Candidatus Rubrimentiphilum sp. | reverse complement strand
GCGCTCCCGGCTCAACAGATTAGCCATCAACAATACCTCCTATAGGAAAAATTGTTTAGCACTCTATGCGCTAGACTGCTAATACCCGAAACCCGCTGGAAAAAACCAGGGTTGCATCCTCGGGACAATGACTGGTCTCGCGCCTGCCCAGGTCCATACCCCCCGGCCCGGCGCCGCGGAGGCGCTGCTCCATGCCCTTTCGGGGGCGAAGTCCCTCGCAAAGATCCTCGGGCGCCTGCGAGGTGCGGGCGGCGGCCAGGCCTTCAGCCTGCACGAAACGATCGCAGTCGCGCGGCCGGCGCTCTTAGCGGCGCTTTACCGCGCGATCGGCGGCCAGGTGTTTGTCGTCGTCCCGACGGCGGATGCCGCCGAGCGGAGCTTCGCCGACCTTCTGTATTACTTGCAAGAAGACGAAGCCAGGAGTGTCGCCCTCTTACGGTCGCGCGATGAAACGATCGGCGCGCTTGAAAGCCCGTCGGAACGCAGCGCGCGTATGGCGCTGCTGAACGACCTTCTCGGCGGCAAACCAGGGATCACGCTGGCGCCTCTCTCCGCGTTGCGCCAGTACGTGATGCCGCGGGAACACTTCGAGCGTTTGCGGTTCACATTGGCGATTGGCGCGGATGCAGGTTGGGACCAAACGATAGAGCGGCTGTACCAGCTTGGCTATCGTCACGGCGACGTCGTGAGCGCGGCTGGGGAATTTGCGGTGCGCGGCGGCATCCTCGATCTCTTTACACCGAACGCCGAGCGCGCGACGCGCGTCGAGTTTTTCGGCGATACGGTTGAAAGCATCCGCCCGTTCGATCTCGAGTCCCAGCGCAGCGAAGGCGAGCTGCATTCGCTCGATATTCTTCCATGGAACGAGATTCCGCGCGATCCCGCGCTGCGCGATCGATTGCTCGCGCGGTTGGATGCACCCGACAACGTCATGCGCGCGGCACGCAGCTATATCGAAAGTGGCACGGACATTCCGGATGCGTGGCTATCGCTGGTATACGATCGTCCCGAAACCGTTTTGGATTATCTCTCATCGCATGCAACGCTTCTGCTGGAAGAGCCCGCGATGCTCAGCGATATCGAGCGCGCACTCGACGACGAGCGCACCCGAGAACAGAGTGTGCTTTTGCAAGCCCTCGCGGAAGGCGAGCTCGCCGTACGCAGCTCCGACGTTCAGGAAGCGCTCCTCGCGGAAGTCTCCGCGCCGTTTCCGCATCTCGCCGATCTCGCGCCGAGTTTTGCGCGATTTCGTTCACTCGTTCTTCCCGGCGGCATCGAAGCGACGCAGCCGCCGGCATGGTTGCCGCGCATCATCGAATCTGCTGTTCTCGAAATGCGGCCCGCCGATCATTTCAACCGCCAAATCGAGCTCTTCACCCACGCATTGCGCCAATGGATCGACGCCGGCGAACGGGTCGTGCTGGTCACGTCGGGTGCGGCGCGCACGGCGGACATTGTCACCGCTGCCGCCCTGCCATTAGATGGCGCCATCACGATCGATCACGGATCGATCGAAGCCGGGTTTAGCGTGCCGAGCCTGCGTTTGCACGTGCTGGGCGATCGTGAGATCTACGGTCTTCCGCCAAAGCGCGTCAAAATTCGCGCGGTCAAAGAAGGCGTGCCGGTCACGCTTGCCGACCTGCGCGTCGGCGACTATGTGGTGCACGCGGTTCACGGCATCGGACAGTATCTCGGGTTGCGCACCGAAACGATTTTGGGCGCGACGCAAGATTATCTCGATCTGCGCTATGCCGGCACGGATCGGATGCTCGTGCCGGTCACGCAGATGCACCAGATCTCAAAATACAGCGCGTCGGAGGGCGCGGTTCCGCGGCTTTCCCGCATGGGCGGCGCAGACTGGGCGCGGACCAAAATGCGCGTCTCCGAATCGCTCGGAAAGATCGCCGACGGGCTCGTGCAGCTCTACGCAGAGCGCGAACTCGCGAGCGGCCACGCGTTCGCGCCCGATACGCCGTGGCAAGCCGAGGTTGAAGACGCATTTCCGTACGATGAAACGCCCGATCAACTCAAGGCGATCGTCGAAAGCAAAGCCGACATGGAACGCGATCGTCCGATGGATCGCCTCGTCTGTGGCGACGTGGGTTACGGAAAAACCGAAGTTGCGATTCGCGCTGCCTTTAAAGCAGTCGCCGATAAAAAACAAGTTGCAATTCTTGTTCCGACGACGTTGCTGGCGGCGCAGCATTATCGTACATTCGCCTCGCGCTTCGCGGGATTTCCGATGGTGATCGAAGAGCTCTCGCGTTTTAAGAGCAAAAAAGCGCAGCGCGAGATCCTGAGTGAGCTCGCTGCCGGACGCGTTGACATTGTGATCGGAACGCATCGCCTCTTGCAAAAGGACGTAGTCTTCGCCGATCTCGGGCTTATCATCGTGGACGAAGAGCAGCGTTTCGGCGTCATGCAAAAAGAGCGGCTCAAAGCGTTGCGCGCCAGTGTTGACGTGATGACGCTCTCGGCGACCCCAATCCCGCGAACGCTGCACATGTCGCTGATGGGCGTGCGCGATCTTTCGCTCATCCAAACGCCGCCGAAGAACCGCATGTCGATCAAGACGGTCGTCGTGCCGGCCAACGATGCCGTGGTGCAGCATGCGATCACCGCCGAGCTCGATCGCGGCGGACAAGTCTATTATCTGCACAACCGGATCGAGTCGATCTACGCGGTGCAAAAAGCACTCGAAAAACTCGTTCCACGCGCACGCGTCGCAGTCGGGCACGGACAAATGAACGAGAGCGAGCTCGAGCCCGTCATGCAGGCATTTATCGAAGGGCAGATCGACGTGCTCGTCGCGACCACCATCATCGAAAACGGCATCGACATTCCCAACGTCAATACGTTGATCGTCAACGACGCCGACAAATTTGGCCTCGCGCAGCTCTATCAATTGCGCGGGCGCGTCGGACGATCGAATCATCAAGCCTACGCGTATCTGCTGTACCAAGCGCACAAGGCGCTGTCGGAGGAAGCCAAAGCGCGGCTCGAAGCGATCCGCGAATTCGCGCACCTGGGCAGTGGACTGCAGATCGCAATGCGCGATCTAGAGATCCGCGGCGCGGGAAATCTTTTAGGCGCGGCGCAGTCCGGCTTTATCGCATCGGTCGGATTTGACACGTACTGTCAGTTGCTTGCAGATGCCATCGCCGAACGCAAAGGCGAGCAAGCGCCGGAAGAGACGCGTGAAGCCGTCATCGACGTGAAGATTGACGCCTACGTCCCGAATGACTACATTCCGCAAGTTTCGCAGAAGATTGCGGTCTATCAGCAGTTGTCCAAGGCGCGCACACAAGCTCAAGTACAAGAGATTGCCGACGGCGTGCGCGATCGGTTCGGCCCACTGCCGCAACCGCTCGAAAATCTGGTGGAGCTCAGCAAATTGCGCGCGATCGCATTGCAAAAACACGTCACGCGCGTGGTGGTCGAGGAGCGTCGCCTCACGCTCGGTGTCGGCAGCGGTTTTGCGCTGCAACCGGGCGCGGTCGCGCGTTTTCAAAAGCTGACCGACAATCGGTTCCGATTCGGTGAAGGCAAGGTGACCGTCGAACTCCCCGGGCCACGCGGCGGACAGCGCACCGAAGAGGTGTGGATGCCGCTGCTGCGCGAGCTTTTGGAGGCGATGTAGTCCTTCCCGCGAATGCGGCGCGGTTCGGAGGTTCAATGAAGCGCAGTAGAGTCACCCTGCTCGCGGGATTCGCCGCGGCACTGCTTGCCTTGTCCGCGTGCGGCGGCGGCAATACCATTCTCACGGTCAACGGTCAAGCGGTTACGCGCGACCAACTCGACAACAAGCTTGAGAATAGCACTTCACCGGTTACGGCGCGCGGTATGCTGCAGCTCATGGTCACCGACGATCTGATCGACCAGTATGCTCAAACGCATCACATTAACGTGAGTCCAGCCGAGATCAACAAAATGGAAGGTCAGTATAAAGGCCAGTATCCCCAGGCCGAATGGGATCAGATGCTCAAGACGCGCGGTTTAACCGAACAAGATGTCCAGGATTTGATTCGGCGTCAACTTATTTTGGACAAGGCGCTGAGCAACAAGGTCACCGTCAGCAACAATCAGATTGCGCAATACTTCGCAATCAATCACGCTGCTCTCGATCAGCCCGCGCAGGCGAAAGCCAAGCATATCTTGGTTGCCGATTCAGCGACGGCGCAAAAAGTGGAAGCCGATCTGAAAGCAGGCAAAGATTTCGCGGCTGAAGCCAAACAATATTCAATCGATCCGGGCAGTAAGGGCATCGGCGGTGAGTTAGGCTGGTTCCCGCGCGGACGCATGGTTGCGCCGTTCGAGCAGTATGCGTTCAGCGGACCGATTGGGAAAGTGAGTCCGCCGATCAAGTCGCCGCTGGGGTATCATATTATCGTCGTGGAAGGCCGCAAGCCCGCGGTCAAGGCCACGCTTGCGAATTCTCGCGCGCGCATCACGCAGATGCTGCACCAGCAACAAGAAACCCCGCTCATTCAGCAATTTTTGCAAGGCTTGCAACAGAGCGCAAAGATCGATGTGCAGGATCAGCGCTTTGCCGATCTCTTCCCCTCACCGCCGCCCGTTGCACCGGTACCGCCGCCGGCTCCGAGCAGCACCCAGAAGTAGCCGCACAAGCGCACCATGCTCGTGCGCATAACCGGGTTGGGGCCAGGGGATCCGGGATTACTCACGCTCGGCAGCCTCGAAGCGCTGCGCGATGCATCGCGCGCCGCAGTCTTGCTCGCGCCATCTGAACTTGTCAATTATTTGCGCGAGAACGGCGTGAATGTTGTTGACGATTTGATCTCTGATCCGTCAGCATTCTTTCGCGGCAATTCCGACGCGATAGAGGCATTTGCGAATGCGGTCATGCAGAGGAACGAGGAAAAAATCGCAATCGGCGTCCTCGGCAATCCGCTCTCAGACTTCCCCGGCCTCCCGCAACTGGTGCGTGCGCTCGAAGAGCGTCACGTCGAAACGCAAATCGTTCCGGGAATGCCGCGCGAAACATTGTCCGCGGCGCTCGCGATGCCGCTGGTTCCCCTGCCGCCCGGCTCGACGCATTATAGTTGGAATGAACTAATTGAAATTATGGCACGCTTGCGCCGGTCGTGTCCTTGGGACCGCGAGCAGACACATCGGACGCTGGTGCCGTATTTGATCGAAGAGACGTACGAAGTCGTTGAAGCGATCGAACAGGGCGACGAAGACGCGCTGTGCGAGGAGCTCGGCGATCTGCTGCTGCAGATCGTCTTCCACGCGCAACTCGGTAGCGAAACCGGACGATTTACGAGCGCCGACGTTATCGATGCGCTTTCCAATAAAATGATCCGCCGTCATCCGCACGTTTTCGGCGAAGCGGTGATTGAAGACGTCGACGCACAATGGAAGAATTGGGAGCGGCTGAAGGCCGAAGAAGAAACCGGACGCAAACGGCGCAGCCGCTTGGAAGGCATTCCGAAAAACCTTGGCGCGCTGCAGCGCGGGCAGCGCATGCAAGAGAAGGCGGCCCGCGTCGGCTTCGATTGGCCGGCCGTCGATCAGATTCTGGACAAACTCGTCGAGGAATTGCGCGAACTTGCCGACGCGCGCCGTGCCAAGCAAGACGATCCGCACGTGCGCGAAGAGCTCGGCGACGTTTTCTTCACGCTCGTGAACCTTTCGCGCGCGCTCGGCATCGACGCCGAGGCGGCAATGCGCGAGGCCAACGACAAATTTTTCAAGCGCTTTAGTTTCATGGAGGCGCGCGCCACCAAAGAAGGCAAGTCGCTCTCGGAGATGTCGCTGGACGAACTTGAGGAACTGTGGAAGCTGGCAAAGACGTAGCGCTGATCCGGGTTCGTATGAGCGCCGCCGACGCGCATTATGGCGGCAATTTGATCGATGGCGCGCGTTTGCTGCAGCTGTTTGGCGATGTTGCGACCGAGTTGCTCGTCAAGTTGGACGGCGACGAAGGGCTGTTCGCCGCGTTTGACAGCGTCGAGTTTTTAGCGCCGGTGCACGCCGGCGACTACATTGAAGCGCGCGGCTGGATTGAATCGGCCGGCAATACGTCACGCAAAATGAAATTCGAAGCCCGCAAAGTCATCGCGGCGCGGACTGACGTTTCCGAAAGCGCGGCCGATTATTTAAACGAGCCGATTGTCGTTTGCCGCGCCTCAGGCACCTGCGTTACCCCAAAGAATAAGAAACGTAAATAAAAAGGAGAGTTTAATATGCCGCGATTTATGGTCGAGCGGACGTTCCCGAACGGTTTAGAGATTCCGATGTCGGACGACGGCTCCAAAGCGTGCGCGCTCGTCGTGGATAATAACGCGGGCGAAGGTGTGACGTGGGTGCACAGCTATGTCACCAAAGACAAAAAGAAAACATATTGCATTTATGACGGTCCAAGCGAAAGTGCCATCCGGGCAGTCGCAGAGAAGAACGGCTTACCGGTGGATTCGGTAACGCCGGTGAGCGTGCTCGACCCTTACTTTTATCACTAGGGAATTTTAGTAAGCGGGCAGCCGGCGCTCCAAATCCTCGACCCGTGTTTCGATATGGCCAACGCGCCGATCGATCGCTTCGAACCGGCGGTCATGTTCCAGCAGCTTGGCATCGATGCTGTCGAAGCGGCGGTCGTGCTCTAAGAGCTTACGATTGACAATGGAGAACTGTTCGGTAACGCCGCTCTGAAAGTCGAGCAACGCATCCATCAGTTCACGGGTGGTCGGATCTTTTTCCATACCGGGATCGCGCTATACCCGGCTTGCCGATATTCTTCCTGGTCGTTGCCGGAATATTAACCGAGCGCTAAATGAGGCGTTCGTGGGTCTTGCGCTTCCAGAAAAACTCGTAATAAATAAAATTCAACGTTAGCACGACGAAGTAGTTCGCCGGATAGCCTATCCAGACGCCGTTGATTCCGAAGTGCTGCATCAACAGGTAAGCCACGGGAACTTCGATGCCCCAGATCGCGAAGATACCATTGACTGTCGGCCAAAATACGGAGCCGCTGCTACGCATCACGCCGCTGAGGACGGCGCTATTCCCGAAGAGCAGATAGCTCCAGAGCGTGATCATCAACAGCCCGTGGGCAATATCGAGCGGGCGTGGCTGCGTGATGAACCAGCCGAGAATGTCCCATGCGAAGATATAACACAAGCCAATCAGCACCGCGCCAATCGCATAATTGAGCGCGACCCCCGAGCGAATCACGCTGTTGAGTTTATCTTCACGCTTGGCACCGATGCATTGCGCTCCGAAGATCGACGCGGTAATGCCGATGCTGATCGCCGGGAACTGGACGTACCCGACAATCTGGTTCACTGCGCCGTAGGCTGCCGTCGCATCGGAGCCAAAGCGGTTGACGAACGTGATCACGGCGATCTCGGCCAAAGCCAGCATGATGACTTGCAATCCGGTCGGCACGCCGATCCGGATGACTTTGAGCAGAATCTGCCAATCGATGCGCATATCGCGCAACATTTCGAAGTCGAACTGCAGCGGGTGCTTGAGTTTGCGCAAATACAAAAGCATCGCGATAAACGCAACGGCATTGGCGATATAGCCGGCGATCGCGGCGCCCGCAACGCCCATGTTATGCGGCAATCCCACCCAACCCAAGATGAACGCCGGCGTGAGGATCGCGGTCAGCACCGTGCTGACGATCAGAAAGTAAAACGGCGTCTGCGAGTCGCCGGTGCCGCGAATAAACGTCGTGTACGCGATGTAGGGAAAGAATGCCGGCAGGTAGGCAAAGACAACTCGCGAGTACAGCGCGGATTCAGCCAGAATATCGTGCGGCGTACGCACGAGTTCGAGCAGCGGATAGGCCTCGAAGACCCCCACCAGCCCGACGATAATGCCAATCGCAAAACTCACCGACAGCGTCGTTCCGGCCACGCGCTTCATTGCACGAATGTTGCCTGAGCCAAAAGCTTGACCGATAAGCACGGTGCTACCGCTGGCAAGACCGATCAAGAACGAGATCAGCAGAAAAAGAATCGGAAAGAGCGCGGAGACCGAGGCTAGCGCGTGCACGCCGATCAGACGGCCTAGATAGATGCTCGCGATCGTCTGCGACACCGATTGCAGCGCATTACTCAGAATGAGCGGTACGAGAAAAATGAGGAAGAGCCGCCACATCGGCCGGCTCTCGTCGAATACGTTTACTCCCGCGCGTCGGGCTGCGGGACTGCTCGCCGCCACCGGCTACTCGTTGGCAAGCACGGTATAAATCTCTTTCCTCGCGCGATTGAGAATCTCGATCGTGCGATCTCTGATCTCCGGCGCAGCATCGCGCGCTTGCGCACAGGCCGCCATCAATTTCTTGATCGCTTGCTGCAGCGAACTCTCTTCGGCGGACTCGGCGAACATCGCCCCGAGATCGAAACGCGGCCCGCGTGCGAGCACCTCGCGTCCTTTGTCGGTAATCACGTACACGCGTTTGCCGTCGACGTCACGGCCGGCGATCAGCCCTTGTTCTTCGAGCATTGCCAAGATCGGATAGATGGAACCGGCGCCCGGACCGCCCCAGCGTTCGCGAAAAAGTTTGATGAAGTCGTAGCCGTGGCGTTCGCCCTCGGCGAGAATCGCCAGCACGATCCAGCGAAGCACGCCGCGTTTGAAGCGGCGCCGGCCGAATCTCCGCAACACGTCCCAGGGACCCCCCTGGCCAAAGAATTCGTGCGTCATAGCCCGATACTATTACGATATATCGACATATGTCAAGTAATCCTTGGAATGAACCGCCGCTCGGGCGAACAGGAGGCCGATGCGGCTCGACAAGTTCATGAAAGTCTCTCGCCTGAGCAAACGGCGAACCGAGGCGCATGAAGCGCTGGTCCACGGCCGCATCACGAAGAATGGCAAGCCGCTGAAGCCGGGCTACGACGTGCGGCCCGGCGATATTTTGGAGATCGCATACGCGACCAAAACGCTGACCGTAAGGATTCGCGAGGTGCCGTTGCGGATGACGCCCGGCATTCGCAGTACCGAGCTGTACGAGATCATCGGCGAGCATCGGAATGATTTCTAGCTTGTCTGCCGACACGAAGGATGCGTTGGCGCGAGATCTTCCCGCCGAAGCGCACTGTCGCGAAGCGTTGCGCAATGGCCTCTCGCTGTACGGCGCCCGCAAACATTTGCGCGCCGCCACCGCGCGTTTGTTGCGCCGGCTTCAGCCGGCAGGAAAGCGACCGGATTTCCGTGCGCACGAACGCAAACCGCATCGCCGCTGCGATCGCATCATGGAAGCGCGTGCCGCATTCTTGGGATGCGGTTCGCTCTCTGCCGGCGCGCAAGGCTACCATTTGGAGTTCGTGGTGCAGCCCAAGGAGGCGGCGTTGCGTTTAGAGTGGACGTTGCGCGCGCTCGGTGCAATTCCCAAACATCGCATGCGCGCGGGCCGCCATCTGCTCTATTACAAAGACTTTGAAGCGATCGTGCAGATTCTCGGAACGATTGGCGCACACGCGGCCGTACTGCAACTGGAAAATTTGCATGCCGTCAAAGAGACCAAGAATCGCATTCACCGTCTGGTAAACACCGAAACAGCAAATCTCGAGCGAGTTACAAGCGCCGCCGCGCAGCAACGTGAGACGATCGAGTTTGTCGGCTCGGCGCACGGGTTACACCATCTTTCGAAACCCCTGCGCGAGATTGCGGAATTGCGCTTAGGCCACCCCGATGAAAGCCTCGCCGAATTGGGACGGCGCTGCAGCCCGCCCGTCGCGAAGGCCACGGTCAACAGCCGCCTCGGCGCGCTGACGCGCTTGGCGCGCCGGTTGCGTGGGGAAACGGCTGCGACAAAGCCAAAGGGCTAGAACCTTATGCGAATTGGAATTAACGGCTTCGGCCGCATCGGACGAAATTTTGCCAAGGCGTTGTTGGCGCGCCATCCTGAGGTCGAGATCGCCGCAGTGAACGATCTGACCAGCGCCGCCGAATGTGCGCACCTCTTTAAATACGACTCGAACTACGGAATGTACGCCGGCGACGTCTCCGCCGAGGGTGACACCGTAACGATTGATGGACGAAAGATTCGCGTGCTCGCCGAGCGCGATCCCGGAAAACTTCCGTGGAAAGATCTGGGCGCAGATGTGGTGATCGAGTCGACCGGGCTCTTCACCGACGCCGAGAAAGCGCGCAAACACATTGACGGCGGCGGCGCCAAAAAAGTCATCATCTCGGCTCCGGCTAAAGGCGAAGACATTACGCTTATTCTTGGCGTCAATCACGAAAAGTACGATCCGGAAAAGCACAATATCATCTCCAACGCATCCTGCACGACCAACTGCTTGGCCACGGCAGTCAAACCCATCGTCGATAACCTTGGATGGGTAAAGGGCTTTATGTCGACGATCCACTCGTACACGAACGACCAAAATATTCTGGACGCGCCGCACAAAGATCTGCGCCGCGCGCGCAGTGCAGCGACCAATATCATTCCGACCTCGACCGGCGCTGCCAAGGCGCTGTATCTGACGATTCCGGAAGTAAAGGGGACGTTCGACGGCTTTTCGCTGCGCGTACCCACGCCGACGGTATCGATGATCTATCTGGTCGCGCAAGTCAAACGCGAAACGACCAAAGACGAGGTAAACCGGATTCTGCAACGCGCGGCTGCCGGCGATCTCAAAGAGTATGTCTATTATTGCGATGCCGAGTTGGTGTCGAGCGATTTCAAAGGATCGCCGTATAGTTCGATCGTCGATTCATTGCTCACCAACGCGTTTGGCGACCTGGTACAGATCGCCGCATGGTACGACAATGAATGGGGTTACTCGTGCCGCCTCGCCGATCTGACGTCAATGGTCTTGGAGAAAATTCCGACTCGCGTCTAAAATGAAACTCCGCACGCTAAGAGATGCCGACGTCGCCGGCAAGCGCGTGCTGCTGCGCGAAGATTTGAACGTTCCGCTCAAAGATGGCGCGATTCTCGATCCGAAACGGATCGACGCCGCGCTGCCGACGATCCGCTATTTGGTGGAACACAACGCGCGCGTGATCGTCGTCTCGCACCTCGGCCGCCCCGACGGTAGGCCAAACTCGAAGCTCACGCTCAAACCGATCGCAGATGCGCTCTCGCGACGCCTGCACATGGACGTGACGTTTGCCTCCGATGTGGTCGGCCCGTCGGCGCATGAAGCCTCCGAAACGCTGCGCGACGGCCAGATCGCGATGCTGCAAAATGTGCGCTTCGAACCCGGGGAAGAACGCAACGATCCGCAGTTGGCGAAGCATTTAGCCCAACTTGCGCAGCTCTACGTGAACGACGCCTTCGGCGCGGCGCACCGGGCACACGCTTCCACCGAAGGTGTGACGCACTATCTGCCGAGCTTCGCCGGCTTGCTGATGGAAGCCGAAGTGAATGCGCTCTCGCAACTCTTAGGCGATCCGGCAAAACCTTACGTCTGCGTCATCGGCGGAGCGAAGATTAAAGATAAAGTCGGCGTCTTCACCAATCTGATGGAACGTGTCACCACGTTTTGCATCGGCGGCGGAATGGCCAATACTTTTTTGGCCGCGCAAGGCTTTGACGTCGGGCGCTCGCTGCGCGACGACGACTTGCGTCCAGCCGTCGGCGTGCTGGAAAGCGCGCGCAAAAACAACGTCACGCTGATGTTGCCGATCGATGCCGTCGTTTCCGACAGCGTTGAAAACGATGCCGGCGCCCATGTCGTGGATATCGGCGACGTCGGCGATCGCATGATCCTCGATATCGGGCCAAAAACCGCCGCAATGTACGCGAAGGCGATCGAAAGTGCGCGCACCGTCGTCTTCAATGGGCCGATGGGCGTTTATGAAAAAACGGCCTACCGCGAGGGCACGCGCGTCGTCGGCGATGCGATGGCGGCAGCCACCGCACACGGCGCGCACACGATCGTCGGCGGCGGCGACGCAGCGGCTGCGGCGGAAACGCTCGGCTTTGCCGAAAAGGTCACGCACGTGAGCACCGGCGGCGGTGCCACGCTCGAATTCTTAGAGGGCAAGAGTTTACCCGGAATAAAAGCGCTCGAGGAATGAAACGGCTGGTCTGCGCCGGCAACTGGAAAATGCATAAGACCGCACGCGAGGCGGTCGATTTTTTCGCTCGCTTCGCGCCGCATGTCGCAAATATTCCGAAAGATGTCGCGATCGTGCTCTGCCCTCCATTCACCGCAATTCCCGCGTTGTCGCGCACTTTAACCGGCGAAACGCGCGTCTTTTTAGGCGCGCAAGACGTGCACTGGGATCGCAGCGGCGCGTTCACCGGCGCCATAGCCGCGCCGATGTTGCGCGAATTTGGCGTGCGTTACGTGATCGTCGGACATTCGGAACGCCGGCGCTACTTCGCGGATACCGATGAAACCGTGCGGATGAAAACTGCCGCAGCTTTGGAGGAAGGCTTAACGCCGATCGTCGCCGTTGGAGAAACGCTGGCGATCCGCGAAGCCGAACAAACCGAGCAACA
>DASYYA010000048.1:0-10699 GCA_035934355.1 Candidatus Rubrimentiphilum sp. | reverse complement strand
GGCGGATTTCAGTCAGGGTCATCGTCAGCTCCATGCGGCAGGCTGCGACGCCCAAACCGGACATCTCTACTTGGCAGAAAACCGGACATCTCTACTTGGGGCCGATAAGATTGACGCTCGTGCTTGACGGCGTGCAGCTATCCCTGATACTATCCCGAGGTTGCCACGCCGGCGGCTCGTTTTCGTGCGCCGGCGGAAGAATTAAGCAGTACGCCTGGACCCGTGGAGAGTAGTGAAAAATATTTTAGGCCGCAAGGTCGGCATGACCAGCGTTTTTACCGAGGACGGCCGTTACGTCCCGGTTACGGTCATTGCCGCCGGCCCGTGCACGGTGGTTGAACGCCGCACGCCAGAGCGGAACGGTTACGATTCCGTAGCGCTTGCATTTGGCGACATCAAGAAATCACGCGTAAACCGCGCCATGAATGGCCACTACAAAAAGGCTGAGGTTGAGCCGCGACGCTGGGTGCGCGAGTTTCGTTCGGACATCGATGGCGTCGAGGCGGGTCAAACGATCACGGTCGCCGATTTTGAAAGTGGCGATCGGGTCGACATCGAGGGCGTCTCCAAAGGTCATGGATTTTCCGGCGGGATCAAACGGCACAATTTCAGCGGTGGCGGTGCGAGCCACGGTTCGATGATTCATCGTCAGCCGGCATCCAACGGCGACACCAACGCGGGTCGCACCGTTAAAGGCAGCCGCCGTCCCGGACATTACGGCGTCGATCGCAGCACGCAACAAAATCTCGAAGTTGTCAAAACCGATGCCGAGCGCAATCTGCTGCTCGTGCGCGGGCCGGTTCCCGGCCCAAAGAACGCGCTCGTTATCGTGCGCAAGAGCGTTAAGGGAGCCGCGCGCTAATGGCATCCGTCATCGATCTGCAGGGCAAAGTAATCGGTGAAGAAGCGACGCCGGAGATTTTGAGCCAGGATCATAGCGCCAAGCACAACGCGATCTTTCGCGCAGTCGTGCGCGAGCTCGCAAACCCGCGCGCCGGCACTGCGTCAACCAAGAAGCGCGACGAAGTCAGCGGCGGTGGCCGCAAACCGTGGCGGCAGAAAGGTACCGGGCGCGCGCGCCAGGGATCGATTCGTTCGCCCCAATGGCGTCATGGCGGCGTGGTCTTTGGACCGCGGCCGCGCAGCTTCGTTACGGATCTGAACAAAAAAGAACGGCGTGCGGCATTTATCGCAGCGCTCTCCGATCGTTTTCGGCACGACGCAGTCACCGTGCTCGACGCTTCGGGTTTTGCGCTTTCAAAAACGGCGGAGTTTGCCGCGTTGCTGTTCGGAACGGGTAAGGCCGCCAAGAAGTCGCCGCGCACATTGGTCGTGCACGGACGCGACGAACGTGCAGGAGAGCAAATGCATCGCGTTGCGCGCAATCTACGCAACGTGGACATTACGCACACGGGAGCGCTCGACGTGAAAGATGTTTTGCGGTTCAACCGTCTGGTATTTACATCGGAAGCCTACCGCGAGTTGCTCGCACAACTGGGCGTATCGAAGTGAAAGGGCAAGCGCGTGACGTCATTATCGCACCGCGGATCTCTGAAAAGTCCATGGCGAGCGCACTGGGGCAGCAATACAGTTTCACGGTGCACCCGGATGCAACCAAGACGCAGATCCGCCACGCGATCGAAGAGATCTTCAAGGTGAACGTCATTAAGATCAACACCGTGAACGTTGGCGGCAAGCGGCGCAGCTTTGCGCGCCGCGGCGTGCGTACCGCCGGTAAAACCAAAGATTTCAAAAAAGCCATCGTGACGCTCAAGCCCGGTCAAAAGATCGAACTGGGCGGCGTCAATTACTTCGAGCAATAGCGATGCCGGTAAAGAAATATAAAGCCACCAGTGCAGGCAAACGGTTCATGACGACGCTGGATTATTCCGAGCTGACGCGCGTCGAACCGGAGCGTTCGCTTGTCGAGGTGCGCAAAAAGAACTCGGGCCGCAATTTCAACGGCCATATCACCGTGCGTCACCGCGGCGGCGGCACGCGCAAGATGTACCGGATTATCGACTTCAAGCGAACCAAGGATGCACTTCCGGCGACCGTGGCGACGATCGAATACGATCCGAACCGTTCGGCGCGTATTGCGTTGCTGCACTACCGCGACGGGGAGAAGCGTTACATTTTGGCGCCGGCGGGTTTGCAGCTGGGCGATCGAGTCGAGTCTGGTCCGAACTCGGATATCAAAACCGGCAACTGTTTGCCGCTGCAGAATATTCCGGTCGGCACCGTCATTCACAACATCGAACTGCGCCCGGGTCAAGGCGCAAAGATGGTTCGGAGCGCCGGTGGCGCGGCGCAACTCATGGCCAAAGAAGGCGCGTATGCGCAGGTGCGTATGCCGTCGGGTGAAGTGCGTCAAGTGCTCGTTGGTTGTCGCGCCACGATCGGGCAACTCGGAAACTTGGAACACGAAAACGAGATTATCGGCAAGGCCGGACGGCAACGCCATCGTGGAAAGCGTCCTACGGTTCGCGGCATCGCGATGAATCCGGTCGACCATCCGCACGGTGGCGGCGAAGCGCGTTCGACGTCAGGACGTCCGCCCACCACGCCATGGGGTCAGATGACCATGGGCAAAAAGACGCGGCGCAACAAGCGTACCGCAAAAATGATCGTCAGAAAGCGCGGAGCCAAATAATGGGCAGAAGTTTAAAGAAGGGTCCGCACGTAGCGGCCGATCTTTTGAAGAAGATCGAGGCGCTCAACGAGCGGCGTGAAAAACGCGTCATCCGTACGTGGAGCCGCGCATCGACGATCGTTCCAGCAATGGTCGGCCACACGATTGGCGTGCACAACGGCAAAGCTCACGTCCCCGTTTTTATCACCGAAAACATGGTCGGACACAAACTCGGCGAGTTTGCGCCTACGCGTATCTTCCGCGCACATAGCGGTGAACGTTCAGCATTAAAAGCGGCTGCAGCGGCAGCCGCCGGCGCTGCGCCCGCGCCCGGCGCGGCACCGGCTCCCGTACCCGCACCGGCGGCAACATCGTGAACGAACCGGCAGAGCGGACCCAAGCGGTCGCGCATTTACGCTTTGCGCGCATGGCGCCCCGGAAACTCCGGCGCGTTGCCGATGCAATTCGCGGCAAGAACGTCAAGGATGCACTGGTGCTCTTGAAATTCTCCGGCGTCTTCGCTGCCGAGCCCATCGAAAAGCTCGTGCGTAGCGCGGTCGCCAATGCCGCGAACAATCACGACATGAACACCGATGCGCTCTTTATTTCGCACATCACGGTGGATGGCGGACCCGGCGGCGGCTTCACCAAGCGGCTGGATCCGCGTGCTCAAGGACGCGCGAATTTCAAACGCAAGCGTCTTTCGCACGTTACAGTCGTCGTCGCAGAACGAGCCGGCGTCAAACCCGCACCGAAGCCGGCAAAAGCTTCACCCGCAAAAGCGGCTGCGCATAGGAAAACAACGGCGCGCAAAGCGCCGGTGCGCAAGAAAGTGGCCGCTAAAGCGGCGTCGCGGAAGTAACATGGGACAAAAAATACATCCGATCGGCCTGCGTTTAGGCATTACGCGCACGTGGGACAGCCGCTGGTTCGAGAAAAAACATTATCGCGATTGGCTGCAAGAAGACGTCAAGATTCGCAAGTATTTCGCGCGTTGGACGCGGCCGGCAGCCATTAGCAAAATCGAAATCGAACGGCGTTCGAATCAAACGCGCGTTATCGTGAACACCGCCAAACCCGGCATTATCATCGGCAAACGCGGCGTTGGTATCGAAGAGATCCGTAAAGGCCTGGAGACACTCACCGGCAAGCCGGTCAACGTCAACGTGATGGAGATTAAGCACCCCGAGCTCGACGCGCGTTTAGTCGGACAAAATATCGTCGATCAGTTGGAAAAGCGCATCGCGTTCCGGCGCGCAATGAAACAAGCGATTATGCGCAGCATGCGGGCGGGAGCGCGCGGCATTAAAGTACAGGTATCCGGGCGTCTCGGCGGCGCCGAAATCGCGCGCACCGAGCGCAATCACGACGGGAAAGTGCCGCTGCATACGCTGCGCGCCGATATCGATTACGCGCACGTCGAAGCGTTTACGACGTTCGGGCGCATCGGCGTGAAAGTGTGGATCTACCGCGGCGAAGTGTTGCCCGAGCATACCCGCGGGCCGCAAAGCCAAGGGCGTGCTCCGCAATTCGGCGCGCGGCCGCCACGTACAAGATCACGGCGCCAACCCGAACGCGCCTCGGAACCGGCCGTTGTAACCGAACCGATTGCAACCGAACCGATTGCAACGGAACCGATTGCAACCGAACCGGTAGCGAGCGAATCGATTTCGGCAGAGCCGATCGAACCGCAACCAGCACCGGAGTTTGCCGTGGCGGATAGTGCCGAAGCCGAACAAATCGTTCCCGACCAAAGCGTTCACGAGCAAACACCACCGGAGAGTGAAGGCTGATGCTTACTCCAAAACGCGTCAAGTGGCGCAAAGTGCATCGTGGCCGGCGAACCGGCCGCGCGATTCGCGGAAGTGGATTGACCTTCGGCGAGACGGGCCTTCAGGCGTTGGAACCATGCTGGTTGACCAACCGCCAAATTGAAGCGGCGCGTATCGCTATGACGCGTCACATCAAACGCGGCGGCAAGGTGTGGATTAAAGTCTTTCCCGATAAGCCGGTGACGAAGAAGCCCGCCGAAGTTCGCATGGGCGCCGGCAAAGGCAATCCCGAGTTTTGGGTTTCCGTCGTTCGTCCGGGACGCATTTTGTTCGAACTTTCCGGCGTAGAGCCCGATATTGCCAAGCGCGCGCTCCAGTTGGCTGCTTCGAAATTGCCGATTCGCACCAAACTCATTACGCGTGAGGAGACGCCGGCATGAAACATCATGATTTCAAAGAGCTGCGTAACTTGAGCGTTGCGGAGCTCGAAATGAAAGCGCGCGAAACCAAGGAAGAACTTTTCAATCTACGCTTTGCGCTGCGAACCGGCCATCTGTCGGATTACAGTAAGGTGCGTGCCATGCGCCGTACCTACGCGCAGATTCACACTGTTATTTCTGAAAAGCGCTTACGGGAGATTCGTAATGCCGGCTGAGAAACGTCACAAACGGCGCCTCAAGCAAGGACGCGTGATCTCGGACAAGATGGATAAAACCATCGTTGTGCTTTCTGAAGCGCGCGTCGCGCATCCGGTGTACGGCAAGATCGTGCGCAGGTCGGTGAAGTTCAAAGCACACGATGAAAAAAACGAGGCCAAGGCGGGCGATACCGTTCGCATTGCGGAGTCGCGCCCGCTGTCGCGCGAAAAGCGCTGGCGGCTTGTTGAGATTCTGGAAAGAGCTAAGTAAGAGACCGTGATCCAACAGGAAACAAGACTAAAGGTTGCGGACAACTCGGGGGCGCGAGAGCTGCTCTGTATTCATGTACAGGGTGGCAGCCGTCATCCCTACGCGCGTGTCGGTGACGTTATCGTGGGTACCGTCAAAAGCGCAATTCCCGGCGCGGCCGTCAAGAAAGGCCAAGTCGTCCAGGCGGTTGTTGTGCGCACGACGTCGCCGATTCGGCGCACCGACGGATCGGTCGTCAAGTGCGACGACAATGCATGCGTGGTGCTCAAGGGTGAAAAAGATCTCGACCCGCGCGGCACGCGGGTCTTCGGTCCGGTGATGCGTGAGTTACGCGATCGCGGATTTCTGAAGATCGCGTCGCTCGCGCCCGAGGTACTGTAGATGTCCACGATCATCAAAGGGGACACGGTTTTGATCCGTCGCGGCAAGGAGCGCGGAAAGCGCGGCATCGTGAAGTCCGTTTCGCCACGTACGGGAATGGCGATGGTTGAGGGGCTGAACGTCGTCAAGCGCCACACCAAACCCGGCGCGCCGAAGCAGCAGAACATGGGCGGCTCGACGCAAACCGGCGGCATCATGGAAAAAGAGGCGCCGATACCATTGAGCGCATTGCAGTATGTGTGCGAGAAGTGCAAACATCCGACGCGCTTGCGCCATCACGATACGCCCGAAGGCACCAAACGTGTCTGCGCCAAGTGCGGCGAGCCTGCGCGGCTGGCCGCTAAGGGAGCTTGAGATGGCGACACGTTTACGCGAGAAGTACGAGAAAGAGGTCCGCAAACAGTTGCAGGATCGCTTCGGCTATAGGAACACGCACCAGGTTCCGAAGCTCGAGAAGGTCGTGCTCAATATGAGTGTGGGCGAGGCGATCACCAATCCCAAAGCGCTGGATGCAGCAGCTTCAGAGCTCCAAGCGATCACCGGGCAAAAGCCCGTTATCGCAAAGGCCAAAAAATCGATCGCTGCATTCAAACTGCGGCAAGGCGTCAACATCGGCGCCAAGGTCACCTTGCGCGGGGAACGCATGTACGTGTTTCTCGACAAATTATTCAATGTCGTGTTGCCGCGTATTCGCGATTTCCGTGGTTTACCGCGCAAGTCGTTTGATGGCCGCGGAAATTATAATCTCGGTTTGCGCGAGCAGATCGTCTTTCCGGAGATCAATTATGACAAGGTCGACAAGATGCGTGGGATGGACATCGTGATTGTGACGAGCGCAAAAAACGACGAAGAAGCAACCGAGTTCCTGAGCGCAATGGGTTTGCCGCTTCAGCGGCAGGCCGGAGCAAGATAGGAGATGGCAAAAACCGCACTGATCGAAAAATCGAAACGTAAACCCAAATTTAGAGTGCGCGCGCATAATCGCTGCGCGCTTTGCGGCCGGCCGCGCGGCTTTTACCGCAAGTTTGGGCTTTGCCGAATCTGCTTCCGAGAGAACGCCCACAAAGGCAATATCCCGGGCGTCGTCAAGGCGTCATGGTAATCCGATGGCAGTTATAACCGATCCAATCGCCGACATGCTCACTCGTATTCGCAATGCGAACACGGCGAATCATGACGTCGTGGACATTCCGGCGTCGCGGACGAAGTTTGCAGTCGCGCAGATTCTGAAAGACGAAGGTTTCATCGTCGATTTTGAGCGCTTGAACGAAGGTCCGCAAGGCACATTGCGCTTGAAGCTCAAGTACGGTCCGAATAAAGAGAAAGTGATCACGGGTTTACGGCGCATTTCGCGGCCGGGTCTACGCGTCTATACGAGCAAGACGGAGATTCCTCGCGTGCTCGGCGGATTAGGTTTGGTGATCATGTCCACTTCGCGCGGCATAATGTCGGGCCGGCGCGCGAAGAAGGAAGGCTGTGGGGGAGAGGTCCTTGCTTACGTCTGGTAGCGTTGTCGTTTATCTTGCAGGTGCGAAGCGGGGGACCCCGCGCCCCTTCGACGAGCTCAGGACCGTGGGGAGCAGTAACACTTAATGTCACGCATAGGTAAACTCGGGATGACTCTTCCGAACGGCGTCAGCGTTGACGTGGCGGATGACGTCGTGCATGTTAAAGGCCCCAAAGGCGAGCTGCGGCAGCGCACGATGCGCCATGTGGCGGTGCGCGTGCAAGACGGCAAAGTGATCGTCGAGCGTTCCGGCAACGAAAAACAGCACCGCGCGGCCCACGGGCTCACGCGGACGCTGGTGAACAACATGATCGAGGGCGTCAGCAAAGGTTTTCGCAAGAGTTTGGAGATTCAGGGCGTGGGTTACCGCGCCGCCAAGTCCGGCGAGAAGCTGAACCTAACATTGGGCTTGTCGCATCCGGTGAGTTATCAGCCGCCCAAAGGCGTGGCGCTTTCAATAGAAGGCACGAATAAGATTCACGTCGAGGGCATCGATAAGCAGCAGGTGGGACAAGTGGCGGCTGAGATTCGCAATCTTCGTCCACCGGAACCGTACAAAGGCAAAGGGATTCGTTACGAAGGCGAGTTCGTGCGCAAGAAGCTCGGCAAGGCCGGAAAGACTGCCAAGTAACATGCCGCGGCTATCACGAGATGAATCGCGACGCGTGCGTCATGCGCGGTTGCGCCGCAAAGTCGCGGGTACGCCCGAACGGCCACGATTACTCGTGCGCCGTACGTTGCACCATATTTATGCGACTGTGGTAGACGACACGCGCGGACGCACATTGGTAGCGGCGTCGACACGAGAAAAAGATCTGCGCGGCCACCTCAAGTCAACGACGAACCTGGCCGCGGCAGAAAAAATCGGACAGGCCATTGCGAGTAAAGCCAAGGAGGCAGGAATCACGCGCGTGGTTTTTGATCGCAGCGGGCTACGCTATCATGGACGCGTCAAGGCGTTAGCCGAGGCTGCGCGTCAAGGCGGATTGGAGTTTTAATGCAGTATCGCAGCGGCAGCAGAGATCGCGAAAATAGCGGCTTCGACGAGACCGTCGTTCGCATCAATCGCGTTGCCAAGGTCGTCAAGGGCGGCAAACGTTTCAGCTTTAGCGCGCTCGTCGTCGTCGGCGATCGCAAAGGCCGCGTAGGTTTCGCCATTGGAAAGGCGGGCGAAGTTCCCGAAGCGATTCGCAAAGCCGTTGAAGCCGCGAAAAAGAATCTCATTACGATTCCGCTGGTTGAGCGGACCATTCCGCATGCGATTAGCCGGCGCGCGGGCGCAGCCAACGTGTTGTTAAAACCGGCGGCACCGGGAACCGGCGTGATCGCCGGCGGCGCGATGCGCGCGGTGTTGGAGCTTGCCGGCATCCACGACATCGTCAGCAAGTCGCTCGGCAGCAACAACCCGATCAACGTCGTTTATGCGACCGTGGAAGCATTGCGTTCGCTCAAGACATTCGATCAAGTTTCCGCATTGCGCGGCCGTAGCAACGGCAGCCCGGCAGCATAAGCACATGGCAGAACGCAAGCAAACCACGCGAAAATCGACCACAACGCGGACGACGCGTAAGAAAACTGCTGCGCCGAAAAAGAGCGCGCCACAGAGACAGACGACGCAGGCGGCATCGGCTGCCATTGCAGCGCAAGCAGCCGGCGGAGTTTTGACGCTGGGGGCCCTTCGGCCGAACAAAGGCAGCCGCCCCAAACGCACGCGCGTTGGCCGCGGCCATGGTTCGGGCATGGTTAAAACCGGCGGCGAAGGCGGAAAAGGCCAGACGGTTCGCTCGGGCGGCGGGAAAGGTCCGGCATTCGAAGGCGGTCAGACTCCGTGGCAGCGCCGTTTGCCGCACCGGCGTGGATATTCGCAAAAAGCGCGCGACATCGGACACTTTCGCACGCGGTATGCCGTCGTAAATCTCGCCGAGCTCGCAGATTGGGATCCTTCGGTTGAGATCTCGCCCCAGACGTTGAAGGTCGCAAAGAAGATCAAGACCTTTGGCGACGGCGTCAAGATCTTGGGCGGCAGCAAAGGAAAGGGACTTCCGAGCGGTTTGCGTTTTCGGGACGTGCTGTTTTCGAACAGCGCCAAAGAAGCGCTGCAAGCCGCCGGTGCCCAAATAGCAGACCTCGTTGCTGAATAATCTTCGGGCCGCGCTTCTCGTTCCCGATATTCGCAAACGCGTCTTTTTCGTATTGTTCGCCTTTGCGCTCTTCGTTTTTATGATCCACGTTCAAATTCCGAATGTGGACGATGCCCGGTGGCAGCAGCTGCTGGCGGGCGGCACGTTTTATAACCTCCTGGGGTTTCTCTCGGGCGGCGCGCTGCAGAAGCTTTCCATCATCGCCATGGGCATCACGCCATACATCAACGCGTCGATCATCATGCAGTTAATGACGGTCGTACTGCCGCAGCTCGAAGAGCTCGCAAAAAAAGGCGGCGAGGAAGGCCGCAAAAAGATTGGGCGCTACACGCGTTGGCTGACCATCGTGCTGGCAACCGCGCAGGCGTTCTTCATGGCCAACGTCATGCGGCAACAGGGCGTCTTTTACGACAACAGCATCTACTTTCAATTGTATGCCGTCATTGCGATGGTGGGCGGCACTCTGTTCTTGATGTGGCTCGGCGAACAGATTACCGATAAAGGCATCGGCAACGGCGTTTCGCTGATCATCTTCATCGGCATCGTGTTGCGGTATCCGCAATACGTCGCTCAAACGTACGCGTCGACCACCAAGGGCGGCGAGAGCATCGGCAATCTGCTGGCGTATATTGTGATTGCAATCTTGGTGATCATTTCGATTGTCTTCTTGTATCAAGGGCAGCGCCGCATTCCGGTGCAACAAGCGCGCCGCGTCGTGGGCCGAAAAATGTTTGCCGGCCGGTCGACGTATATCCCGTTGCGGCTGAACAACGCCGGCGTTATCTCAATTATCTTTGCGATTTCGCTGCTGCTCTTGCCGCAACAAGCATTGTCCTGGTTTAACCGGGGCGGCACAGCGGCGCACGGCGCGCTGGCCACGATCTCGCAGTGGTTAACGCTCAATTTCAGCCCGAACTCGCTGCTCTACAACTTGGTCTATTTTGGCTTGGTTGTCGTGTTCACGTTCTTTTATAGCGCTGTCGTGTTAAACACCAAAGACATCGCCGACAATCTGAAAAAGAGCGGCTCGTTCATTCCGGGGATCCGGCCCGGCCAGCCAACCGTCGATTACATCAACCGGATTTTGATTCGCATCACGACTGCGGCGGCAATTTACTTGGGACTGCTGGCCGTTTTGCCCGGCACTATTCAGCGCGGACTCTCAGTAACGACGTTTTATCTGGGTTCGACGTCACTGTTGATTGTCGTCGGCGTCGCCCTGGACACCATTACGCAGATCGAGGCGCGCCTGGCGATGCGCGATTACCGCGGATTTATTAAACGGTAGATGCGACTCATTTTCTTGGGTCCGCCGGGGGCTGGCAAAGGAACGCAGGCGCGATTGCTCACCAATCAAT
>DASYYA010000032.1:0-1617 GCA_035934355.1 Candidatus Rubrimentiphilum sp. | reverse complement strand
TCTGTCGCGAGCGGGCGAAGGGCAAGGTGAGCGCATGCGCATTGCGCTACCGAAACCGCTGCGACCATATATTCGCGAGAAAGGTTTTGTGAGTGTGGATGGCGTGAGTGTAACCGTCGCTGCGGTCAGCAAAAAATGGTTCGAAATCGCGCTCATTCCGGAAACGATGCGCCGCACGACATTAGGCCGCCACGCCGCGGGCGAGTTGGTGAATTTAGAGGTCGATCCGATAGCCCGGTATTGCGCGCCATTATGAGAACCTTCGAGAGTCGGGTGCAAGTGCAATGGGCCGACGTCGATATCGCCGGCATCATGTATTTTGCCGCGTATCAGCGGGCGGCCGAGCGCGCCGAGATGGATTTCTTCCGCGAACTCGGCTTTCCATATAACGAGGTTTTCGAAAAATATGACGTGTGGCTTCCGCGCGTGCACGTCGTCGCGGATTATTACCGGCCTGCGTTTATGGAAGACTGGTTGACGCTGCGTACGACGATGTCACACGTCGGAAAATCATCAGTTCGGTGGGTTACCACGATGCACAACGAACGCACGGGCGAACTCGGCGCGCAAATGGACGTTACCGTTGCGTGCATCGATCGCAAGTCGCATAAAAGTCGCGCGCTGCCTGCGGAGATGCGAGCGGCCTTAGCCGCTTGTCTCGAACATTACGATGATCGCGGCTGAGGGGATGCGGGCCGCGGTTTTGGTAAAACCCGGCACGATCGAGCTGCGCGATCTTCCGCGACCCCAGCCGCCACCCGGCGGCATGGTGGTTCGCGTGCGCGCGGCGTTAACCGATGGAACGGATCTCAAAGCGTTTCGGCGCGGCCATCCACAGATGCCGATGCCGACGCCGTTTGGCCACGAATTCTCCGGCGATGTCGCCGAGGCCGATGCTTCGGTAACCAAATTCAAAACCGGCGATGCAGTGATGTGCGTGCACACCGCGCCATGCGGCGAGTGTTACTGGTGCATGCGCGGCCAAGAGGAACTCTGTAAATTCGTAATGCCGACGATGATTCTCGGCGCATATGCGGAGTATATTCAGATTCCCGCGCGCATCGTGCAGAAGAATAGCTACCCGAAGCCGGACGATTTGTCATATGTGGCGGCAGCATTTCTCGAGCCGCTCTCGTGCGTGGTGCATTCCATCGAAATGCTGAATGTGCGGCCCGACGATACGGTGCTCATTATCGGCAACGGCGGTTTCGGATTGCTACATGCCATGCTGTTAAAAGACCGTGCGAAAACGGTGGTGCTCGCGGGCCGGCGCGACGATCGTTTAGGGCTTGCGCAATCGCTTGGGATCGAAACCATTGACGCGCGCAAACACGACCTCGCAAGAACCATCGCGGAACGCACTCACGAACGCGGGGCCGACATCGCGATCGAGTGCACGGGGCGCGAGGATGTTTGGGAGACCGCGCCGGCATTCGTCCGGCGCGGCGGAACGGTATCGCTGTTCGGAGGATTGCCGTCGGGCACGCACGTGCAATTCCAAGCGTCGCGATTGCACTACGATGAAGTGCGGCTCATCAGCCCGTTTCATTTTACGCCTGACGCCGTCCGCCGCGCGCGGGAACTGCTGATAACCAAGCGCATCGATCCGTTGCCGCT
>DASYYA010000011.1:0-4274 GCA_035934355.1 Candidatus Rubrimentiphilum sp. | reverse complement strand
GCGATACTTTTCAGCAATCAAACGCGACACGGTGGCGGCGATCACGACCTTGCGGCTGCAACGAAGAGCCGGCAAACGCGGCCGAGGCGCTGAGAGCACCAAGCGCGAGGGCAAGAAAAATTCCTTTCATCGTCCTTGGTTAACGTGTCCCGTTGCCGGCTGGATGTCGTCACGGAGCATTCCATACGGAATCAGATTCTTGTATTCGCCGGTGCGCGCGTCGCGAAAGCCGTCGCGATACAGACCTTCGGCTTTAAAGCCGAGACCTTCACAGAGTTTTCGCGCCGGTTCGTTATCTTCGCGGATCTCAATAAACACGCGATGCGCTTTGCACTCCTCAAAAGCATAGGCGACACCCCATTGCATCGCGAAGCGCCCGGCCCCGCGTCGCGGCGCTTTTACGGCAAGCACACCTAATTCAACCAGCCAATCACGGTTGTGCAATGTGAAGTAGCCGGCTTCGCTGCCGTCGTCTTCGATGACGTACACCTCAGCTTGCGGGTCCTCGATGAGCCCGAGAATCGCACCGCGCCCGGGCTCGTTTAAGAACTCGGCGATTCGCGGTAGCTGAAAAAGGCTTTCGATAAACGGCACGTCGTCTTCGCTCGCCTCGCGCATCGAGTAGCTCACGAGTTCGGCGTTCGGTACCAACCGGAGCGATTCCGCGACGAGACGAATCCTGGAGTATGCTGGCTGCGATTTTGGGCAGCATCGTGACGTTCGTCCCAATGTACGCGACGCCGACCGCATCGCAATTGCCGATCATGCTCGGGCGGATCGCAGGCGTCGCGGTTGTCGAGCCGCCGGCAAGCGATTTAGGCGACTACATTGCTCCTGGGAATGTTACGGCGATCGCTCGATGGCTGCAAATGCCACCGGCGCGAAACGGGTTCGCTTTCGTTATTTCCACGGACATGCTCGCCTATGGCGGGCTCGATCCCTCGCGCGTGCCCGGCGGCGTGAGCGAGGATGCGGCGATTGCGCGCCTCAAAGTTCTAAGCGACACCAGAGCTCGTCACCCGCACGCATTCATCGGCGCGTTCGGAACGATCATGCGGTTGGAGCCGACATCCGTTACGCGCACCGGTGAAGCGACGAACTACTCGCAGATCGCGCAGTATCCGACGTGGGAGTATATTTGGAACTACGCGCAGTTGCACGATCCGCCGTTGCCAAGCGAGTCGGCCGAAGCGGCGCATCTGCGCAACCTCATCGGCGATGACGTCTTGCGCGCATATCTCGGCACGCGCGTGCGCGACCGCAATGTCGATCTCGCCGAGTTGGATTATGGTGCAGATGGAACGGTCGATCGCTTCGTGATCGGCCAAGACGACGCCGGCCGCGTCGGACTGCACGTCAAAGATGTTCAGGCACTTTCAGGGCGGCTTGCGGGTTTGCAGCTCGACGATCGCGCCTCGATCGAACCGGGAGCCGATGAGTTAGGGCTAGCGCTCGTCGCGCACGCGATGGCGCGCGGGATTGGCTGGACGCCGCGTGTGGCGGTCGCGTACTCCACGCCGGCCGGAGCGCAAACGCAAGACCCGCTTGAGTATGCGCCAATCTCGACCACGATTGACGCGCTCATTCGCTTGTCGGGCGCAATCCAAGATGACGCACACCCCGACATCACGATGTTCGTTCGCGTTCCGCATACAACCGGAGTACAGGACAATGCGCTGCTGCAATCGCTGCAGCGATATGTCGCGGCCGGCAAATCCGCGGAGTTGGTCGATCTGACATATCTGACGCATTCGTATGCGGCGCAGGCCGCTTTCGTCCGGCGGATCATAGCAGCGCACATCGCCGGCGCGCTCGACGCGTACTCGTCGTGGAATACCGACGCCAACAGCGTCGGCATCGCACTCTCAGAGGCGATCGCAGCCGGCGTTGGACGACGCACCGCAAAATACAATCCTATTGCCCATGCGGAGTTCCTGTTCGATCGCTACATCGACGACTATCTCTATCACACCGACGTGCGTCCGCAACTGAACGAGGAATTGACCGCGCGCGGAGTCACCGAGCATTACTGGCTCTCACAAACGGATGCGAAGTGGGCCGATCAACGCATGGCGCAGCTGATGCTGCCAAAAGCGCGAACTTTGCTCGCCGAAATCTATCCGCGCTACAAGGCGGGAAAGCTAAGGATTTT
The DNA here is from genome assembly GCA_035934355.1 of Candidatus Rubrimentiphilum sp. Taxonomy (GTDB): domain Bacteria; phylum Vulcanimicrobiota; class Vulcanimicrobiia; order Vulcanimicrobiales; family Vulcanimicrobiaceae; genus Rubrimentiphilum. The sequence goes on along the minus strand of DASYYA010000011.1, from coordinate 2,122 downwards.
CTTACCTTGGCCGCGGACCGCCGAGATTCGCAGTGAGCTCTCGCTGCATTAACCCTTCCAGAAAATCCGGCAGGCTCTGGATGGCAAACTGCGCGCCGGCCCAGAACGGGCCAAAGATCGCGTAGCGCGCGCTCGCCTCGTCGAAACGCATTTCATAGATCAGTTTCTTGAAAACAAGCGGATCGTCGGCGTAAAGGTCGACGCCCCATTCGTAATCGTCAAAACCAATTGAGCCGGAAATTACTTGGGTCACCAAGCCGTGATACGTGCGGCCAATCTTTCCATGTTCGACCATGAGCTTGGCGCGTTCGGCGTACGGCAGTGAGTACCAATTTAGAGCTTCGCCGCGACGTTTATCCATCGGATAAAAACAAACATAGCGTCGCGAGGGAATCCGCGCCCATAGACGCTCGGCATTGCGCGGATTGCGTTCTTGCTCGGCAAGCAGTTCGCCAAACGCAGCGTTCCATTCAGGTGAAAACGGTTTGAGCGCACGCTGCTCTAACGCGGCGTGGATTTTGGCAGTCGCATCGTAGAGGCCCAGCTCCAGCACCGAAACGTAGGAATCGCGCTGCTCCAGGTGTTCGATGAGCTCCAATTGATCGACGCGCGTCTGGGCCTCGAGCAATCCGTCGAAGGTTTTCGCATAATGCGTGAGCATGAGGCTCGCCTTATGGCCGCTGAGCTGCGCGAGCGCAAGATCGGCATCGTCATTCTTCAGCTCGTTGAACGCCGCCATCGCGTCGTGCGCGATCCGATCGCGATCTTCCGGCGAAACGAAACTCCAACGCCGGCGATCGAATGCGAACATCCGGTGGAGAATCCACCAGCCTTCGAGCGACTCAGGAACGTCGGCGTTACGCACTAGACGCGCGCCAATGCGCGCACGCGTTTGACTTCAGCTTCCACTTCTCCGGCGAGCGTATCGGGGCGCTCGCGGTATTTGGCCCAGAGCTGCGGCATATGCGAGATATCTTCCAGCACGCGCGAATACACCGCGTTTACCGGTGTGCGCACGTGGTGTTCGTGACCAGCGCCGGCAACGGCGCCGTTGAGAAAACAAACTTCGGTTTGCACGCGCCCGGCGCGCAGATCCAACAGCAGCGACGGGGGTTTGGTGCCGCGTGCGCCGGCAATGCGCCCGGCTAAGAGCTTGCGCGAAACTGGACTCGGCAGCGTTGCAATGCCTTGCAATGCCCGCACCGGGTACCGCGGCAAATCGATTGGCGAAATACCCATCGCGTGCATGACGGCGCGCACCTCGCGAATCGCGCGAATCTCGAGCGTGAAGATTTCATCGAAGTTTACCAAACGGTCGGGCAAGACGTTGAGGATCGCGCAGCTCGCGTTGGCGACAACATTCAGCGCGAGCTTCGACCATTTGAGCGCGCGCCAGTCAGCAACTACTTGCACCGGCATACCGGTGCTCGCAAAGGCTGCGCTCAACCAGTTGTAGGTGTTCTTTCCGAGCGGCGAAAAAGCCAGGCCGCCGCCATTGCGCGCCGCGCGGCCGTGCCCGTTGCTGCGATCGCGATCGACCGGAATGGTTAGCGCCGCCGCGACGACGTTATCTGCGCCAAAGGCAGCTGCAAGTTTCTCTTCGTTGCCAACGCCGTTCTGCGGACTTACGAAGACGCAATTTTGCGGATGCGCGATCGCTTTGCGAAGCGTGTCGATGGCGCTTGCGGTATCGTATGCTTTCACGGCGAGGATCGCAACATCAGCTTCGACCGGCTTTACTGCATTCAATTCGCGCGGTGCAGAAGTGACGTCAACGTTGATCTCGCGCAGACGATCGCCCAAGAACGTGCCGACGGCGCCGGCGCCGACGATGTAAACCTTCATCAGCAGGCTCCTGTGCTGCCGAAACCTGCGGTCGCCCGCGTGCTTTCCGGCAACTCTTCGAGCACGGCAAAATCCGCACGCGACACCGGCGCGACAACCAACTGTGCGATGCGGTCGCCGCGGCGCACGACAAAAGGCTGCGCTCCTAAATTTGCCAGCACGACGCTAACCGGTCCGCGATAATCCGCATCGATCGTTCCCGGTGAATTCAAACACGTCACGCCGTGGCGCAACGCTAAACCGCTTCGGGGCCGCACCTGCGCTTCAAATCCTTGTG
>DASYYA010000234.1:0-12400 GCA_035934355.1 Candidatus Rubrimentiphilum sp. | reverse complement strand
GATATGGACCACCCGATGCATTTGCATGGGCACGTTTTCGACGTCGTGGAAGTGGACGGAGCCGCGCTGGCGCGACCATTGCCGAAAGGCACCTCGCTCGTGCGCGCCAACAGCGGCACCTTGATGTGGCGCTTTCAGGCGAGCTCGCCCGCGGGGCGGTGGCTGCTTCATTGCCACAACGCTATCCATATGATGGACGGCATGATGACAGAGGTCGTATATAACGCGACACCGTAGGCGTTAGCCAACATGCACGATCTCTCTTCGGGTCGCATCGTGGTCACCGGCGGGGCCGGGTTTATCGGCAGTGCGCTCGTTTGGGCGCTGAATCTGCGCGGTAGCGACAATATTCTGATCGTCGATCGGCTCGATCAAACCGAAAAGTGGAAGAATCTGGTTCCGCTGCGCTACCGCGACTACGCCGATGCCGGCGATTTTGAAAATCAGATTATCGACAGCCCGCAGAGCTTTCGCGACGTCCGCTTGATCTTGCACTTGGGCGCCTGTTCGTCGACAACGGAAACCGACACGGCGTTTCTCATGCGCAACAACTATGAATATACCAAACACGTCGCGCGCTGGGCTGTAGACCGCGAGGTTCGCTTTGTGTACGCGTCGTCGGCGGCGACCTATGGCGCACTCGAACAGGACCTGCGCGACGACAGTTCACTCGATTCGCTACGCCCGCTCAACATGTACGCGTACTCGAAGCATCGGTTCGACGTCTATGCGCGCGACAACGGCTGGCTGGGTCGCATGACCGGATTGAAGTACTTCAACATTTTCGGACCCAACGAACAGCACAAAGGCGACATGCGGAGTTTGGTGGATAAGGCGTTCGGGCAGATTCAGCACAATGGGTCGGTTCAGCTCTTTAAGAGCTATCGCAGCGAGTTTCGTGACGGCGAACAACGCCGGGACTTTCTCTATGTCAAAGATGCCATCGCAATGACGTTGCACTTAGCCGAGCGCGATGCATTTGGATTGTATAACATCGGCTCGGGGGAAGCGCACACCTGGCTCGATCTGATTCGTCCGATTTTCCGGGCGCTCCGCGTACCCGAGCGCATCGAATTCATCGAGATGCCGGCTGCGCTGCAGGACAAGTATCAGTACTGCACACGCGCGACGATCACGCGTTTACGTGGAACCGGCTACGACAAAACGATCACGCCGCTGGCCGATGCAGTGGACGATTATGTTTGCAACTATTTGCTTCCCGAACGGCGGCTCGATCCGGCGCAGCCCGCCGCCGGCGAACTCAACAAAACCGCATGAGTTCGCGCGCCGACCGCCGCCGCAAAGAGCGCGGCGGAACAGCTCCGCCACGGCGACGCGATCCGATGATCGGCGTCTACATCGCGCTCGGCGTGGTCCTGGTGTTGGTGTTCGCGGGTTTTGGCATTTGGTCGTGGATCGCAAACTCACGCACGAGCAGCTATATGGCTTTTGTTTTATCCACTCCCACGCCAGGGCCGAAGGCGAGTTCCAAGCCGATTCAACTGCAAGATGGCAAAGGGCTTGGAAAACGCGTTTTCCCGACACCGAATCCGCGCGGCGGGTTCTTTGCCGACACGCCCCAAGGCGGACAGAATCAACCCGTTGACGGCATCCCGTGCCAAGCCGCGGAGCAGGCCGTCTTACACGTGCACACCCATCTTGCGATCTTGAATCACGGCGTCCTAATTCAAGTGCCGCCGTACGTCGGCTTTGCCGGGAATTCGTCGTTGCCACAAGGCGGTTGTCTGTACTGGATACACACACACGACGGCAGCGGCATCATCCATTTGGAAGCGGGCAGCGCGATCTCGCCCAACGGCGGCAACTACACGATTGGAAACTTTTTCGACGTTTGGGGCCAGCCGCTGTCACGCACGCGCATCGGTCCGTTTACCGGAAACGTCACGGCGTACCTCAACGGCTATCCGTACAATGGAGATCTTGCAACAATTCCCCTACGGGCGCATCAACAGGTTGTCCTCGAGATCGGACAACCAGTCGTCCCGCCGCCATACTACGCCTTCCCGCTTAACGACTAGTCTCGTTTTCGTCATCGTGCTGGCCGCGTGCAGCGCGCCCGCAGCGCGGTTACACGGAACCGTGTTCTCGCCGCCCAAGCCGGCCGCCGAATTTCGCTTGACCGATCAAAACGGCCGGCCGTTCGAGCTGTCGCAAGCGCGTGGACAACTCGTTACCCTCTACTTCGGCTTCACACACTGCAAAGACGTCTGTCCGCAAACGCTCGTCTTGCTTTCCAAGGCACGCGCACTGGCGAAACTTTCTCCCGGGCCTCGCATCATCATGATAACCGTCGATCCGAAAGCGGACACGCCGCCGGCGTTGCGAGCTTTTTTTGGCAAGCTCCACGTTAACGCGACCGGCTTGACCGGCCCTCGGACAACGCTTGCGGCCGTCTATAAAAACTATGGAATCGCCGTTGAGCCGCAGAACCATGACATCGCCCATACCGACGTGATTTTTTTGATCGACTCCAAAGGCGCAATTCGTGAAATCCTCGACCCGGAGACGTCGCCCGCGTCGATCGCCGCGGATATGCGCGCTGTCTAAAGAGTAATTCGTTTGTTTCTGATTGCCGCGATTATTTTTAGCGTAGCGCTAGCTCCGGTGATTCCGGCGCACGGCACGGTCTTGGCAGTTACTCCGCGCGGCACGATCATTCGGAACGATCCAGTGACCGCAATGATGCCGTCGCTGACGCGACTGTATCGCGTCGCACCGCATCTGGACTTGGCACCCGGTGTGGGCATTGATGGTTTCATCGATCGCTCGCGACTGCCGTGGCACTGGTATGATGCCGCAATCGCCGGCGCGTTCGTTGCCGGTCTACCGGACACAGGCAAAGTAGTGCCGGTTGACCTGGGCTCCCAATTGCCGGCGGCCACGCTCGTCGATCAACGTGGACGCCTCATTCAGCTCGGGCGCGATTTCCATGGAAAAGTTACGTTGACGAGTTTCATCTATACGCGCTGCACCAACGAATGTCCAGTTATCAGCGGAAAGTACGCCGCGATGCAGCGGCTCCTGGACGCCCGTCATTTTCACTTGATCGAAATAACGATTGACCCGACGTATGATTCGCCTGCAGTGCTCGCGGCCTACGCCCGCCGCTTTGGAGTGGAGGCTCGCAGCTGGTCGTTGCTTACCGGTCAGCCGCACGAGATCGCGCACTTGCTCGATCGTTTTGGCATCTCGTCGCTCAAGACGGGCGCGGCCACGATCCTGCATAACGATCGGCTCTTCTTAAGCGCATCCGATGGCAAGGTCGCGCAGATCGTGCAAACGAGCGGCTTCACTCCCAGCTCGATGGCGGCACAAGCGCGTCACGTTGCCGGAATGGTTTCCAATCCATTTGGGCGCTTCGAGCTGTGGCTCATTGCAAGCGTCACCGCGCTCTGCGGGGGAAATCAATTCGCGGGGATCGTTGCTCTGGAGACGATGCTCTTTATTCTTATCGCTGGAATCTCGTTTGTGGCGCTAGGATGGGCAGTGCGAAAAATATGGGGGAACGCCTAGACCGACGCGATCGCATAAGCAATCGCGGTTGCCGTTTCGTCCGGCGTTCCAACTGTGAGCCGGAAACAGGCGATTGAACGGAGCAGCGCGATTGCCCGCGTGACGCGATCCATGATATCGCCACGCGCGTCGAACCAGCGGGTGATCGCCGGCATCGCGGTCGCGGCATCGATCCGCTCGACCGATGCCGACCCTTTGCGTCCCGCTAAAACAAAAAGCGCGCCGAGCGGTTCGGGCTCGGCAATTGCGTCGCCGCCCAAGCACGTCTTTACCGAAAGCTCGGGGGTTTCGTTAAACGACTCACGATCGGCAAGAAGTAACCGCGCGCCCGCAGCTCGCACTGAAGTACGCCGCAAGAATGGATAGACAAGTCTTCCACGCACAACAACGCGCTCGTCTGAATAGGCGCGCATGCCACGGCGAACACACGCCATCAACGCCGTTGTCTTCGTCAGTGGCGAGCGATCGACAATTGCGACCGCCATACCGTGAAACTCGAGACCGGCGGCATGCATCGAAGCCAACGTTGGTTCGAAACGAATGATTGCCGAAAGAATAACCGAATCGGCGAGAAATACAACAGCATCGGCCGGCAACGATCCTTGCGACCAGCGCCAAGCCGGCGCATGATCCGACCAAAAAAGATAACCGCCACGCGCAGTCACCACATAGTAGCGAAAATCGGGGCGATGCGTCGGCGGATGATCTGCATAGCGCAATGCAAAAAGACGAGCGACTTCGGAGAGATCGGTGCGTAATTCCATCGCTACGCCGGCGATTTCACATTGGGCGCTATAAACACAATGCTTCGCGAGCTGCGCGTGCTGAGCGTCGCCGGTGCGCGTCAGCTGCTCGGCACGGATCACTCTCATAGCACTGGTTCGCTCATTGCTCCTAGAGAGTACCCAGCGAACGGGCATCTTTCGGTCAAGCGATTGGCTGCGCTAGGGGGAACCTCTGAGGTCTTCTAGGTCTGGGGCCAAGCGTGCGGGTAAACCAAGCGCGATGGGAGTTCCGCGCAAGCCGATTCAGCCGCCAACGCCGGAACAGTCCGCCTTTTTGGAGCGGGCGATCGAGCAATATGGCAAGGCCACGTATAATTTTGCCTACCGGCTGACCCACAACGAGGCCGACGCCCGGGACCTCACCCAAGAGGCTTTCATCCGGGTCTACCGGGCCTGGCGGAGCTTCCAGCCCGGAACCTCGTTTTTGTCTTGGATCTACCGGATCGTCACCAATCTGCATAGGGACGAACTTCGGCGGCGTAAGGGACGTTATCAGGAAGAGATACCCGAGGACAACGCACCGCAGGAGTTCGCGGGAGGCCGCCCCCTGGCGGTGATGCCGATCGACGAGTACGTCGAGGGCCAACTCAGCGAGCCGCTCGCGCGGTCGCTCGAGCAGCTCTCGCCGGACCAGCGGCAAGTGATCATGCTAGCGGATATTGAGGAGTACAGTTACCAGGAAATCGCCGAAATCATGGGATGCTCGATCGGAACGGTCCGATCGCGACTGCACCGCGCACGCGCCCTGCTTCGACGATTAGTACAACGACAGCTGGAGCATAAAGAATAATGACGGAGCATCTCGGCTACGAAACATTGATCGACTATATGCACGCAGGCCTCACGCCCGAACAGGATGCGCAAGTCTATGCGCATTTGGAATCATGCGCGGTGTGCCGTAGCGAGTATGACAGCGAGCTTGCGCTGACCGATTCGCTGCGGACGTATGTGGCACAAGATGCACGCGAAATGCCGGCATCGGTCAAAGCAGAGATCTGGGCGCGCGTTCGGGATGCGCGGCCCTCGGCAATCGCACACATCTCGGATTGGTTCCGTCCAGCGGTCGCCATTCCAATGGCGGCGGCAATTGCGCTGGCCGCATATTTTGGAACCGCGTATATCGGTCCGCGTGGTCCCGCCCCGATCGACGCAGCGTATTTCTTGCAAGATCACGCGTCGCTCGCCAGCACGGTTCCGTTTAGCGATCGCAGCAATCCCGATGCCGCGGACTTTCAAACAAGCAACGCGCCGACGGCAGTCGACCCTGTTGCAGTGAGCACGACCGCCTCATATATGGCGGATGCCACTCCGTAAAAGACTCTTTTCACTCTTCGCCGCGCTCGCTGTAACGCTCGCGGCGACCGCCGCGTCGCCGCGCGTCGATCCCGCACAGCTTCTGCGTGAAGCGGTCGGCGCGTATGGAAAATTGTCCTATGTCGGGCAAATCCAGAACGTCGATTTTGGATCGAGCCATACGAACGCCGTCCTCTTTCGCGTCGAGCATCGGGCGCCGGATCTTCTGCGCCGCTGGTACCTGGCTCCCGAATCGCTCTACGGCGATTCGATCATTAGCCATGGCGACATGGAGTATGACGTGGACGTGCATCAACGCCGTGTCGTGGTAGCGCGTGACGATGCCGTTGACGATCAAGTCGCACTCGATGACAACTTCGACTTGTTGCTGCGCAACTACAAAGCGATCTTGGGACCGAACGACACCGTCGCCGGGCGACCGGCATTTGAAGTGCTGCTCGTCAACAAATACACGGGCGAAACGGTGATTCGTCTATCGCTCGACTCGACTACGAAGCTCGTTTTACAACGCGAGCGCTTTGGCAGCACCGGTGCGGTAACCAATCAAATGCGCTTCGAACAGATCCGCTACACGGCATCAATCCCGAGCCAGGTCTTTGATGTACCCGGCGGTTACCGGCGCGTTAAGGGGCAGAACCACGGGCTTCCGTCAAACGACCTCGCACGTGTCGTACGCGCTGCGGGTTTTGATGCGCGCGGTCCGCGGCTGCTTCCGGAGGGATTCCTTCCGGTAACCGGTGATGTGACCGACGTGCAGGGCGTGCGTACGCTGCACGTGATGTACTCCGACGGCCTCCGCACGATTTCGCTCTTTGAGAATGCGCGGGGAGCCGCAGTCGATATGAGCCATTACACCATCCACGCTGCCAAAGTGCGCAATTATGATGCGCAGTACGTCGAGGATGGCTCGACGACGCTGCTCGCCTGGCAACAAGGCTCACTCCACTTTGCACTCGTCGGCGATTTGACAGTAAACGAATTGACGCGCATCGGCGCGTCAGTTTAACGCGCGGAGCGCTTCGAGCACGGAGCGCTGATGGACCGGAATCGCCTCTTCCGCCGCCCCGCTTGATTCGGTCTTGCCCGCGTTATGCGCGGCAACGATTTCTCCGACCGACGTTTGTAGAGCGTTCAGGTCGTATCCACCCTCGAGAACGTAAGCCACGCGCCCGTCGCAGTATTCTTGCGCCGTCGCGTTAATCGTCGCGGCTAATGCGCCCGCCGCAGAAACATCGACGCCGAGATCGCCGACCGGATCGCCCGCCACATAGTCAAACCCCGCGCTGACAATAAGCAAGTCGGGGCGTACCCGGCGGGCCACTTCGGGCAGCAAACGCTCCCATAATGCAATAAACGCCTCTGTTCCAAACGCATGCGGAGGAAGCGGCACGTTCGCGATCTGATCGCCGCCGGCAAGAACGGCATTTTCTGCGGCACTCCCCGTGCCCGGATATGCCGGATAGGCGTGCGTTGAGACATACGATACGCCGCCCCCGATCGCAGCTTGCGTTCCATTCCCGTGATGATAATCGAAATCGACGATCAATGTGCGTAGACCATGCTGCGCTTGTGCCGCCCGCGCGGCGATTGCCGCGTTATTGAAAATGCAAAATCCCATTCCCGTCGCGGGCTCGGCGTGATGACCCGGCGGGCGGACCACGGCAAAGCACGCCGTTTGGCGATCGATCGCGTTTTCAACCGCGACGATCGCGCCGCCGGCCGCGCGGCGCGCCGCTGCAAACGAATGTTCGTCAACCACGGTATCCCCGGTTGACAGATAAGCGGCGTGTCCGCCTACGGCGGCAACCTCTGTACGCACTAGGTCGACGTAACCGGCCTCGTGGACGCGTTCGATTTCAGCGTCGCTCGCGTCACGCGCGCCCATAAACGCGCAATCGCCGCGAGCGCGCAAGAATCGCGCGATCGCTTCGACACGTTGCGGAGACTCAGGGTGCGCGATCCCGCGCAGGTGGCCGGCAAAATGCTGATCGTAAACGACCAGCATTTTACTTGCGTGCGGTACTCTTCGGTGAAACCGCGCCGGAAAGCGAACGGATTTGCGCTTGGATCTGCTTATACTCTTTCGTTCCGGGCTTCATCATCTTGAGCAACTTCTTGAACGCGTTGGCCGCCTTCGTACGCTGATTGGTCTTCTGATACGAGACCGCGGTCATATACAGCAGGTCCGGATGCTGGCTTAAGTACGCACCGCCTTGCGCGTCTAAAATGCCGAAGATGTTCGCTGCTTCCTTATAACTTTTGAGGTTATAATCCGAGCCCGCAATGCATGCCAAAGTATCGGGACTTCGCGCCATTTGAAAGGACGCAATACATGCGGCGCGAGCTTGAGGATATTGGTGCGCCGACACGTACGCCTGTCCCAGCAATGCAAACGACTGCGGACTCGGCGCCACCTCGGCCAATTGCTTGAGATAGTTCGCCGCCGATGCCGGCTGTCTGGCGGCCATCTTCATCTGCGCCAGGTCGAGCAGCGCCGATGTATCGGTCTTGTCGATTTTCACCGCTTGGAGAAACTGCGATTGGGCGCGTGCATTCTGGCGGTTCGCGAGCCAGTACTCGCCGTACGCCGTATGCAAGCTCGAGATCGTCGGGTAATCGCGAATCGCGCCGTCGAAGATCGCTTGCGCTTGCGCAGGTTGTTTGGCTGTCGCATACATCAGCGCTTTTTGCACGATGATACCGGCCTTCTGGTAGTTATTACCAGCCGCGGTTATCGCATCATCGAATGCCTGCGCGGAGGCCGAAATATTGTTCTGGCGCTGGTAGATCTGCGCGCGAAAAACAAGCGCCTGCACATTCTTTGGATCCGCGGCGATCGCCCGATCGATCGCGGCCAACGCGTTGGGCAGCGTATTTTGTGCGACCCACGTCTGCGCTTCTTGGATCAGCGGCGCGATGTTTTTGGGATCGAGCTGATATGCTTGATCGAATTGCGCGCGCGATTGATCCCATTTCTGCTCGGCGGCCAACACCAGTCCGAGCGTGACATATGCGCCCGGCTCGCTCTTGTTGAACGTCACCGCACGATTGGCGATGCGCTCCGCATCCGCAAACCGCGGTGGGTTCGTGCGCAAATAAAGCTCCGCGAGCTGTTGTAAAATCGTCAGGCTCGTGGGTTCCAGATTGGAGGCCGATTCCAGATCGTAGATCGCGGCCGGCAAATTGCCTAAACCTTGCTGCGCTGCCCCGTCGAGAAAATAGACCTGTGCCGTCTTGGTGCCAAGTTGCATCACGCGTTGCGTGAGCTGCAACGCGGCTTGGGTCGCCTGCGGCGATCCCAGCCCCAAAAATTGCCCGGCCAATTCGATCATCGCATCGCGGTCGTTGGGATTGGCTTTGAGCGCGGCTTCGAGCCGCGGGATGGCAATCTGCGGCGGTTCGGGCGACGCTGTCGGAATCGGGGCAGGCGTCGGCGAGGGCGTCGCAGTGGCCCGCGCGGCGACGAGCTCCGCGCCAGCGCGCGCGGCCGGCGGTGAAAAAGCGAGCGCCGAGCCCAGCGCGGCAACAAGCGTGGCAACCAAAACTATGGATTTCAAGTAAAAGTCTTTCCTTTATGAACTGCTAGGGTGATAACGCCCGAACGGGACTCAACGTCACGCTGGAGCCGATTTGGCCTCCTGGACCAAGGCAGTGAGCGCCGGGACGATTTGGAAGAGGTCGCCGACGACCAGCAGGTCGGCGGTCTCGCCGATAGGTACGGTGCCGTCGCGGTTGATGGCCACGATGGTCCCCGCGGTCTGCATCCCAACCTTATGCTGGATTGCGCCCGAGATTCCCACCGCGATGTAGAGTTGAGGGCTCACCACCTTGCCCGTCTGACCGATCTGCAAGCTGTACGGCACCCAGCCGGCGTCGGCCGCGGCGCGTGACGCGCCAACCGCTCCGCCAAGCGCCTCGGCAAGTGGCCGGAGAAGCGTTTCGAACGGCTCGGGACCGCCAAGGCCGCGGCCGCCGCTGACGACCACTGCGGCTTCTTCCAATCCGATCTCGCCGGCAGCTTCTTCAACATCATTTTCGATCGCAATGGAGTAACTTTTTCCGGCGGGCTTACTCAACGCAATCAGCTCGGCACCGATTGCTTGGGGCGCGGCCGCAAATGCGTTGGGACGCACGGTGATAATTCCGTACGCCGTGTTTTTAAATGCGCACGTTGTGATCGTCGAACCTTGCAACTTCGGCGCGACGCAACCGATGCGTCCATTCTCGACGCAGATCTCCGTGACATCTGAGGTGATGCCGGCCTCCAGCCGCGCGACCAGACGTCCGGCAACGTCGCGCCCGAGCATCGTGTTCGGCACGAGCACGACCGCGTCGCCGCTCGCCTTGGCGACGGCTTCGACATAGTCAACCACTGGCTCGAGCAAAAAGCGATCGCAATCGGAATCTTCGGTGTAATGGATCGCGTTGAGCGGATAATTCTGCAGGGATTTTGCGAGCGACTCGGATCCTTTGCCCAAAACAACCGCGTGCGCTTTCCCGCCCAGCGCATCCGCAAGGCGGCGCGCTTCGGTTGCGAGCTCAAACGTAACTTTGCGCGTTTGCCCGCCGCGATGTTCGACAAAAACGATAACGTCGCGCATTATACTAACTTGCGCTCGCGGAGAAAATCAAAGATGGCTTTGGCGCCGGTCGCGCCGTCGGGCGCTTCCACGATGCGCGCTTTTTCACGCGACTTCGGTGGATCGATCGCGAGCACTTCGGTCTTGGCGCCGTCACTGCCAACCGGTTTCTCAATGCCGAGTTCTTGGAGTGAGAGCGTGGCGATCGTCTTTTTCTTGGCGCCCATGATGCCTTTGAGCGATGCATATCGCGGTTCGCCGACCGCCATCGTGACGGTCACGAACGCGGGAAGCGGTCCGACCACAACTTGGTAGCCGGTATCGGTTTCGCGCTGCGCGCGAATCCGGCCATCGGCGATCTCCTCGATCTTGCGCACGTTGGTCAAACCCGGCACGCCGAGATTCTCGGCGAGCGCGCCTGGCACGCCGCCCGTGTTGCCGTCGTCGGAAAGCGCTCCGGACAACACAAGATCGAATCCAATCTTCCTTAAAGCTTGCGTCGCAGCAAAGCTGGTCGCCCAGACATCGCTGCCCGCTAGGCCGGGGTCGCTCAGCACTACGGCGTCATCGGCGCCCATCGCGAGCGCTTTGCGGAAGGTCTCCTTCGAGCTCTCCGGGGCCATGCTAAACAGAGTGACCGTCGTGTCGGGCAGTTTTTCTTTCAATTGCAGCGCCGCTTCGATCGCGTACTCATCGAACGGGTTGAGAACCGTGTCGATTCCTGTGCGGATGAGACGCTTGGTTGACGGATCGATGCGCTTTGCCGCTGCCAGGTCCGGAACCAGCTTCACGGTTACGACGATTTTCACGCGAAAAAAGAACTCCTAAAAAACTAAAGACCCCGGGAGGGGCTCGGGAGAACCCGGGTTCATTGTGTCCGCTATGGCATCGCCCCTGCTTGCCCTAGTCGTCGTTGCCTTGGCTAGCCCAGTCCCTTCACCCTCACCCGATCCCTGCGGCGGAGCGCACACCAATCTATTGGCGACACTCAACCGCCCCACGATCGGTTTTAGCGCGTGTTCCGTGAAAACGCGCGAAAGCGTGTGGGAGATCGGATATGCGAATGCGGAATCATCCGGAGCGCACGTCGCGGCATACCCGCAGGGCTTTTTGCGTTTCGGCTTGGCTCGTGGACTCGAGTTCGACGTCATCGGCCCGGCATACGAAGCGCAAAGCGCTCCCGGCCTGCAACAGAATGGCTTTTTGGACAGCGGCGCCGGTTTAAAATACGAGTACTATCAAGATCCATCCAACGTCGCCGCGGTCGACGTTCTCTACACTGCCCCGACTGGTTCGGCCGCATTTACCGCGGGCGCGCCGATTGCAACGCTGAACCTCGATTACGGCCATTCGTTCTCGAGCTCGAGCGGATTTGCAACGACGCTTGGAGTTCAATCATCCTTTGCATCCGATCTGAACGGGCGCTCGAGCCGATTTTTCGCAGCGCTGCCATCGATTGTTTTTACAACACAATCGAATACGGTCACGCAATTCTACGCCGAAGCGTATGGCCAGACGCGCCTCCGTCCCGACGGCGGAGCGCTCTTTGGACTTGATGGCGGAGTACAGTACTTGATCACCGATTCGCTGGAAATCGATGGTGAGGTCGGAAGTACTGTAACGGATCTCGTTCGAGCCCACTACGTAGGTTTTGGATTCGGACTTCGTCTCTAGGCCGAAGCTCCGTCGGTACCTAGCTAGACATGTTCATCCGGTTCGGCTCGGTGGGCGTCGCGCTGGTCGTCGCGATTCGGATCCATGTCCGTATCGCCGTAGATCTTCTCTTCTTCGATCTCGCGCTCGGCGAGATCTTCGTTGCTCTCGTGTTCCCGTTCCATATTGTTTCCTTTACTCCGGACGCACGCCGAGCTCGTCGAGATGGGTGCGCATCTCTTCGGGATCGGCGTAGACCCGAAACGCTCCGGCTTGCTCCAACTCCTGTTGCCCGTAACCGCCGCTGAGCACACCTACCCCGAGAAAGTTGGCGCGCCGGGCGGCCAGCATATCCCAAATGCTGTCGCCGACGACCATCGTCTCGACGTCTTTGGCGCGCAATTTTTTCGCCGCCGCCAGGAAGAGATCGGGATCGGGCTTGGCGCGCTCGACATCGTCGCGCGTCACAATGTGGACCGAAGCGTCAAGCCCCAGCAAGTCGCACATGGGGCGCGCATCGTTCATCGTGCCGCT
>DASYYA010000163.1:0-2736 GCA_035934355.1 Candidatus Rubrimentiphilum sp. | reverse complement strand
CTTGCGCATAGTACGCAACTGGCAACGCAGATCGCTGCGGAACGCGCTGCAATCGATCGCACGGCGATCTATAAGCGGCTTGAAACTCGCGCGCGTCGCGATCTGCGACACCTTGTGCAACGACCCCAGCCATTCGCGACGGCCGCAACCCTGCAAGAGGTTGCCTTACTCGCGCGGCGCTTTGGAATTGGCATCAACTCTATCGCTACCGAAAATCGGCCGGCGACGGCCAAAGATAAGAACCAGCTTTCTGCAGTGCCGCTGGTCATGCGATTGCATGGAACATTTCCATCATTACTGAGCTTTATCCAAGCGTTACCGCGTCAAGGAACGCCGGTCGCGATCGATGACATTGACCTTCAGGCACAGGTGCAGCTAGTTGCAACCGTCCACGCGACCCTCTATCGGATCGTCATTCCGAATGTTTGAAACTGGTAGCCGCGCGGCAACTGCACGCATCGCCCTGCTCTGCGCGGCGGCGGCACTCTTGTTGTTGCCGGCGGCAGCGCGGTCGGCACGGGCACGGGTGATTCCGGAACGCATGGTGCAAGCCGCGCCGCTAGCGGAAGCACAGACCTTCGTCGATCCATGGAATACGCACGCCGTTCAAGCAGTACGCAACCCGTTTCTCTTTATCAAGAATGCCGTTCCGGCGCACGGCCCGACGCATCAGCCGGTTCTCGTTCGTGCGGTTCTCGTGGGCGCGATGCCCCGAGCGTTAGTTGAGATCGGCGGGCTCACTCGCATCGTGCAAACCGGTCAAAATATCGACACCATGCGGATCGCGCGGATTGGCAAGCGTGGTTTATGGTTAAGCAATGGGGTCTTTCTCCCGCTGGAATCGCACGGGCCGTGAAGGTCGCTCTCGTTGCAATAACTCTTTGCCTCATGGTATCGGCAACCACGCTGGCCGAGACCCGGATCACGCTCGACGTACGCGACGCGTCGCTTGCCGATGTGTTCTCTCTGCTCGCGGTGCAAACCGGAGTCAATATTGTTCTCGATGATTCGATTAAAGACGAGCGCGTCTCCCTGCACCTCGAGAGAGTCACATTACACGATGCGCTCGAGGTGTTGACGCAAACGCATGGTCTTGCCGAACGGCGCGTCGGCTCGATCGTCATCGTGGGCACGGCTGAGACGATAAATCGCCGATTTGGTCTTCGGACAACGGCGTTTCCGCTGGCGCACGCGGATCCCGTGGAGACAGCGAAGCAACTACAAACGGCATTAGAGCCAGGAACGCTCGTTCTGGCCGATGCGCACGCTGCAAGAGTTATCGTGTCGGGGTCGCCGCAAACCGTGGATCGCGCTCAGCGGCTTGTGCGCACAATTGATGCGGGTCGGCTCGGAGATCGCCAGCGCGTGCACGTTTATCGGCTTCGGTATGCACGCCCGAACGACGTCGCCGGCGTACTGAAAGCGTCGTTTCCGGATGATGGGTTTACCGCCGATGACGCGCAGAATGCGATTGTCGCATCCGCCGGTCCGGATTCGTGGAAACTCATTGCCGTTTTTCTTGAAGCGCTTGACACGCCAAGCCCCCAGGTGCTCTTTGAGGTACGTGTCGCGGATGTTCGTCCAATCGACGAGCAGAGCGATGTTGGTCTTCAATTCGGGGGCTACGATCTGAGCGGTCAGCCAATCAGTGGGTCCGCAACCTATGCATTTGCACGCAATTCGCTTGCGGTTAACGCGCGGTTGAACGCGCTCATTAGCTCGGGGCACGCTCGCATTCTCGCCACCCCCAAGCTCTTGACACTCAATAACCATGAAGCGGACATGCTGATCGGCGAGACATATCCAGTCGTATACTACGATGCGCGGCTGGGTGGGCAGCAGGTGCAATTCGTCGATATAGGCGTAAAACTGCGCCTTACGCCCACTATCGGCCGCGATGGCAGCATCACCGCCGAGATGCACCCCGAATACAGTGCGATCGAAGGATTTGTGGGCGGATATCCCATTATTGCAAATCGCCGAGTCGATTCCACACTGCGCGTCAGAGACAGCGAAACCATCGTTCTGGGCGGTTTGCTGCGTGATATCGACTCCGAGACGATTACCAAAGTGCCGGGGTTATCCGCAATCCCAATTCTTGGAAAGCTTTTTGAGGACCGGCTACGGTCTCACCAGCGCGACGAAGTTATCTTTCTGATTACCCCGCACGTCATACCCTCGCGGTAGTCGCCGATCCGGCGGGTGACGCAAGGCACGCTCGCTAAACTTCGCAGCCGCCATGTTTCGCTATTTGACCGCCGGAGAATCGCATGGTCCGGCGCTGGTAGGTGTACTCGATGGTCTGCCTGCGGGTTTGCGCATTGATGCCGATCGGATCAACGCAGTTTTGGCACGCAGGCAAGGCGGCTACGGCCGCGGCGCGCGCATGAAGATCGAACACGATGAAGTGCAGTTTCTTGCGGGATTGCGTGGATCGCACACGCTCGGCTCGCCGATTGCGGTAACGATTGCGAATCGGGACTTCGAGAATAATCGCGCCTTGATGGATCCGCTTACCGGCGAAGGGCAACCCATCACCAATCCGCGGCCGGGTCATGCCGATTACGCTGGTGCGATCAAATATCGTCAACGCGATCTCCGCAACGTGCTCGAGCGCGCGAGCGCGCGAGAAACGGCAATGCGTGTTTGTCTCGGCGAAATCTGCGCGCAGTTTCTTGAAGTACTCGGCATTACGACCGCATCCTACGTGCATCGAATCGGCGCGATTGAAGCTCC
>DASYYA010000127.1:0-8095 GCA_035934355.1 Candidatus Rubrimentiphilum sp. | reverse complement strand
ACATCGGCGACTGTACGCCTGGAGCAGCCTGTGTCTTTTTGCCACGATGGCTTGGGTTCATACGCGCTGCATCCGGCGCCGGCGCCGCTCCATGCGGTTTCTGTCCAGCCGCGCATATTACTTGCGCGCGAGAGTGACGTGCCCCCGACGGCGGTGACGTATTGTGATGCGGCCGGGTATTCCACGCCGTATCCGTTGTCGCCAGAGCTCACCGTTACGGCATGGCCCGGGTGATTGTAATAGACGTCGTTGCTGGTTTCGCCCGAGCTTTCGCCGCCGCCGTAGCTGTTGCTTATCGCGTTCCCGCCGAGACTCGCCGCTGTGTTAGCAGCGGTTCCGAGATTTGCAAAACTGTTGCTGCTGGCTTCGACGAGCAGAATGTGGCAGTTGGGACAGATCGCCGAAACCATGTCGACATCCAGCGAGATCTCTTGCGCCCATCCGCCATTAGACCTCGGGTAACTTCCCTGCACACCATTCTGGTTGACTTTCTTGAAGCAGCCGTTGGCCGTTGTGCACGGAGACAGGCCGAATTGCGAGCGGTAGACACCGAGATCGCTTTCGGCGTTCGGATCATCATACGCATCGACGATAGCGACGGTTTGGCCGGCGCCGGCGGTACTCGACGGCAGCGCGTATGCGGATTGCAGATCGCCCGGATGGTATCCCGATGGGCCCGAGGTCGCGTTGCTTACGCTTTGCGGCGTGATTCCGCCAGCGGGGTAGGTTCCGTGGTATCCGTTTGGATTGCCGCCGCCGACATCGGTGCGGTACAAGGCAAAACAGTTCGCAAATCCGTCAGTAGCCGCGCCATCGCACGACGCCGCAACGTTGGATTGGGTGGTGAAGCCTGACGTAGACGGGATCGTTCCGTTAGAGGCACCGGAACAAGCGGCCAAGGTAAAGGCCGCGGCGACTCCCAGAGCGAGCCCCAACTTTTTATACACTTTTCGGACTCCTTATATAAGGAAGCAACGGGTAGAAAAGGGTCTTTCCGATATTTATCGGCAGTTTGGCCGCTATTCCTTGGTTCCCGGCAATTCAAGCGGCCGAGAGATGCACGGGCAAGACCACATTCACGCAGTTGCCTTGCTCGGTGGTCTGCACGTCAACGTCGCGCGCGAGGCTGCGCACCAAGTAGAGACCGCGACCGCTGAGCGCCAACGGTTGCGGCGGCGTGTGACCCGCCGAATGAAACGGCTGGCCGGTGTCGCAGACGCGCAATCGCGCCGAACCGTCGTCGAGGTCGAGTGTGACTTCCGCCGGGCCGGGAGTATGACGCGCGACGTTGCTAAGCAACTCTCCCAAAATCACCTCCACCGCAGAGAGATCCGAGTGCGGCGAAGCCTCGCGCGCAAGTTCCCACAGCACCGCACGCCGGATCCGATACGCGGCGCCCCGCTGCTTCGCGTCGATCGTCCAACGCTTCTCGGTTTTGCGCAGCTTGCTGCCAAGACTTGTAACGCCAATGAAGAGAATCGCCGAATCGTCCAGCGGTTGCGCGTGCGCCAGAATACGATCGCGAATACGTTCGGCAATATTGTCAGTTGACGCGCGCGCATACTCGGCACGTACCGCGGCAACGAGGTCGGACATCCCTTTGAAATAATCGCGCTCGAGTTCGACGATGCCGTCGGTAAATCCAACGATCGCTTCGCCTTCGCGCAAGTCGGTTTCGAACGTTTGAAAAGCGGCGGCGAGATCGACGCCCAGGATGAGCCCTTCGCCTTGCAATTGCCGGATCTCGCCGTCGGCGTAAATATTGAGCGGCAACGGATGCCCCGCAACCGCATACCGCAGCTTTCCATTCTCGAGATCCAGGGTTGCAAAAAACGCCGTCGCGATCGCATCGGTTTCATCCGCGCAGAACGCACGGTTGGTGCGATCCAACACCGATGCGGGCTCGCTGTTCACACGCGCGGCCATACGCATGGCTTGGCGCAACGATCCCATAACCGCCGCCGCACGCAACCCATGGCCGCCGACATCGCCCACGCTGATTGCCACATTTTGCCGATCGAGCGTGAAAACGTCGTACCAGTCGCCGCCGATATCGGCGGCTTGCGCGGCCGCCGTATACGCCGTGTCTACACGCAATCCGGGAACGCGCGGCAGATCTTGCGGCAACAATGCACGTTGCAGCGTCGAGGCAATGTAATGCTCGCGGCGATAGGCCGACGCCATGTCGCGTAAACGTTCGGCCATGTGATGATAACTGCGATCGAGATCGGCGATCTCGTCGTCACCCGATACCGGAAGCGTGGGCTTTCCTTCTCCCAATGCATCCGCGTTTTGCGCCAACCGTTGCAAGCGGACGGCAATCCGAATGCCAAAGCGCGATGTTGTAAAAAGGGTCAAAATGATCCCGGCCAACGTCACGACCAGCAAAATGAGGACATAGAACTGCAACTCGCCGCGCAGCGTTTTGAACCGCGCCGATGTGAGTTGGCGTTCGGCGTTGTCAAACGTGGATTTCGTCTTTTGAAAATTGGCAGCGCTTGCACGTGTGGACGGCGCGGCGGCCAATCCTTGGGCCTTCGCGGGATTACCGGCGCGGATGGCGGCGAGGTATTCTTGGAGCACTCCGAGCAGCTGGTCGGTGTACTGTTGATATTGCTGCGCGCGACTCTTCTGTTCGGGGACGGTGACGAGCGCGACTAGGTCGGCGCTTTGGTTGTGCAAACTCTGCGCCAACAGATTATAGCGTGCAAGGTCGCTACTTTTTTTGTCCCGGCTGTACGCGACCACTGCGTTGTTGGCATCGCCCAGCGTCTTGAGAATCGCGTCCGATTTATCGAGTACCGTCTCCGCATGCTGCGTCCAAATGGTCAGTTCAGACGTTCTATCAACGAGTACCGCGACTAATGCCAAAAAAACGAGCAAAAATGCTAACGGGACGAAGCTTAAAAAGATCGCCTGGGACTGGATCTTTGACGGTACGAGCCGCAAGACCGAGCCTCTTCGCCTTCGTGGCTCGCTTGCCCGTCGGGTATCAGTAAAATCTCAGTTTCGTGGGGCAGTAATGGACAGATGCGACGGTTCGCGGCGTTCTTTTTGGCTTGCGGGCTAGGGTTAGCCGGTTGCGCCCGCCACGGCGTCGCGCTCGATCTCCGGCAAAATGGCCTGAGCATTCACACGACGGTGCATCGCGACGGTCATCGCCCCAATTGGCGGATTCTCACCTTTGCTGTGAGCGATACCGCCTCGGGACAGCCGATTAATGACGCTGAGGTGGGCGTTTCAGAGAGTGGTGCCCCGGCGCAACGTGCCACGAATAAGGGGCGCGGAAATTACGAAGCGTGGCTCCACGAACCGCCCGGAAGTAGCGTCGATGTGAGCGTCGCCGTGCTTGCGCAGCATCGTTCTGTTATATTTTATTTGCACCGCCCGTAGCATCGCGGGCACTTGGGTTTGCATGAGAATTACATGGAAACCGCCGCACCTTCGCTTCCACGAAAAACGCTCGCAACTGCCCGCGAGCGCTTTTGCTTTTCCCGCGGAACGCAAAGAGCCACTCACCGATGCCAATCACGTGCGCAGCGCCATTGCACGCTTTTCGCAAGTGGACGGTGTGAGCACCGATGAGCGGGTGCAAGCCTTTGCCAATATAAAAGCGGCCGCCGAATATTACGGCATTTCGCTCAGCGCGAAGACCTGGCGCGATTTGTAAGAGCGTGTCATGGTGAGTTTGTCGAACCACGGCTGAGCCATGTCGAAGCCCGCAGATTACATCGCTCAAAACGCAGCGTTTTGGAATAAAACTAGCGACGAATATCAACAAGAGCACGGCGAGCAACTTGCACGCGCACCGATGGCCTGGGGCATGTGGTCCATTCCCGAATCGGAGCTTCACGTTCTCGGTGACCTGCGCGATAGGGACGTTCTCGAATTTGGCTGCGGCGGCGCGCAATGGTCGATCGCACTTGCGAGACTCGGCGCGCGTTGCGTGGCGCTGGACAATTCCGAACGACAACTCGAACACGCCCGCAAAGCGGTAAGCGACGCCGGTGTCGACGTCGCCTTGCTTCACGCAAACGCGGAATCGGTTCCGTTAGCCGACGCGTCGTTCGATATCGTCTTCTGCGATCACGGCGCAATGGTGTTCGCCGATCCGGAACGCACCGTGCCCGAGGCCGCGCGTCTATTGCGGGCGGGTGGACTTTTTGTGTTTAGCATTGAGACGCCGCTGCATTTCATCTGCTGGGACGAGAACGACAACCTGGATTCATGCCTCCACCAAAATTATTTTGAAGCTCGCGTTTCTCAAGATAACGAGAAAACAGTGTGTTTTCACTTGCCTCACGGCGAGTGGATTCGGCTCTTTCGCCGCAACGGTCTTACTATCGAAGACTTAATCGAACTTCGTCCGCCGCAAGGCGCGCAATCAACGTATGCGGCATTTGCGCCGTACGAATGGTCACGCAAGTGGCCGGCAGAGCACATTTGGCGCTTGCGCAAAGAGGTAGCGCCTCGCTAGCTCGGCGCCGCTTGTCCCTCGCGGTTCCTCGTTCCTCGGAATGACTAAAGCGAGCCAGCGATTTGGGCGGCGACGCGGGCGTTGCTCTTTACTAACGCGACGTTTGCCTTCAATGTACGGCCTTTCGTGAGTTCGTTGAGGCGAGTAAGTAACCACGGCGTTACGTCCTTGCCGCGGATCTGTCTATTTTCTGCATCGCGAAGCGCTGTTTCAATGTACCGTTCCATCTCTCGGCGCGGGATTTCGTCTGCGCGCTCGATTGGGTTTGCGATGATGATCCCACCCGGCTGATTGAGCTCGCGGCGCGTCCGGATCAGATCCGCGATCTCCGCCGCGTTGTCCATTTGGTTGATTCCAAATCCGCTGCTGCGGCTCCAAAACGCCGGAAACTCGCTTGTACAAAAACCGACGACGGGAACGCTCAGCGACTCGAGGACTTCCAGCGTCTTCGGAATGTCGAGCAAGGCTTTGACACCCGAACAAACGACGGCGATGCGGGTGCGCCCGAGTTCGTAAAGATCGCCGGAAACATCGCACGACAGCTCGGCCCCGCGGTGCACGCCGCCGATACCTCCCGTGGCGAAGACTTCGATTCCGGCACGCGCCGCGCAAAATGCGGTAGCTGCAACGGTCGTGGCACCGTCGCATTTCGAACTGACTGCATATGCAAGGTCCGCGCTGCCGACTTTGAGCACGCCGCCGGCACTCGCGATGTACTGCAGATCGTCATGCGTTAAACCCACGCGAACGCGCCCGCCGATAACCGCAATGGTCGCCGGGACTGCGCCGCTATCGCGCACGATGTTCTCGAGCTCGCGCGCGGTTTCTAGATTCGTTGGATGGGGCATGCCGTGCGCGATGATCGTGCTCTCCAGCGCGACGACCGGTACGCGACTTGCAAGCGCCTCTTCAACTTCGGCCGAGAGATCGAACATGCTAGCCGGCAATGACACTAGAGTCGGACTCAACTGTTTGCGCGGCGAGCGAAACTCCAAAGCGAGCGGCGTCGAACAAATCGTTTCCTTGCAATAAACGCCACAACGTGCCGGCGCACAGTGCGTCGCCCGCACCGGTCGTATTCACAACACGCGCGGCCTTGGCCGGGATTGCATCGATGCGATCGCCCTCGGCGCACAGAGCACCTCTTGCACCAATCGAAAGAAGCACGCGGCGAGCGCCACGTGTCTGTAATGCGGTTATCGATTCCTCAGGTTCGCGCGGTGCATCCACGCCGAGATAAGACCGCGCCTCGCCTTCATTCATAAAGAGCAGATCGATCGCGCTAAGATTTTGCGGTAAGGTTCGCGCCTTCGAAACGCTGACGGCGTCCAAGGCAAGTTTGTAGGCGGCGATCCCGCGGCGCTGGATGCACGCCTTCAGAACTTCACCCCCAACGTTGCAATCTACGAACAGCCACTGCGCCTGCGCGATATCTTCCCAACGCGCGTCAAGGTCAACGATCGAAAATGTTTCCAACGCCCGCAGGTCTGCAGCTCCAATCGCAAGCTCCCCGCGCTCGAGTATCGCGACGTACTCGTCGGTTGCTTCGCGCGCGCGTTTCACAAGTGCGGTGTCTACGCCGGCGGATTGAAGCTCTTCGAGAAGTTCCGCGCCGGCACTATCTTCGCCGACAACCGATATCAAAGAAACGGCAACACCGAGCCGTCCCAAATTCTCGGCAACATTGCGCGCAACGCCGCCGAATCCACGAGCGCACACTGCGGGGTTGGAGGAGCCGCTTTCGATCTTTCCGCGCACATCAAAGCTGCGATCGACGCATGCGCCGCCAATACAAACGACGGTCATTCCAGGCGCTTCGCGCGACGGCGCGAAGAGCCATCCAATGACGAAAGCCGACATCTTCCGGCTGACGCATCTCTCCAGCTGCGCGGGTTGAGCGTCCAAAATGGACGCTGCCGTCCTCGCGCAAGTCTTGCGCGAGCTGCCCACGATCACCGATCCGAATGTGTTGGTCGGAACCTCGACCGCGGATGATGCCGGAGTCTATCGCCTCACGGACGATATTGCGCTGGTGCAGAGCGTCGATTTCTTCACGCCGATTGTTGACGATCCGTTCGACTACGGCCGCATCGCCGCGGCGAACGCGCTTTCCGATATCTACGCGATGGGTGCGCGCCCCATTGCTGCGCTCGCGATTGGCGCTTTTCCGGAAGATATGCCGGCCGAAACGATCGCGGCGATCTTACGCGGCGGCGCCGAAAAAGCGCGCGAGGCGGGAATTGACGTCATCGGCGGTCACACGATTAAAGATGACGAGCCCAAATATGGGTTTGCCGTTACCGGCGTCGTCCATCCGGATCGCATCTGGCGCAACCATACCGGCCAGCCGGGTGATGCATTGATTCTCACTAAGCCTTTGGGCACAGGCATTCTCACGACGGCGCGGCGCAACGATACTATCGACGACGCAGCATTGCGGCCGGCAATCCAATCGATGCTGACCTTAAATCGCAGTGCAGCCGAAATCGCGTCGCGTTTTGATGTGCACGCCGCAACCGACGTCACGGGTTTTGGTCTTGTGGGCCATGTGTGCGAGATGACCGCGGGTGAAACCGGCGCAGAAATTTCCACGAGGGCGGTGCGCTTCTTCGATCGCGTGCAAGAGCTGGCGGACAAAGACATTGTTCCGGGCGGCACGCGCACCAATCATCGCGTTGCTTTAGAGAGCGGCGTGAACTTTGCAGACGATGTAAAAAAATCGCAACAACTCGCGCTCTGCGACGCGCAAACATCCGGCGGATTGCTGTTAGCCGTTCCGCCCGATCGGTCAAACGAACTGGTGCGCGCGTTGCACGAAGCCGGGCTGTCCGGCGCGAGCGAGATTGGATCGCTCACGCCGGAACCCGAAATACTTATTGTGGCTTAATTAACGAGTCGTATCGTAGGTACTGCTCGCGACTGTGGTGCCGCGGCGCATACCGAAGAGTCCGAGTAATCCGACTAAACCGATCAATCCCCACATGCCGTTGGACGGGCTGGTCGTCGTCGCGCTCGTCGTCGTTCCGGTCGTCGAAGTTGCCGGACTTGCGGCCGGGCTTGCGGCTGGACTTGCAGCCGGACTCGCCGCTGCGGTCGTCGCTTGTGCGTATTGCGCCGATGCAACGGTCGGCGTCAGCACAAGGCTAGCCACGACTACCGCACCGGCGACAATCTTGGCGATAGATTTTCTCATCACGAAATCTCCCTTGCTTAAAAAAGCTTGCTGAGCTTCTTACCCGTACTGCGAGGCAGCCGAACGGGAGGCAGCCGCTCGCTCGCCAAAAACGTAGCGCCCTGACGGAGGACGTATGAAGACCTCGCATCCAGTATTGCGGATTGCAACTGTTACGGCACTCTCGCTATTTTTTTGCTTGACCTATCTACCGGATCTCGCTCGCGTGATAGGCTTCCCTTACGGGGATTGGGGGTTCCACACAAACGGAACCGTTGTCACGACCGTCGAGGCAACCTCTCCGGCGCAACGCGCCGGCATTACTCCCGGCACACGCATCGATCTTTCGAACTTGCCTGAGATCGTACGTTACGCGACCCTCGGGGGCTTCGTGCTGCATCCGGGCGACGTTGCATCGTTTCGAATTTTCGCGCAAGGTCGCTGGA
>DASYYA010000077.1:0-1606 GCA_035934355.1 Candidatus Rubrimentiphilum sp. | reverse complement strand
GCGTGGCGCGGTCGGCACCAGCGCTTCATACGTGCAGTTGCTCAACGGGAGCGGCTCCGCGGAGACGCTCGAAAAATCGGTGCTCGATCAATTCGGATTGCAGGCGCGGGAAATCAGCACGCAGACCTATCCGCGCAAACTCGATTATCTATTGCTCAGCACGCTTGCCGGCTTGGGTGCATCGCTTTCGAAATTCGCCGCCGATATTCGGATCTTGAGCTCGCCGGAGTTCGGCGAAGTCTTCGAGCCGTTTGCCGAAAAGCAGGTCGGCAGCTCCGCCATGCCGTTCAAACGCAATCCGATTTTGTGCGAGCGCATGGGTTCGCTCGCGCGCATGCTGCCGGCATACGCGGACGTCGCGTGGCAAAATACGGCGACCAATTATTTGGAACGCACGCTCGACGATAGCGCCAACCGCCGCACGATATTGCCCGAAGCGTTGCTCTGCGCCGATGAGATCGTGCAACTGGCGATCAAAGTGGTGAACGGCTTGACGATCGAACCCAAGCGGATCGCGGATAATCTCAAGACGTACGGACCCTTCGCCGGCACCGAATCGGTCTTGCTCGAAGCGGTGCGCGCGGGCGGCGATCGTCAGGACTTGCACGAAGTGCTGCGCACGGCCGCCATGCAATCGTGGAAGGCGATCGCGCAGGGCAAAGAAAATCCGCTTGGCCGATTGCTGACCGAAGAACCGGAGCTCACCAACCGCTTGGATCCCGCCGAGATTCGCCGCATGCTCGAACCCGCAGGCCACACCGGGAGTGCCGCTGCACGCGCCCGCGCGTTAGCGGTTCGCATCGATCAACTTTCGCCGTTTCCTGAGCAGAAACAAGTGGGTGTTGCATGAATAAGGGCATTGAAATCACCTCGGGCAAGACGAAAGTTCTCTACGAGAATCCGGATCAGCCCGATATGCTCGTCGTCAAACAAACCGATGCGATCAGCGCCGGTGATGGTGCGCGGCGCAACGTGATTACCGGCAAGGGCCGGTTGGCGGCGCAAACCACGGCGCGCGTGTTTCGTTTGCTGAACCTGTGCGGGTTGCCGACGCATTACTTGAGCGGCGGCGAAGACGACGACGAAAACGAAATGCTCGTGCGCCGCTGCAACATGATTCCGCTCGAGGTCGTGGTGCGCGGCGTCGCCGCGGGGTCGCTAGTGAAACGCAACCCCGGGATGCAGCGCGGCGCAATTCTGGTTCCGCGGATGGTTGAGTTCTTTTTGAAAGACGACGCCAATCACGACCCGCTGATTTCGCCCGACGAAATCATTGCGCGCAACATTGCGCAGCCGCAAGAGATTGCCGCCATGAGCGAGATCGCGCGGTTGACCTTTGAGATCTTGGCGCATGCCTGGCGCAAGCGCGACGTGATGCTGGTCGATCTCAAGGTCGAATTCGGCCGCATCGCGAGCGGCGAAACCAAAGATCAACTGGTGATTGCCGATGTGATCGATAACGATTCGTGGCGCATCTGGCCCGGCGGTCGCGAAGATCGCATGCTCGATAAGCAGATCTATCGCAACCTGCAAACGGTTGACGATGAGGCGCTGAATTATGTGAAGAGCGCGTACGAGCAAGTGGCGGAGATGACCGGCAGCTTTC
>DASYYA010000026.1:0-4578 GCA_035934355.1 Candidatus Rubrimentiphilum sp. | reverse complement strand
ATAGAATGAAGCCAACGCCGCATGGTTCGGGGGTGCGTTCGCCGTGCTCTGCGCGATCGCAATTCCCGCTTTTTGCAATGCGGCGGTCAGCGCCATTTCCGCGAATCGCCGCGGCGACGGCACATCGTATGCATATAAGATCGAAGGTGAGCCTACCGGCAGCGACCCCGTAATCGTCACCGTCCGCATTCCGGATGCATCTTCGACGCCGTCCGGCATCGAGATCGATCGGTCCGAGTGAGCGCTGCCGGTTGTTGCGCGGTTCACAAACGTAACGTACGGCGTTTGGGGTGAGACCGAAATAGCAACGGGATCGCCGGCACGCGCACCCGGGGTCACGGTGACATCAACAATATTGTCGTTGACGACGATTGGCGAAACGACGACCCCGGTGCCCGATTCGCGGTAACCGCCGGGAAAAAGCGAGTCGTCGACGATCGCGCGCCCGCTAATCGCTTTGATTCCGCGCACCGCAATTTGTTGTGCAAGCTCGTCGATCACGAGCAGTGGATTTCCGGGAACCGCCTTGGTATCGGGCGATCCGTCGTAAGAATGATCTTCGTTTTCAAACGCTAGCGTGCCATCCGGCCGAATGCGGCCGGAAAGATCCGGATCTCCCGATGCCAATACCACGACGTCACCCGTGAGCGTTCCGCCGGCATCGATGGGACCGGTGCGATAGACATTGGTGCGAAAGTGATAGTTTGGACCCAGGGTCGCGAGCGTCGTGCCTTCGGTAAGCAGCTTCGTGGTTGAAGCTGCCACAAAGAAACGGCCGCCCTCACGTTGATAGAGCATCGTGCGCGCATCCAGATCGTATACTGCTATACCGAATTGCGTATGCGGATACCGCCCCACGATCGCGCGCACCGCCGCACTCAGCGATGGCTCGGCCGCCGCCGGAGCGGCCAGGCCGCAGATGATAACGCATGTCAGCATAAGTGAAAGAGCTCGCATCGCAGTGGTCTTGCTTTGCCCCCGGTCGAAGCCCTGCGCGGTGTTTCGCGTGCTAGCGGTGATCGTCGTTTCCTTCGCAGCGGCCATTGCTATCGCCGCCGTTGTTTGGACGGCATCGCACGGGCATATCGTGCTCTTCCCGCTCGTCTTGCTTTTCGGGGTTCCATTCATCCCGTTGCTAAGCCGGCGGAATTCGGGGTAAACCAAGCGACGTGCCCGACCGCACCGTGTGGCCGCTCTTGCGTCAGACTGAAGGCAACGATCCGCTTGCATTTGGATCCGCAGCGCAATCGGAAAAAACCGCACAGTGGACAGCTCGTATCGATGGCGCAAAAGTCGTTAAGTCGATCTGCCCGTATTGCGCCGTGGGTTGCGGTCAGAATGTCTACGTTAAGGGCGATACGATCGTTCAGATCGAAGGCGATCCTGACAGCCCAATTTCTCGCGGGCGCCTTTGTCCCACAGGTTCAGCCACGCGCGCGCTGGTCGAGAGTCCTTCGCGCGAATATAAAGTAAAATACCGGCGCCCATACGCGACGAGCTGGGAAGATCTGCCACTCGAGCGCGCGATGGAAATGATTGCCGATCGCGTGCTCAAAACGCGGCGAGAAACGTGGGAGAGCACCGACCCCGAGGGTAAGCCGATCAATCGCTGCTATGGCATCGCGCACTTGGGCGGCGCCACGCTGGATAACGAAGAGAATTACCTGATGAAGAAACTCTACACGGCGCTCGGCGTCGTGCAGGTTGAAAATCAGGCTCGAATATGACATAGCTCGACGGTTCCCAGTTTGGGAACCTCATTTGGACGCGGCGGCGCTACGACGTTCCAGCAAGATCTCCAAAACTCCGACTGCATCGTGATCATGGGATCCAACATGGCGGAGAATCATCCGGTTGGATTTCAGTGGGTTATGGAAGCCCGCGAGCGCGGTGCACAGGTCATTCATGTCGATCCGCGTTTCACGCGCACCAGCGCCATGGCAACGATGCACGTTCCTATCCGCCCGGGCACCGACATTGCATTTTTGGGCGGCATCATCCGCTACATTTTGGTAAACGATCGCGCATTTACCGACTATATTGTCAATTACACCAACGCGCCGGTCATTTTACGCGAGGATTTTCAAGACACCGAAGATCTTGACGGTTTCTTCTCGGGCTGGCATGCCGACAAGAACGGCTACACCTTTGAAACCTGGCAATACGAAGGGATGGATATGCACGGCGCAGCGGGTCAGCGCGAAGATGAATCGGCACTCGGCAAAGTGCCGGGTTTCAAATCAAAAATCGATGCGCTGAAGAACGGCGAGCCGCCGCACATGGATAAGACGCTGCAGGATCCGCGTTGCGTCTATCAAGTACTCAAGCGCCACTATTCGCGCTATACGCCGGAGGTGGTCGCGAAAATTTGCGGCATCCTGCCGCAGCAGCTGATCGCGGTGGCTGAGGCCTTATGCAACAACAGCGGACGGGACCGGACTTCCGCGTTTTGCTACTCCGTCGCTTGGACGCAACATACGATGGGCGTGCAAACAATTCGTGGCGCGGCGATCGTTCAGTTGCTCCTGGGAAATATCGGACGCCCGGGCGGCGGAATTTTGGCGTTACGCGGCCACGCATCCATTCAAGGCTCGACCGACATTCCCACGCTTTTTAACATCTTACCGGGTTACATCCCCATGCCACACGCACAAGCGCACGACGATCTGGCGCACTTCATCGACTCCGAAGCTGCCAAAACGGGCTATTGGGGCAATATGGATCGCTACATCGTGAGCCTACTGAAAGCGTGGTTCGGCGAGCACGCGACGCAGGCGAATGATTTCTGTTTCGATCTCTTGCCGCGCATTAGCGGCGACCATTCCACCTATCGCAGCATCATGGCAATGCTCGACGGCAAGGTTAAAGGCTTCTTTTGCGTCGGTGAAAATCCGGCCGTAGGTTCGGCGAACGCCGGATTGCACCGGCGCGCGCTCGCAAATCTCGAGTGGCTGGTCGTACGCGACTTCGTCGAGATCGAAAGCGCATCGTTCTGGTACGACGCGCCCGAGATTGAATCGGGCGAGCTGCAGACCGAGAAGATTCCAACTGAAGTTTTTTGGATGCCGGCTGCAGCGCACACCGAAAAAGACGGGTCCTTCACCAACACGCAGCGATTATTGCAGTGGCATCACAAAGCGATCGAACCCAAAGGCGACGCGCGCTCCGAATTGGGCTTTTACTATCACCTCGGCAAGATTATCAAAAAGAAAATCTCCAACAACGATCCATTCGTCGATCCGATCCGATTTCTGACGTGGGAGTATCCCGAACGGGGGCTGTTGGCCGAGCCCGATGCGCATGCGGTATTGCGTGAAATCAACGGGTGGAACGAAGACGGAAAGACGCTTTCGTCATACACGGAGCTCAAGGCCGACGGCAGCACGGCGTGCGGCTGCTGGATCTACTGCGGCTGCTTTGCGAACGAACAAAATCAAACTGCGCGCCGAAAGCCCGGCCGCGCCCAATCGTGGGTTGCGCCCGAATGGGCCTGGGCCTGGCCCGCAAACCGGCGCATCATTTATAATCGCGCATCGGCTGATCCCGACGGCAAACCCTGGAGCGAGCGCAAGAAATATATCTGGTGGGACGCGCAAAACAGTGAGTGGACCGGCGAGGATGTACCGGATTTTAAAAAGGACAAGCGCCCCGATTACGTTCCGCCGAATCGCGCCGCGGCAGAAGACGCGATCGCCGGCTGGCATCCTTTCGTGATGCAAGACGACGGACTCGGTTGGATCTTTGTTCCCAACGGAATTGTCGACGGACCACTACCGACATATTACGAACCGCACGAGTCGCCGGTGGCCAATGCCCTGCACTCGCAGCAAGCCAATCCCTGCCGCCAACAATTCCCCCGAACATTTAACGAATCCAATCCGTCACCGAGCGAGGAGCACGGGAACGTGTTTCCGTTTGTGCTCTACACGTATCGGTTGACCGAACATCATACCGCCGGCGGTATGAGCCGCACGGTCGAGCATCTGAGTGAGCTCCAACCCGAATTTTTCTGCGAAGTCAGCCCCGAACTTGCGCGGCTGCGCGGACTCGTGCATGGAGCTTGGGCGACAATCTTTACGTCGCGCGCCGTCATCGAAGCGCGCGTCATGGTGACGCGCCGGATCGAGCCTATACGTAAGAATGGAAAAACCCTGCATTCGGTCGGTCTACCGTATCATTGGGGAACGAAGGGAATTGTGACGGGCGATTCCGCGAACGATCTGCTCCACATCACGCTCGATCCCACCGTTCATATCCAAGAAACCAAAGGGTTGACGTGTGATATCCGGCCAGGGCGCCGGCCGCGCGGGCGCGATGTCGTCGATTTTCTGAATAACGTGCGCACACGCGCACGCCTGGATGGCCGCACATGAGCACCCTGATCGATCTGACTGCGGAACCGTTACAAGCCGCGACCTACGGCAGCACGCAACGCGAGCGCGTCGGTTTCTTCACCGACACGACGTTGTGCATCGGATGTAAGGCATGCGAAGTGGCTTGCAAACAATGGAATCAGCTGCCGGCCGACGGTTACACGTTTACAGCGCAATCGTATGACAACACCAAAGAGCTCAGCGG
>DASYYA010000237.1:0-1954 GCA_035934355.1 Candidatus Rubrimentiphilum sp. | reverse complement strand
CGGCAACCATTTGCGGATAAACTTGAGCCTTAACGCTAACGGTGCGTTTATTGGTCCAGATCAGCGTCTGCACCATCCCGCCGGTCAAACCGGTTGAAGTTGTGTGGCGCAACGAAAACCCGTGGAGCAGCGGCGATAGTTGTGCGATGACATAGTTCTCTGTCTTTTGAACCGACCACTCGGGCGAAGCTGAGCTAATCGGCGGCGGCGGCGGTATTGCGCCCGGTGGTACGCCTGGTATTGGAGATGCCTCCGGCGCCGGTGAGTACATTGGCTGGACAAGATCGTCAGATCCGTTACGGTCTTCGGTGTAAATGTTGGAAACATCCCAATACTCGGGGCTCGTGCCGCGGCCGTA
This sequence comes from Candidatus Rubrimentiphilum sp., assembly GCA_035934355.1. GTDB lineage: Bacteria > Vulcanimicrobiota > Vulcanimicrobiia > Vulcanimicrobiales > Vulcanimicrobiaceae > Rubrimentiphilum. The sequence continues at coordinate 1,596 of DASYYA010000237.1, read as the reverse complement.
GAAGTCGTAAATCCGGCAATCCGCGCACACGCTGGGCGCTAGGCGCAATTTGTACCCGGCGTACACAGTGTCGGGGAGCGACTGGATTTTCGCGCCGCGCAACGGCGTAAAGTTTTTATCAGCGGTAGGGAGCACCGCGCGCACAAAATCCGCTAGTGGCGTTTTTGAGGGTGCCGCACCCGCCAATAGCGCAGCCGCGGCAAGCCAAAGAAGATTTTTCATGCCTACGGAACTTCTTCGGCTCCTTCCGGCGAAGTCACTGCGTTGCTATGCAAGCGTTTTAGGTGCTTATCGTGAAGGGAAGATGCCCTTTCGGAGGCCCGAGCTTGCAAGCAGTTATCCTAGTCGGTGGCGAGGGGACGCGGTTGCGTCCTTTGACGTTTGGCACGCCCAAGCCAATGGTGCCGATCATGGGCGTGCCGTTTTTGGCGCGGACGCTCGAGCGTTTGTACGAAGTCGGAATTCGCGACGTCATTTTGCCGGCGGGTTACATGCCGCAAGCGATCACCGAGTATTTCGGCGACGGCTCACGCCTCGATATGAAAATCACATATGTGATTGAAGACGAGCCGCTCGGCACCGCCGGTGCGATAAAAAATGTCGAGCAACATATTACCGGAGCGTTCTTCATGCTCAACGGCGACGTACTGACGAGCCTCGATTACAGCGCGATGATCGCATATCACAAACAAAAGCGCGGGCTTGGCGTGTTACACCTCGTGCGCGTCGAGGATCCGTCGCCATTTGGTTGCGTGGTGCACGACGAGACCGGCCGGATCTCGCAATTCGTCGAAAAACCACCGAAAGGCACCGAACCGACAGACGAAATTAACGCCGGTACGTATTTGCTCGAGCCGGAAGTTTTGAAATTCATTCCGCCAGGACGCAACGTGTCAATCGAACGCGAAACGTTTCCAAAGATTTTGGCCGAAGGCCAGCCGCTCTATGCGCATACAACGGACGATTATTGGATCGACGTTGGGCGGCCGGATCAGTATTTGAACGTGCATCGCGATGTGCTTGCCGGCACCATGCCGCTCAAGGTTGAGCCGGGCATCAGCGGCCCCGGCGCGCGCAGCGGCAGGAATATTCGCGAACGCGTGCACATCGGCGCCAATTGCATGATCGATCCGACAGCAACGGTCGGGCCGAACGTCGTGCTCGGAAATAATTGCACCATCGGCGCCAATGCGCAGATTTGTGATTCCGTGTTGTGGGATGACGTGACGGTCGAAGACGGTGTAACGATCGAAGAAACGATCATTGCGAGCGGCGCGCACATCGGCGAAAACGCGCGCATTGGGAAAGGCTCGGTTATTGGGCACGATGCGCGGATTGCGCCCGGCACGGTCGCACCCGAAGGCTCGCGCATCGGTCCATCAGCGCCACTCGCCGCTCGCTAGAAAAGGAACGCGGCGGGAATACTAAGGTGTGGTCCCTGAGGATACGTCACGGTTACGAGCAGTTCTCCAACCGCTCGCCGGCTCGCCCAAAGATCTTAACGCCGCTATTGAAGCGGCGCAGGACAAAACGTTCGTTCTGATCGGCGAAGCGACACATGGCACGCACGAATTTTATGAAACGCGCGCCGCAATC
>DASYYA010000236.1:0-3359 GCA_035934355.1 Candidatus Rubrimentiphilum sp. | reverse complement strand
TCGACGAGTTCGAACTCCGCAGGCTGCTTTCGGGGGCCTCTAAGCCGACGTTCAAAGCGCAGAAGCGAGGTACGCCGAGCGCGCAGCCCTGGTTCTGTCCTGCGGTGTGGTTTGCGGCCTATACCGGAAGCCGCCGCGGCGAAACACTCGCCCTCTGTTGGTCCGATATCGATCTCGAAGCAAAGGAGGTAACGATTCGCCGATCGCTGTCCCAGACGCGTAATGAGCTGATCTTCAAGTCCACCAAGAGCGGAAAAACTCGCATCGTATCTATGCCCCACAAGCTCGTTACGGCCCTACGCGAGTATCAGGTAGCGCAAACGTTTGTGCGCAAGCAAATGGGAGAAGCGTACAAGGACCAAGAGCTCGTCTTTGCGCTGGCTGATGGGTCGCCGGTGCAGCCGTGGACTTTTACCGCGGCCTTTCGGAATCTTGTGAAGCGCGCCGGTGTAAAACGGATTCGCCTTCATGACCTCCGCCACACGCATATATCCTTACTCATCGGAAAGGCTGGCGTCTCGCTGAAGATGGCTTCAAGTCGCGCGGGCCACAGCACGGTTTCCTTCACGGCGGATCGCTACTCGCACGTCTACCGCAGCGAGGATGCGAAAGCCGCCAAGAAGTTCGAGCCTCTTGTGGGCTGATGCAATTGCGGATTGCGTGACACGAATGTGACATTTGTGTCACCGGAAGCCGCGTAGTGATGCGGAATCCCTTATCGAATCGGACGAAAATTGGTAGCGCCAACGGGAATCGAACCCGTCTTTCCGCCTTGAAAGGGCGATGTCCTAACCGATAGACGATGGCGCCATATGGGGGCTCGCGCTCAATTCAACACGGGATTGAGTGGGCTGTCAACAATTTGGCCCGGTTTGATTCCCGGCATGAACGCTTCCCAGTCGGCGTAATGCTGTTTGCGCTGGGGTTCGGTAAGGCGAATGCCGTCGGCCATATAGATCACGGTCATGACGGCTCGCGCCTGCTTCGACCGGTTTTCGCCGCTGTGATGAAACGTCCAGCCGGAATGAAAGCTCACGTCGCCCAGCTCGAACGGCTCGTTGACTTCGCGGAATTTGCCATTCGCTAACGCTTCCTTTAAACTGCGTTCGCTCTCGTCGGAGATCGCGAGATCACGCCCCGAGATCATGCGCTGGCTGCCGGCCGCGAATGCAAGCGGTCCCATCTCAAGGGGCGTTGCCTGCAACGGCACCCATGCCGTAATCGTTTTGTCGCTGTCGAGCGGCCAATAGAATTGATCGCAGTGCCACGGCGTGATGCCTCCGCCTGGTTCTTTATATAACGCCTGATCGTGATATAAGCGAACGCGTTCTACATCCAATAACTGCGCCGCGATGCTCGCTAACCGCTTCCCGAAAACAAATTCGCCCGCGACATCGCTCGTGCGCCACAAGTTGGTAACCTGTAAGAACGCTTTGTGATACGTGTCGCGCTCTTCCAGCGGCACGCTGACTGCGTTGAGCCGCAGTACTTCTGATGAGATATGTTCGCGGTAATGCTCCAGCGTCTCGCACGAAAAAACGCCCGCCACTCTGACGAAGCCGTCGCGTTTATACGCGTCGCGCAACTCCGCGGGCACTTCAAACGGCCGATCGATCTCTTTCACGCGCAACATCCTATGGGCCCGGCAGGATTCGAACCTGCGCGCAACCAGTTATGAGCCGGCCGCTCTACCGCTGAGCTACGGGCCCGGCCTCACCGCTTTCGCCTTTTTGACTCTGCCGTCTTGTCGGTATAAGGGACTCATGAAACACGCGGTTCTCTTCGTTCTCTGTTCGGCGTTACTCGCGGCTCCGCAACTCGCCGGCGCCAAACCGTCTCGGACGCCCCCGCCGATCGACGGCATCCGCTGCGAGGGGATGGAAGGCGCCGTCGTTCACATTCACCAGTATCTGGCGCTTTACGACGGATACCAGCGGCTGGTCATTCCGGCCGGGATCGGAATTCATCAAGATTGCCTCTACTGGTTGCATACCCACACCAGCGACGGCCTGATCCATGATGAAGTCCCAATCCATAAGTTTTTTACGCTCGGAAATTTCTTCGATGTGTGGCATCAGAAGCTGACCTGGTATCAAGCCGGTCCACTACGCGCGCATCGTGGCAACAAATTAAAGATTACCGTTGACGGTAAGCCATTTAAGGGTAATCCGCGCAATATCGAACTCGACAACCACACCGAGATCATCATTAAAGCTGGGCCGCCCTTCATCACGCATCCGCCGCACTATCCCTGGGGCAATATGGGCTAAGAAAAGAGAAAGGGACCGGATCGCCGATCCCTTTCGTCGCTACACAAGAGTCGCTAACGACACTTCTTGTGCAACTTTGGTTTGCCGCTGATCGCCGAGGTGCCAACGATCCGGTACGGCCCCGTTGAGGCGCCTAAAACCGCCGTCTTGTACCACACGCAGCGGCGTTTTCCAACCGGTTGAATCGCAACCGGCAGGACGCGCGTCGGTTTGCCGCGGGGTCCTACCGCTGCGCCGAGCACATGCGTTGGCGCGCCTGCTGCTCCGGCGCCGCCCACGGCGACTGCGGTCGGGAATTGGCTGTTGAAGCCGGCCGGAAGCCGAATCGCGCTGCCTAACGTACCCGGTCCGCGCGTGGCCGTGCTTTCAGCGCGCGAACGGTTCCGCGTTACCGCACTCGTCGTGGTTCCCGGCGTCGTCGTGGTTGAAACGGCAGCGTTGCTGCCACTACCGACCGCTGCGCCGCTGCATATGCCGGCCGTGGACTCATTATGCGATTTACAGAATCCGCGCATATGCCCCGCGGGATTCACGCATTCATGCGGTAACCCGGGCGGATTGTGGCCGGAGATATCGTTGGCTTGATCTTTGGCCATCTGATTGGCGAATGCGGGATTGCCGCGCCGCGAGCTTTCGGTTCCCGGCGGGCAACCGTTGTTTTGCGCGCTGGCGACTTCATTTTCGCTGCCTCCGCCGCCACCCCCGGAACCGCAAACTCCCGCACTGCTTTCAGATTTACAGAATCCGCGCGTGTGGCCGGCCGGATTCACGCATTCATGCGGCAGTCCGGGCGGGTTGTGACCCGACGCGTCGTTGGCGGCGTCTTTGGCCATTTGGTTGGCAAACGCCGGATTACCATTGCGCGATTTGCCCGGACGGCAGTTTCCGGCTGCGGCTACTTGCGATTCGCTATTGCCGCGTGCGCGCGCGTGAGTTTTTGCGTGGGTACTCGCGACTTCGGTTTCGATGGATTCGCTGCCGCTCACGCCACCGGATCCGCAGACGCCGGCGCCACTTTCCGATTTACAGAAGCCGCGTGTATGACCCGCGGGATTCACGCATTCGTGCGGTAAGCCCGGCGGGTTATGA
>DASYYA010000111.1:0-1607 GCA_035934355.1 Candidatus Rubrimentiphilum sp. | reverse complement strand
TGGCCAACGATCAGTTTGAGGCACTCAAACGGCGCTTGGGCGATTTTGGTTTGCGAATCTTTCGCGCCAACGGCGCCATCGGCGCCGAGGAACGCGCCATGCTCATGCGCGCGCTCGAAGAAGGCAGTTGGGATATCGTGTTGGCGACGCCGGAGTTTTTGCAGTTTCATCGCGATGCGTTTGGCGGCCGCAGCGCGCCGGCACTGTTGGTGATCGATGAGGTGCACCACATCTATGAATCGTCTCATCGCGCGGCGTATCAGCGCCTCTCGGAAACGATCGCGGCGCTGGGCTCGCCGCAAGTGTTAGGTCTGACGGCGACCGCGCGCGACGAAGCCTTCGCGCATGTCGTCAAAGATCTGCAGATCGATGCCTGGGTGATCGATCCATACGTTCGCGAGAACCTGCGCGTCGTGGATGCCCGCGGCACCAAAGACAAAGTCGGCTATCTGCGCCGCATTTTTGAAGACGCCGGCAAGGCAATTGTCTATTGCAATTCGCGCAGCGAGGCGAGCAAGGTCGCCGATGCCCTGCGCAAAGATTTCCGCAATGAAGTGATGTTCTACCATGCCGGGATGCCGTCGGCAGAACGTGCGTTGGTCGAAGAGTATTTTCGTTCGGGCGCGCTGCGGATCGTGGTCGCGACCTCGGCATTTGGCGAGGGGATCGATCTGCCTGATGTGCGCCACGTAGTGCTCTATCATTTAAACTTCGCATTTACCGAGTTCAATCAGCAAGCCGGCCGAGCGGGCCGCGACGGCAAGCCCGCACAGATTCACTTGCTCTTCGGTGAGGCCGATCGGCGTCTCAACGAATACATCATCGATCAAGAGTCGCCGACGCTCGGCGTGCTGCGCGAGATCTATCGCGAGCTGCGCGGGATCGCCAAAAACGGAACGATTCGTCTTTCGCAGAGCGAGCTCGCCGGCGTACTCGATCTGGAAAAGGTCAACGCGCGCACCGTGGGCGTGGCACTCGGAATCTTCGAAGACGAAGGCTTATTGCAAACCGGGATCGATGAGGAGGGGCGTTACCTTCGGCTTGTTCCGGTTGCCGGTAAAGTGGACCTGAGTAAGAACGAGCGCTTCGCCGAAGGTGAAGCGGAACGTGAAGATTTTGCACGGTTTTGTGCCTTCGTGCTGAGCGCCGGCGCGGAAACGTTGGAGCGAATTATTAACCGGCCGATCTATCCGCAGGGCGAGGCGCTATTGCGCTGAATCTGGGGCGCTTATGCTTATTCGCGTCTTACTCGCCGCGGTTTTTGCTATGGCGCTGGCGGCGCCGGCAGCGGCTCAAACCCCACCGCCATCGCCTCCGTCGGGTGCGGCAGCCGCTTTATTACAAGCCGCAGCTGCGGGCCAGCAGCAACAGCCGATTCCTTATGAGATCTTTATTCGCAACGCAACCGTCCAGGACGGCCTCATTCCGATCATTCATAAGAGCGGCCGCATCTATCTTGTATTAAATCGTTCGCAACTCGGACAAGATTTTATCGAAACTTCCGTCCCCTCAAGCGGACTTGGCGGGCTTGGTCCGGCGCAAGGTGAGCCGTATGTGGCGCCCGCGCGCGTGATCCGTTTCGAAAAGGTCGACGAGAACGTGATCAT
>DASYYA010000193.1:0-7946 GCA_035934355.1 Candidatus Rubrimentiphilum sp. | reverse complement strand
CGGTAAAGACGTACGGAATCTCGATGGCTTTTCCGTAATGCGCTTTCGCGATCACTTCCAACCCGATCTTAAAGCCGATCGGATCGAGATGAACGTCCTCGAGCGCATCCCGGCGCACCAAAAAATACCCGCTGGTGATATCTCTGATTCGCGTGAGCGGTTGCGCAATCGCACAGGCAACTTTGGAAATGACCACGCGACGCCACGGCCAATTCGCGATGCCGCCGCCCTTCACATAGCGGCTGCCTACAGCCAACCCATAGCCTTGTTCGAGCGCATGCACCATCCGCGGCAAGATCGTGATGTCGTGACTAAAATCCGCGTCCATTGCGCCGAGTGCAACCGAATCCGGCCGCGCCATTTTCCAGCCTTCGATCACACCGCTGGACAGCCCCAACTTTCCCGCGCGATGCAGGCAGCGAACCGGCAATGCTTCAGCGAGGCGATCGACAATCGCTCCGGTGCCATCCGGAGAATTGTCATCCACGATAATGATCTCGCCATCCAATTGATTCTGTTTAAAAATGTCATCGAGCGCGCGGACCAGCCGTTCGATACCGCCCGCTTCGTTGTACGTTGGAATGACGAGGGAGAATTTGAGGCTCATGCCAGTTCTGGGCTATACGACGGCGGGGGTAAAGCGTCCCCGCAGCGTCATTTCAGGCGATGTATTAACGGATTGTTTTCCGTATCGAATGCCGTCAGTCCGGCGTATGTTTTACGCTGACTGCGCAGCTTCACACCCTCATCCGAGATCGTCAGCACTTCGTTGGTATCCAAGAGCGTTTCTTCGCGAGTATCGTTCCAATACACCAGCAAATACTGCGGCACTCGCGTTTCGCCGCTCGCGAACACGCCACGTACCTCGCCGATTGTGCCTTCTTGGATGCTCAGCACCGGCGTACCATGGTCGAGGTCCTCGAGCAGTCTAGGCATGTGCTTTTTTATTCCTCCGCAAGATAATTTAGCAGCGCAACGAGCACGAGCGCTGCGGTTTCCGTGCGCAGTATGCGCGAACCCAACGAAATAATCTTCGCACCGGTGCGCTGGGCTGCCTCGGCTTCGGCATGTGAAAAGCCGCCTTCCGGCCCGATGACAATCAGGACGCGCCGCGCATTGCGGATCGTTTCCGGTAACGCATCACGCATCGGCTTATGTTCGCTGAGCTCCCAGGGGAATAATACCGCATCATAAAATGGAAATGTGGCCAACAGTTCGCCAAACGCTTGCGGTTGCTGGACTTCGGGAATGCTTGCGCGTCCGCATTGCGCAGCCGCAGCTTTTGCCAGGCGTTGCCACCGATCGACTTTCGCGGCCGGGAATGTACGTTCCGACCGCAGTGGAACGATTGCGGCAACGCCGAGTTCGGTGAGCTTCTCCACGACAAAATCCATCTTGCTGCCTTTGGGAATTCCTTGCGCGACCGTTATTTCGAGCAGCTGCTCCTGCGGCGGCGCCTGACGGTCACCTAAGCGAGCTTGCACGGCGCGGCCGTCGATCTGCAATGTCCCGACGAACTGCTGCGCTGTTGAATCGATAATCTCAATGTTATCACCCGTGCGTTTGCGCAGCACATCCACGACTTTGTGGGCGTCTTCGCCCGCAAGTGTTAGGGTTTGTCCGCTTTCAAAAACTCCCTCGACAAAGAACCGCGCACGCGCCATCGTCAGTCGGGACGAAACGCGTCTTTGACTTTGTCGAAGAACGATCGCTCGTCGATGCGATCTCCCCCGAGGCGCGCGTATTCTTCAAGCAGCTCGCGCTGCTGATTGTTGAGCGACTGCGGGACCGCAACGTGCACGGTCACGATGTGATCGCCGCGCTGCGTACCGCGCACGGTCGGCATGCCATGGCCGCGCATCCGGAAAACCGATCCCGACTGGGTGCCGGCACCGATCGGAAGATCCAGATCGCCTTCCAACGACGGAACGACAATCGTGGCACCCAGGGCCGCTTGCGGAAAACTGATCGGCACGTCCACAAACGTTTCCAAGCCTTCGCGCCGGATCGTCGGATGCGGCGCCACCGAAATATAGACATACAAATCTCCGGACGCGCCGCCGTGCAATCCCGCTTCACCATTGCCGCTAATGCGAATACGGCTTCCCTCCTCGACGCCCGCCGGCACTTTGACACTCAGCGTGCGATCGGTTTCGCGTCGTCCGCGCCCGCCGCATACGGGACACGGATGCTCGACGATCTGCCCTTCGCCTTCGCATTTGGAACACGCGGACTGCGTTACGAACTGACCTAGCGGCGTTTGCCGGACCATGCGCATGACACCGGTTCCCGCGCAACGATCGCACGCTTTGATGAGCGTGCCCACGGCAGCGCCCGAGCCGCGACAGGTCTCGCATTGCGCCAAATGCGTGAATTCAATCTCACGCGTCGTTCCCGAAAATGCTTCTTCCAGCGAGATCTCCAGGTCGTACCGCAAGTCGGAACCCCGTGACGGCCCTGCGCGTCGCATCGTCGGTTGCGCGCCGGCGCGTTCTCCGAAAAACATGTCGAAGATGTCGCCGAAACCGGTGCCGCTGAAGCCTTGACCAAATCCGAAATCCCCAAACCCGCCGCGGCTCCCTGCGCCGTTTCCAATTGTTCCGTAACGATCGTACTGCGCGCGTTTATTCGGATCGGAAAGCACTTCGTACGCCTGATTGATCTCTTTAAAATGATGCTCCGCATTCGACTTATCGTCGGCAACATCGGGATGATGTTTGCGCGCGAGCTTGCGGTATGCGCGCTTTATGTCATCGGACGATGCGGCCCGGTCGACACCGAGCACTTCGTAGAGATCTTGCGGCATGCTGTTACTTGAGTTCGACGTCCAAAAGGCGCGCCGACAGCGATTCTGCGGTACCGGATGCTAGCGCCATCAGGCGGCCGTACGGCATGCGCCGGGGACCTAAAATCGAAAGCATTCCAATCGCCCGCGCCCCAAAACGATACGGAACGGTTACCAAACTAAAATCCATCATTTCGGCAACACCCAGCTCGTGACCGATTTTTACCTCTGCGGCGTCGGCCGTCATGGACTCCGCCACCAGATCGTACAGCGTCTTCTGTTCCTCGACGATGTTCAGGATCGAGCGCAGCTTTCTGATGTCGTGAAACTCCGGCTGGTCGAGCAAATTCTGCGCGCCGGCGGTGGCAATCGGCGCCTGCTCCTCCGAACGCGTATTGCGCAACGCCGTTAAGACCGCTTTTTTCAGGTCGTCCGACAAACCCAATTCGCGCACGGCGCCGGCTACGTCGGATTCACGAATGCCGCGTAGCTGTTTGTTTCCAAGACGCGCATTGAGCGCGTTCGACAGTCGCGTCAGCTCGTCGGGTGTGATCTCGGATCCCACTTCGAACAAGCTTTGCGCGGCGACACCCATCGACGTGACGACAATCGCAACCCCGGTATGCGGCGAGAGCCAGATCAGCTGCACGTGACGGAATGTTTGCTCGTCGTTTGCGGGCCGGGTCGCAAAAGCGAGATTCTTTGAAAGCTTTCCGAGCAATCGCGTCGCACCTTCGATGATCTCGTCGAGTTCGCGGCTGGCATCGCGCAGCTCGTCGCGAATCCGCCGCCGATCTTCGGGACGCAGCGTTTCGGGTTGCATCAGCTGATCGACAAACGTGCGATAACCCGCATCTGAGGGAATGCGTCCGGCCGACGTGTGCGGCTGCACGAGATAGCCGGCGGCTTCGAGTTCCGCCAACTCGTTGCGCACCGTCGCCGAACTCACGCCCAGGTTGTATTTTTGCGTCAACGACTGCGACGCCACGGGTTCGGCCGTCGCGATGTACTCGTACACCACGGTCGCGAGAATATAGGCCTTGCGCTGGTCGAGGCCGCCTGGGCCTTCCGGATGCATGTTCTTATACTAGCAGTCAGGGTCCAAGAGTGCCAAATCTAGGGCTGCACCGCGCTCGCCCGGGTCTCCCGAGCCAGCACGCGGTCGATGGCCGACTGAAGTTCCTGCCACGAGAGGCCGCCGGCCGAAATGTACGCGACGTTTCCGGAGGCATCGAGGACAACCGTCCCGGGAATCGGCGGAATTGCGTACGCGCTGAAGACTTTACCGTCGGGATCCTCCATTACGGGCAGTTCGAACTTGTGCTGCTGCAGATACGCGCGGGCTACGCCCGCAGCTTCATTAGAAACGGTCACCACGACGATCCGGTTTCCGTACGCTTGCATAGCGCGCTGAAAGTACGGGAGCTCGTCGGTGCACGGCGGACACCAGGATGCCCAAAAGTTGAGGATGACAGGTTTTCCGCGAAGTTGCGAGAGCGGAACTGCGCCGATCGCGGTATGAACGGTAAAATCCGGCGGCGCTTTTCCAACGTGCACGGTCGTCAGCGCGCTCGTCGTGGCGGCCGCAATAAGCACCAGCACGGGAATCGTCACGCGCCGTGTTTCGGCAGGCATGCGCGCCAAATCCCGGTAACTCGCCCGCATGAAGACTGCTGAATCCATCGAGGCGCTCTCGCAAGAGAGCCGCCGCTTCCCGCCGCCGCCGGAATTCGCCGCGCGTGCGAACGCGCAACCCGGTATTTATAAGGAAGCGGAGCGTGATTATCAGGAGTTCTGGGCGTCTTGGGCGCGCAAACTCGAATGGATGAAGCCGTTCTCCACGGTCCTGGAATGGAACGAGCCATTCGCGCGCTGGTTTGCCGACGGTGAACTGAACGTTAGCGTCAACTGCTTGGATCGGCACGTCCGCGCCGGCAAAGGCGACAAAATTGCGTACTATTACGAAGGCGAACCCGGCGACCGTAAAACGATCAGCTATAAGCAACTGCTGGACGAGGTCTGCCGCTTCGCCAACGGCCTGCGCAAACTCGGCGTTAAGAAAGGCGATCGCGTCGCCATCTATATGCCGATGATTCCGGAGCTTCCGGTCGCGATGTTAGCCTGTGCACGCATTGGCGCGGCGCATTCGGTGATCTTCGGCGGCTTCTCGCCCGATTCGATTATCGATCGCGTCAACGACGCAGAGTGCGTCGCACTGATCACCAGCGATCAGGGGTGGCGTCGCGGCAACAAGATCGCGTTGAAAAATAACTGCGACATCGCGATGAAGCAGACGCCGTCGATCAAGCATTGCATTGTGGCCAAGCGCGTCGGCGATCCGGTCGAAATGCAAGCGGGACGCGATATTTGGTGGGACGATGTGGTCGCGGGACAATCGGCCGAATGCGAACCGGAACGCATGAATGCCGAGGATCTGCTCTACCTTCTCTATACCAGCGGCACGACCGCCAAACCCAAAGGGATCAAACACACGACCGGTGGCTATTTAACGCACGTCACCGCGACGCACAAGTTGATCTTCGATCTCAAAGAGGACGAAGACGTCTATTGGTGCGCCGCGGATATCGGCTGGGTCACCGGACATTCATATATCGTGTATGGTCCGCTCGCGAATCAGGCGACGAGCGTCATCTATGAAGGCACACCGGATTTTCCCGACAAGGACCGGCTCTGGTCAATCGTCGAGCGCTACAAGATTAGCATTTTGTACACGGCGCCCACGGCAATTCGGACGTTCATGAAATGGGGATCCGAGTATCCGGCTAAGCACGATATGTCGTCATTGCGACTTTTGGGCTCGGTGGGCGAGCCAATCAATCCCGAGGCCTGGATGTGGTACCGCGAGCATATCGGCGGCAATCGTTGTCCCGTCGTGGATACATGGTGGCAGACTGAAACCGGCGGTATCATGATCACGCCGCTTCCTGGAATCACTTCAACGCCGCCCGGCAGCGCGACGTATCCATTTCCCGGCATTGCCGCCGATATCGTCAACGATCAAGGCGCATCGGTGCCGCTTGGCGGCGGCGGATACGTCGTGCTCACGCGTCCGTGGCCGGGAATGCTTCGCGGCATTTGGGGCGACGACGAACGCTATAAGCAAACCTATTGGTCCAAGTTTCCACACAAATATTTAGCGGGCGACGGCGGGCGCCGAGACCTCGATGGAAACTATTGGTTCATGGGCCGCATCGACGACGTGATGAACGTTAGCGGCCATCGTATTTCGACAACCGAAGTCGAAAGCGCACTCGTCGAACATCCCAAGGTTGCGGAGGCGGCGGTTTGCGGCAAGCTCGACGAGGTGACCGGACAGGCGATTTACGCGTTCGTTTCGTTACGCGGCGCCGAGACCGGTAGCCCGGAGCTCGCCGACGAACTGCGCGACTACGTCGCCAACAAACTCGGCAAGTTCACCCGCCCGAAATACATTACGTTCACGCAAGAGCTGCCGAAAACGCGCAGCGGCAAGATCATGCGCCGCCTCTTGCGCGACGTTGCCGAAGGGCGAACCCTCGGCGACACCACGACACTTGCCGACGCCGCGATTGTCAAAGAGTTACAAGAACGCGCAAAGGTCGAGGCGACGAAAGGCGAGGAGTAATTTTAGATTGGCGGCTTCGGGTTCTGCCAGCTCGTCCCGTCCGCGTAGACGACACTAAGCACCGCGCATTGCGAAAGATCGTAACCCGATGTCAGATCGCGCTCAACGAGCAACCGCAAGATCATATCGCGTGGAGAGCTCGTCGCGATCGCGCACGATCATGGATGCCGTGTTCCGGTATGCGATCGCCAAAAACGCCTGGCCGGCCGGAAAATCCGTAACCGGGTCAAGTACGCCATACGGATTGTGCTTAGCCGGATAAAAATATGCGAACCTGCGGTTTGCGGGAGCGGCGCAACCGAAACGCCCAGCGTCACCACGAGCGTCAGCAGCAGGAATGCGCGCAGCACAAGAGCCCCTAGTCTGAAGTGCCTTTCGGAGGCGGAGCGCCGTTTAAAATGTCGCGAACGCTTTGGTACGGATAACCGACGCGCTCGTTCAAGCTATCGTACCACGCTAATGTCACGAGATCGCGCAATTCGTCAGCACCGCGCGCGAGCTGTGTAGCGGTGAACGTGATAGCCTCAGGCGTGCCTTGCGCGAATCCACCCGCTTTTTCGATCTTGTAGAGCGGTTCGACGGCTTGCAATGTTCCACCGAGGTAGCTCGTTACCAGCGCCAGCACTTGCCCTTGCGATAGCAGCGTGGCGGGCGCGGCGATCGTTGACGGTTTCATCAACGGCAGCACGCGGCCCGGCGTCAAATACTTATTAACGAAGTCGCTTTCGAAAAACGAGTGCGTTTCTCGGGATTGCGTGTAGTTGTTGGGGTTTGGATAATTGCCCCAGCCGTTGAAATGCACGCTCACGTGCAGCGGTTGGCAGGCGTCCTCGACGAAATGCCCCCAGACGCCGATATCGCGGACGATCAACGCTTGGTCGATCGCGCGATCCGTCGCGCCTTGCGCCCGTTCCATATCGGCGCCGTGTGTTGCGTGGTAATTATCGACCCGCCAATAGGCAAACTCGTCGCGCAATTGCTGCCAGCCTTCGAGGATCGCGTACGGCGAGTAGCCCTGGCGATATTGATCCGTGCTCGCGCCGCGCAGCGCCGTGTCATAGGCTTCGCGCGTTGCCGGCAGATTTTGTAGTGGAACAACGCCCGCAACCATCCCGTTGTCGTCGAGATCGATGTAATGCCCGGGATCATTTTCGGCGTCCCATGCAGTTCCTGAACCCTTGAGGCGATCGAGCTCCGGACCAAGGTACATCACTTCGTACTGCGCATTCATCGTTTTCAGAAACGCCGGCAAACCTCTGGGGAATGCCGAGCCTGCCAGTTGTCCGATGATCTCATGTCCCTTGTCGCCCCACGCCAACGCGGTCGATGACGATCCCAGTACCAGGGCAACAAAGAAAAATAAAGGGCGTTTCATCAATTGAAAAACTCCGACAGCTCGTCGAGGTGGCTTATACGCGTGGCAGGCGGCAGCGCCTGCAAAATCGTGGCACCGTACCGCGACCAATCGGCGCGACCGTCAAGCAGCACGATCAATCCGCGATCGCTTCGGCTGCGCACGAGGCGCCCAAAGCCTTG
>DASYYA010000154.1:0-4046 GCA_035934355.1 Candidatus Rubrimentiphilum sp. | reverse complement strand
GAAAGCCCAAGTCGTCGTTCCCTTTTCGCCGGCCCGCTTGTGCGAGCATCCCGTTTTGCAGCACGCCTGCTTGCTCGGAGCCCTCTAGTAGAGTTCCTTCCTATAAGCTAGGGCTGCGTCTGCAGCCGCCCCGTCCTTTGAGCGCGCTTGTTCCACGATTTTCCGCAGGCGCTTAACGGCGGCGTCGTCGGCTTTCTTCCCGGCGAGCACGAGCCGCAACGCCATCAGCGAGAGATCGGGCGTTCTGGAACCGAGCCGGGCGATGCCCTCGTAAAAGGCCGCGGCGCCGGGCGCATCGGGGCGCTCGCGCAAGAGTGCGTTCACGACTTCTTCTTTTGAAGGCACGCCTTCGAGAAGGTAGCGGTCGAGCAGCGGGAACTCCATCACATGATCTTCGCTGCGGCCATGTCGCTCTTCTCCGTGCTGGCGCATATGCGTCAAGTGAATGGCGATGTATACGCGGCGCATATTGCGAGCACCGCCGCCGTGACCGTCAACGGACAAGCTGCAACGCAACAAACCGATACCCAAGGCTTGCGTTTTCTCTTGCGGCAGTGTAGCGGCGCTGTCTGCCCGGGAACATATTTCGACGGTCACCATCTTTACGGCGTTACCATCAACGGCACTGCTTTACCGCGCTCGCAATTCTTCGATGCGGACATGCGCGCACTGCGCGTTATCGGCGAGTTAAATTTCTTGGCACCCGCCTTTAGCCAGGAAGGCGGTCGCATTTTGGACGGCGGGACCGTCACGTTCGGAAACTGCGTCTGCCGCAGGATTTATGTTTCGGATCCGTTCGCAAACGCATCGGAAGTCTTCGTCGATCCGCACACCTGGCTGATCGCCGGCGCGCATAGTTCGGGCGGCTCGGTCTTCACCATGCGCGATTATCGACGCGTGGGCGCGTATCGGCTTCCGTTCCGCATCGATCGCGATGGCCTGCCGTTGGAACAATACACGACGCGCAGCATCGTGGCCACGCCGCTTCAAGCGCCGCAAGGATTAAGCGTCCAACTGGGATCGAGCCCTGATCGGGTGCCACTCGATCCAGCAAGTACAACGCCGGACGCATCGTGCACGCTTCGCGGTATTACCGTACGTTGCATGTTCGATACCGGCAACTCGGGAATGTCGATGAGCTTGGAGCTGGCCGAGCAGTTGAATTTAAATCCGATCGGCGTCTTTAATGTCAGCGGCTTAGGGAACTACGCGACCGAAGTGGTGCGTACCGGACCGCTACAGATCGGATCGGTGCGCTTCGGTGATGCGGAATATGTCGTGCTCAGCGATATTCATCGCTACGGCTACGACTTGGTACTGGGCGCCGATGTACTCGCGGCAGCACCGGTGACGATCGATTACGCGCAGCATGCGATCGTCTTTGGGAGCGCAGCACCGCCGAATGCGCCAGCGGTCGACCTGAGCTTCGAAAATTTTGTTCCCGTCGTTGACGTGTTGCTTGGCGGGCAACCCGCGAGATTGGCAGTCGACACCGGCGATCAGTCGGTGGTCAATCTATCCGATGATTTTTACGGACACCATAGCTCGCTCTTCGTTCCGACGCACACCGAAAATGTCAGCGGCGTCGGCGGCGCCAGTGTTGAGCTGATGGGTGAGATTCCGTCGGTAACCGTGGGGCCGATTACGACCGGCCCGCAGCCGATTGGGACCACTCGCACACTTCGTGGCACGGCCAACGGCCACTTAGGAGCGGGATTTCTTTCGAACTTTATCGTGTTACTCGATTATCTCCATCAGCGCATGGAGTTGCGGCCGAAGCACGCCTAAGGAGAGAAGCATGCCGAACGTTGAGTTGCAGAAATCACTGAATGTGCCCGCCGTACCGGCGCGTGACTGTGCGTCCGCAATTCTGCATGACATCGAAAAGAACGAGGGCGAGTGGGCGGGTTTTGCACTGCACCTACATTTGGGGGCGCTGGGGTTGCCCGATGTCGGATATATTGCAGTGCCGATTAAACTCACTATTAAGGGTGAAGAGACCGAGCCGCGCCATCAAATAAAGTTCACCTTTCGCTCGCGCCGCAGTCCCGAGCTCTTCCCTGAGTTTGATGGGGCTATCGGTATCGACAGCACGGGCCCGTCGGCATCGCAGATATGGCTCGCCGGCAAATACGAACTTCCGCTGCACGGCTTCGGGAGATTCTTCGATCAAGTTGTGGCGCGCAAAGCTGCCGAACAGACGTTGCAGAACTTGCTGAACGATCTCGCCGATGCGATCGCGGCGTGGGTCGAAAAACGCGAGATCGCACAAGCGCGATATCGCATCTTCGGTTCGTCGGACTAAAATGGAGCTTGCCGAGCGCACCTGCGTTCCATGCCGCGGCGGCGTGCCGCCGATGCCACGCGACGCGGCGCAGGCCATGCTCGCGCAGTTATCCGAAGGCTGGGCGCTGTTCGAAGTCGCACCCGGCGTCACGGCGCTGCATAAAACGTACCGCTTCAAAGACTTCCGCGAAGCGCTCGATTTCACGACCCGTGTCGGGGAGCTCGCCGAACAACAAGGCCACCATCCCGACATTCATTTGGCTTGGGGACGGGTCGGCGTCGAGATTTGGACGCATAAAATCAAAGGGCTAACGGAAAGTGACTTTATTTTCGCGGCAAAGTGCGATCGGGTTTAAGGCGATACAATCGGGCCACGAAGGCCCCACAGAATCAATGCGAATGAAATTATGCCGGTCGGCGCAGAGGAGTACGCGACCGCGGCGATCACGCTTTCTTGGATCGCATTGCCCTGCGGAGCACCGGCAAGCGGCATCGTAGAATGGCCGGCGCCCCACACGGCCCCCATAAGGAATGACGCGACGATCGCAGTCGCCGAGTAGACTAATAACCAGAACGCGGCACTCAATGCGACCGGTCGCAAGCGCAGCCTTGGCCACAATAGTCCCAGCGCGATAAACAGCGGCGCAAGAATTGCCATCAGCGAATGCGCCGATCTGCCGAGTATCGGCGATGCGAAGCGCGGAATGACGAAACCTTCGAAAGATGTTATGAGAAGTATCGCGACTCCGATTTGAAGCAAGCGAAAGCCTTGGCTCTGGAAAACAGTTGGCTGGACCATAGCGTCCGCTATCCCTTTGTGCCTCGGGTTCCCTCTGGAACCTGTGCTGAGCACCATGACACTTTAATGGAGGAGGGAACGTTCTAAGGCCATGATTCTGCTGGCGCTCTGCTGTTTGGTCTCCGGCAACGTGCACACGCCTTCCGGGCTTCCGATTGCACAAGCGGCCATTATTTTACGTGGCGCTTCAGCCCAGCGCACCATCAGCGACGTGAGCGGCCGCTTTGCGATCCAGGCGCCTCCCGGAACCTACTCCTTAAGCGCAACTCGGTCGGGCTATGCGCCCGTAACCGTTTCGCCTGTGGTCGTGGACCGCGATACGATCGTCGACGTCACGCTCGAGCCCGCGAATTCGCCGGAACTTCGCACCATCGGCAGCGTGACTGTCAACGGACGGCTAGCGCGCATTGCGGGCGCGATTCCGTCGGTGGTGGTTAGCCGCGACGATCTCGAGCGCACCGGTAGCGATCGCATCACCGAAGGTTTGCTCGACATTCCGTCGCTCGATCTCCAGTATCCGCACAATGGAGGCGCGGGCGGCCTCGCAACGGTTTCCCTGCGTGGCCCCGATCCGTCCGAAACGATGCTAACCCTCGACGGCCAACTGCTCAACGATGCGAACACCGGCGACATTGATGTTTCCCAACTGCCGGTCGCCGCATTTTCGGCGATCGATGTTTCCGAAGGCCTGGGGCCTGAAGATCTCGAGGGGAGCAGCACAATCGGCGGTGCGGTAAACTTATTATCGTTGCGTGCGACGCAACAAGCGCACTCAGCGTTTTCGCTTTCGACAGGTTCGTTCGGACAAAGCGAGAGCTGGTTCAACGCCACTGGTACCCAAAACCGCCTCGGGTACGCACTAGCGCTGGATCAGCAGCTCGAAACCGGCAACGTAAACGAAACCGACACCGTCTGTTCTTTCGATTTGTCGGAGTGCGGTCCGCAGCATCTCGGTTCCACT
>DASYYA010000152.1:0-11787 GCA_035934355.1 Candidatus Rubrimentiphilum sp. | reverse complement strand
GTCGTAACGGCGGCTGCACTTCGCACATTCTAAATGCGACAGTGCGCTTGAAACGCGCGTTGTTATCGCCAGAGCGCTATGCCGATAGTTCGGAGCCGCTCAGCCGGTTTCGCAACACGCGCGGATCATGCGAAAATTCTGCAGGCGCGGGTTTTGCGATCAAAAATCCCTGTACGCCGCGGATCTTTCCCACGATGTCATCCGGCTGTGCGCCGTGGCGTTGGATGAACTGCAACGCCTCTTGCGTTTCGATGCCTTCGGCGACTAAAATGCTTCCGGTCTCTTGAGCGATGGCCGCAATGCCGCTCAACACGGCACGGCACGCCGTATCGGTCAGCGCGCGATTGACGATCGAACCGTCGATCTTTAGATAATCGACCGGCAAAATGCTCAACATCCAAAGTCCCGCGTTGCCGGCGCCGGCATCATCGAGTGCCAGTTTTACGCCGAGCGAACGAAACACCAGTGCTTGTTCGACAACACGCTCCACGTCGGTAATCGCGCGCTCCGTAACTTCCAAAACCACGCGCCGCGGATCGAATCCGCGCCGCGCGATGCCGTTGGTCAACCTTTTGGGATCGAACTCCGGATGCTCGAGCGTTGCGGGAGAGATATTGACGAATAGCAGGACGTCGTTCGGCACATGCTTGACGCTACGCACGATCGCTTCAAAACAGAGTACGTCCAGCTCGTGCACCAGCTGCGAGCCATGGGCCTGATTAAACATGTCGTCGGGACCGGAAAACCCGTAGATTTTTGGCGGCCGCGCCAGCGCTTCATAGCCCAGAACG
This sequence comes from Candidatus Rubrimentiphilum sp., assembly GCA_035934355.1. Lineage (GTDB taxonomy): Bacteria > Vulcanimicrobiota > Vulcanimicrobiia > Vulcanimicrobiales > Vulcanimicrobiaceae > Rubrimentiphilum. The sequence goes on along the minus strand of DASYYA010000152.1, from coordinate 10,996 downwards.
CGGTCATTGTGGAGATCCCAGATCGGCTGAAACGCCATCTCCAATGTGCGATCGCGCAAGAGTTGAATCAGTCCTTCGTTCATGCGTCTGCTCGCCATTCGGATGTTCCGGTGACAAATCCCACTTAAGCACTGTGAACTTTAACATCCGATCTTGGTAGATCGATTCTCGAACAGCTTCCGATCCTGTTCTGGCGCGCGGCGCGAATCTTTGTGCATCGCACGGCCATCCGAATCGCAGAGCGTGCATGTGACCTGCATATCGCGGTGGCCGACAATCAGATAATGGCCTCCCGTCAGTTCCGCGTGAACGCCAAAGAAGAGAATGCAGAGCTGCTCGTGCAGATGCGCGGGATCGACGTCCACGATCGTGCTGAGGCCCCAGCTGAGGCTGCGGCTTTGCTCGCCGGGTTTGAGCGTGACGTTGCCGTCAACGCCACCAACCCAAATGCTAATTGGAAGGAGATTATAAATTCTCGCCGCGGCTGCAGGCTGTGCCGTGAACAATAAGGCGGCCAGCGCCAGGCAACACGCCCAAGCAAACTTTTTCGGCTTCATTCCGCTCCTTTTTAGTGTGGAACCGTTATCTGATGCAGGGACACGCGGTTGCCTTCGGGATCCTTGAACTGCGCGAGCCGGCAAACCGGCGTATCGTAAGGTTTATCGTCAACGTCGAGCGCCTTGCCGCGCAACGATTTGAGCGTCGCCTCGATGTCGTCAACTTCAAAAGCCACGCCGTAGCCGCTGCCGGGCGGAACGTCCGCCCACTCGAGCGTGATCACACTGAACCAGCCGTTGTTCGGCAGCGTGAACTGCGCAAACTTCATTTCGGGGCCTTCGCCCATAGTTTGATCGAGTTTTAAGCCGACAACGTCTTCGTAGAACTTTGCGAGTCCCGGAACATCCTTAGCGGGATAGGCGACAAACGCGATTTCTTTTACAGCCATGTCGCCCTTTTCTTTCGTCGTGCGCCACTAAGCCTTCCACTTTAGAATGCCGATGCAATGATAATGGCGGCTGCAAAGGACGAACGCCTGCTGGAAAAAGCCTGGGACCGGCTCCGAGAATACAGCGTTGCGCAGCCATTGTCCGATTTTCTGCAACGGTTTCGGCCGGGAACCAAGGCATACTTGGTCGGCGGCTTTCTGCGCGATCTAGTGCAAGCGGATACGAGCGGCTCGGTGGCACCGCCCAGGGATATCGATTTAATCATCGATACGGACGCCTTGGAAGCGGTTTTGAAGGAGGCGCCCGGCTATCGTTCCGGGACCCCACTCGGCGGAACTCGCTGGAAGCCCAAAGCCACGGCGATTTGGCTGGATATCTGGCAGCTCCGGGATACGGTCTGGATCAAAGAGCTCGACCTTCCCGTGACGATAGATTCATTCTTGGACGGCGTGGACTTGAATATCGACCGCATCGCGCTCGAGCTGCATACTGGGGAATTCTTTGAGCGCAACGCGCGCGAGGCGCTGGCCAGTCACACGATTGAGATTGACTCACGCGTTCGCTTACAAGAGTTGATGTACGACGAATACGCACGCGCGCTGATGGCCAGCTATAAAACTGGCTTTGGTTTGTCAGAAAGTCTTTCGAAGCGCATCCAAAGCGTCGATCGGGCGCAGCTGCAGCGCCGGGCGTTCGAGCGGCTTCGCGCGGACGACTACGCCGACGAGGATATCCGCAGCGCCCTCAAGCCGCTACGTTAAGTGAGCTGAAACAGGCTCAGGATATTTCCATCGGGATCCTTCAACCACGCGACGCTCATGCCATCGGCGACATGGACATCACCTTCGAGCTTGAGCATCGGCATGTCGTAGTGCTCAAAGGCGATCCCTTTTGTCTTCAGACTCTCAACGAGCTTGCGCAGATCCCCGCCGATCATCCAGGTTGCGCTGGTTGCCTTGTTGCTTCCCGCGAATTGCGACCGATAGACGACAACCTTCGAGCTTCCGCTCTCATAGGTGATGGCTTCCTCGTTCTCCGACGCTACGCGTAAGCCTAATTTTCCTGCGTAGAAATCCCGCGCGACCGCGAGGTCGCGCACGGCGATCGTGGCCATTGCCTCGTTATTTGCGAGCATGACGTCCTCCCTAATGTTGGAACGGTGGCGGGAAAGTGTAGGAATCGAACCTACCAGCCGGTGTTAGCCGGCCTCAGCAGTTTTGAAGACCGTGCGGGCCACCAGACCCGTACTCTCCCATAATCCTGAAAAAGCTGTTGCGATTCTTCCAGCGGTACGAACATTTATAGGGTTCAATATCGCATCGTATTGGCGAGCCTTCTTATAGATCACCCCCTCTGCTCGCGGCTCGCCGCGCTTATGCGTACGGAAGGTGACGCGCGTGGGATCGCTCCAACGTGAGATTTCCAGTCGCTTTGATATGCAAGCTATTCGCAACCGCTGTTACGCTAGTCGCGAGAATTATCGCAGCCAGAATTAGGGTCTGCTTCAGTGGAGATCCACGCGCAGTAACGTCGCGATTTACTTCACGATAATTCAACGAGCGTTTCCAAACCAAGTTTGCGAACCATCGCGGCGTCGGGCTCCGGCAACGCTTTTGGTGGAACATATAAAGTCGACATTGCAGTGATCTTGGCATCCAATAGATGGTCAAGTTCAATATATTGAACTGTCGAATCGCACAAAACGTAGGGAGCTGCATCGTACACGGCGACCTGATGCGATCGATCGTAGAACCCGAGCAGATAATCGCGCAGAACCTCTAGACCAGGTAGATTCCAGGCCGCGAACTCGCTTTTATATCCGAGATTTCCAATCACGCCGATTTGCCACAAAATCAATGCAGCCCCTGGATCGAAGCTCTTGCGGAAAACGAGAAAGCCAGTCGCTTCAAAGCTCTGGCATCCATCGCGTCCGGGATCAACACCTAAGTCCGCAAAAAGACAATCCTCGGCGGAGATGGCCGGCAACATCCTTGCGGCGTATCCATCGGTGCGCGCGCGGCGCACAGATTCATGCATCGGATCGGCAAAAACGCCGGGGTGCCCATACGACACAAAACAGACGTCTTTCCCCTGGCGCACGTGTTCGAGAACATAGTCCGCCATTTCTTGATATGTTTGGTTTCGCAATTTGTCTTCGGCATAAAACCGGTGAAGCGGCTCTGCCGAAGCGTTCACACGGCGTAGCCAGTGCTCGGTCAGTGCATCGGCCGGCAGAAAAAGAACCTTATCGGCGTTCTCGATACACGCGAGTGCCTCGGGAGATGTTTGCGCACCTATTTTGATCCCCGTGCCGACAACGGTTAACGAACCTTTTTTTTTACTCGCCTTTGTGCACATGCAGCCTAAAGTGCAGGTTTGTCGTGCAGGATTGACATGCGGGTTTGGAAGTGGCCGTGTCCGACTCCGCTTGAAGAGCCGAGCTAATTCCTGCACAATCGCCGGATTTTAGCAGCTGCTTGTGTTCGTCGCTGATGTCGGCCGCATCGATCGCTTTATGGGCATCCGCTTTGGATCTTTGCAGCTTTTGATGTTCGTCACTGCTCGTGGCGACTTTTAGCAAATAGTCGGTGAGTCTACCCATGTTTCACCTCTTTCGGAGAGCGGGCGTTCCGCGATTCGCCCTCGCTCGCCTGCACTTCTGGGCACATCGAACTACCTGACGGCCGGGAAAGCTCCGCAGTCCCAAGAACGCCTTATTCGTGCGGCACAAGGGCCACGGCTCCGCGCTCCCAACAGGCACGGTGACTTTCTTATTCACCGATGTCGAGGGCAGCACCCGACGCTGGCAATCGCTCCGGCCTAAAATGGCTTCTGCCATCCAGCGCCACGACGCTATTTTGGATGGCGTTTTGAAAGCACGTAGCGGCCACATCTTCAAAAAAGTAGGCGACGCGTTTTGCGTCGCGTTCGAACGCGCGTCCGATGCCGCACTTGCTGCCGTGGAAATAGAGCGATCTCTAAAATCGGAGGATTTTAGCGCAGTCAATGGCCTGCGCGTGCGTATCGCGCTGCATACTGGTGAAGCTCAAGAGCGTGACGACGATTACTTCGGTCCCACGGTTAATCGTGTGGCGCGACTCATCGGCTTGGCATATGGCGGCCAAATTCTCGTTTCAGGCGTGTGTGCGGATCTGATCGCCAACGAGCTCCGCTTGCAGGTTTCACTGCACGATCTCGGTACGCATCGTCTACGAGATCTTTCCGAACCCGAACATGTTTTTCAACTGTGCGCACCCGATTTGCCGCAGGATTTTCCGCCGTTGCGCTCCGTTGGAGTTCTGCCGAACAATCTCCCTTTGCAGCTGACGAGTTTTGTGGGCCGTGATAACGACCTCGCCGAGATTAAAGAACAGCTTAGTAGATCGCGACTCGTCACGCTCGTGGGTTCAGGCGGGGTGGGGAAAACGCGCCTAGCTATCCAGTCGGGGGCCGGACTTCTCGAGCGCTTTCCCAATGGCGTGTGGTTGGTAGAGCTGGCCACGATTTCCGATTCCGCATTAATGCCGCACGTGCTCGCTTCAGCGCTCAACGTACGCGATACGACGGAAAGGCCAATTCTCGATTCGGTCCTGACGGCGCTGGCAAACAAATCCGCTCTCATCATTTTGGACAACTGCGAGCACTTGATCGAGGAAGTCGCACGCATCGCAGATGTCCTGTTGCGATCGTGTCCCAATGTTCGAATCCTCGCCACGTCGCGGCAGCCGATACAGATTACCGGCGAATGGGTCTATCACGTTGCGCCATTGCCGCTCCAAAATGCGGTCACGCTCTTCGCGCAGCGCGCACAAGCCTCAGATAACCGTTTTGCGATGACCCCGGAAAACGAGCCAATCGTAACGGATATTTGCAACCGGCTGGATGGAATCGCGCTCGCAATCGAGCTGGCAGCCGCACGCGTTAAGGTGCTCAGCCCCACGGCAATCCGCGATCGCCTGAAAGAGCGCTTGCGAATTCTCACGGGCGGCAGCCGAACCGATGCACCGCGTCACCAGACGCTTCGAGCGCTTATCGATTGGAGCTACCACCTGTTGAACGACGATGAAATGTCGTTCTTCAGGCGGTCCGCGGTCTTTGCCGGTAGTTTCTCATTGGAAGGCGCTGCCGAGGTCTGTTGCGGTTTCGAAGAGGCCTCCGACAATGCAATCGAACTCGTCGGATCGCTTGTCGAAAAGTCCCTGTTGACGATCGAGCGCAGCGAAACCGCCGAACGTTACCGCTTGCTCGAGTCCACGCGTGAATATGCGCTCGAAAAATGCAAAGAGTTCGGCGAATATGACACCTTGTCGCGACGCCACGCGGAATTCTATCGTACGTTTGCCCAAGGGGCTGACGGCAATTTTCACAAGATTCCGCAAGCGGATTGGTTCGACCAGCTCCGCGCGGAAGTAGAGAATCTGCGTGGCGCGCTTCAATGGGCGCTCGGTGAGGGACACGATCCGCAACTCGGCGCCGCGCTAGCAGGTCTGCTCGAGCGTTTTTGGTACGAAACCGGCCTTCTCGGCGAAGGCTCGTATTGGGTCGAACGTGCGTTCAAAGCGTTAGGAGAAAGCGCCGAGGATGCGATTACGGCGCGACTCTGGCTTGCTCGCGCGGTGTTGCTTTCGGCGAAGGAGCGTGGTGCAGAGAGCTGTAAAGCCGGGGAGCGCGCGTGTGCGCTATACGAGAAGCTGGGCGACAAACGCGGCGCTGCATACGCTTTGAGAATCTGTGGAATCGTTTTGCGCGATTCGCAACGCAGCACACAAGCCGATCAGTACTTGCGCCGTGCCGTCAAACTATTTGAAGAATGCGACGAAGCGGGCGGACTCGCGCTGGCGTTGACGACGTTGAGTTCGGTGTATGCGTATCGCGGCGATCTCGAGACTGCTCGCAAACTCTGTCAGCGAGCATTAGAGACGGCTGCTGCAAATCACGCCGAATTTGCGTTTACGCTGGGTTCGCTATACCTGGCAGACCTCGAATTTCAAGCCGGAAACTTTGATGCCGCCCTCTCTTACGGCGAAAACGCCCTGAGTTTTTCCGACCGTGCTAAGAGCGCGCGCATTTCTGCAAACTTACGAAACAATTTGGCGGCTTATCGCATTGCCCTTAACCAACATGAGCAGGCTGCATCCGATGCACGCCAGGCCCTGGGCATGCTGCGCGAAACACAAAATAGCTATGACATTGGGATTGCCGTCCAGCATTTAGCGCTCATTGCCGCACTCCGTGGCGAGGTCGAGCACGCGGGCCGGCTGACGGGATATGTGGATTCGTACTTCGAGAGGAGTGGCATCCGGCGCGAACCAACTGAAAAATGGTGCTACGATCGAATCATGTCGGCACTGCGCGATCGGCTTGCCGAGAAAAAGATCTCGCTCTTGATGCACGATGGCGCCTCGTTGAGCGAGCGTCAGGCGATCGATGAGGCGCTTGAGGTTTCGGAACCTTTGAGCACTACCGTCTGAAGTGGAGTTTTACTGCGCGCGGCATTGCCGCCCAAATTCCCAATCCTAGGAAAAATCCCGTAACCATTGTTCCAATGGCCCAAATAACAAAAAAAATGACGAGCCCGAACAAGCCAAGACCAAACATGTTGCTGAACCAGGACCAGGGTGAAAATGGATTCATTTACGCACCTCGTATTCTCGCGTAGCGTTCCGTTAGCGAACGATCGACCGGCATGCGCCGGACGCCGCTTGGGAAAACGCCGTGTGGATGCGCGGCGTTAAAATCCTCGCTCACGACCGCCAGGTATTCGAAATGCTCCCAAACGGACGAATCTCCCCGCGCTTCCCTCAAGTAATAGATGATCGGGGAAAGCTTCCGCCAGAGATCGCTTATGTTTCCGCCATAGAGCATACATATGAGCGTTTTTGGCAGGAGACCGACCTCGACTAATGCGCCGAGGTCTTCAAAAAAATTTGCGATCAGCCGAATGCTATGGAACTCTCCGGCGTAGCGGCCCTGCGCGAGATCCTCGAGCGTCTTGTTTTCTATGGTATCGATCGATAACGAGCGGACAAATGCGTACGCGCTCGAGAACTCGGGCGAATCCCACTCGGTATTATAGGCGCTGAACAACGTGACTTGGTTGCCCGCGCGCATATGCGCCATTTGGCGCAATGCGGCAAAGGCAGCGATAGCAACGACGACAAGCGTTGCACCCGAGGCAGCCGCCGTAACCCATTCGGGAGTCACCGCAACCGCGTTCGAGTTCCGAGGAAGGGCTCTTGCATAGTTCGGCGGCGCAGCTTAGGATGATGGCAGCGGGAAACGGGAGGAGTGTGTAGATGACCCGTCTTTTTTCTATGTTGCTGGCGGTTGCATCCCTTGTGCTAATGGCGTCGCCGCAACGCGCATCGGCCCAAAGCCAACACGTTCTGCTGACCGCCTGCAACGACACAAGCGCCTACATTTGGGTCGCCGTGGGAGAGGTTTTGGATCCGCTCGAGGACTGGCCGTCCACCGGCTGGTGGAAGATCGCCGGCGGGAATTGCATGTATGTCGGCAGCTACCCCACCAACGGCGACGGCTTCAACATCTACGCGCAAGCCGCTGACGGCACGAACTGGAGCGGCAGCCAAGGCCACGACGATTATTATTGCGTTGACATCAACAATGCATTTACCTTAGATGACGGATGGCGCGCCAACGCATATGACGATTGCCCGACTGGGTATACGCTGAAGCGCTTCCGTTTCGTCGCGTCCCCGAGCGGTTATGGCGACGACGAGAATTTTAGTTATACGTACCATTTCCATATGTAGTCGCGCGTAAGCGCTTTCGAATCGCCCACGCTCCACGCTCGAATTCTTTGCTCAGGCGCGCCACGATGGCATGTTGCGTTTCACCGGCGGCATGGAGCTCATGATATCGTGATTGCAGGCGTTCGAGATCCGCGGCACTCCACGACTTTCCCCGATTGCGCACCACCTGCGGCACCGGCAAATCTTCAGCCAGCGAGCCCGCCGCAACCAGCGACAAGCGCACGAGGGCGCTCTTACACGCGCGACTTGAGATCTCGAAGCCGACGAATCGGCGGTTCATCCCGATGGCCACTTCGGCGGTTGAACCCCCGCCCACGAAGAAATCGCTGACCAAGTCACCCGGGTTACTGCTATAGGCGAGTATCTTTTGCAGCAGCGCTTTCGGCAGCTCATTCTTATTTTTTTGCCGGCCGGGTTTGTACTCGCGGTTGATGATCCACACGTCTTCGCGATCGCGATAATTCAACGAACCGCCGCCCTCGCCGGCAGCGTCGAACGCAAAGCGCGCCTGCGCATTGAACGTGCGGCGGCCGCCCGGCTTGGCATAATACAAGATGTGGTAATGCGATGAAACAAATTTCGCCGAGGTATAGACGCCGAAGTTATATTTCCAGATGATGTGGTTTACTTCGCGCAGCTTGGTTGCGCGCAGCGCCTCCAGCACCGCCCAGAGATTCGTGTAACCCGAAACAACGTACAGCTGGCCGCCGGGGCGCAAAACGCGTTCGGCTTGTAGAATCCAGCCGCGGCTGAAGGCTCCATATGCAGCCGCGTCCACTTCAACATAGCCGTCGACCACAAATCGCTCGTCTCGATTGTAATGCCGATGCAGGCGGTCGCCGTCAATTCCGTATGGTGGATCGGTCACAATCAGATCGATGCTTGCGTCGGCGATATGTGCAATCGCGCCGCGAACGCAATCCTCGTTGAAGAGCTGGTACATTATGAGGAGCTTACGCTGTCCGAGCGAACAACCCATTCATGATCCGAACGCGGCCGGACATTCGCAACGTTGCCATCATTGCGCATGTGGACCACGGCAAGACCACGCTCGTCGATGCCATGCTCAAGCAGAGCGGCATTTTTCGCGAAGGCCAGCAGTTGCAAACGCAGGTACTGGATTCAAATCCCTTGGAGCGCGAGCGCGGCATCACGATCTTGGCAAAGAACACGGCGGTTCGCCACGGTGAGATCAAATTTAATATCGTCGATACGCCGGGCCATGCCGATTTCGGCGGCGAGGTCGAGCGCGTACTGCAGATGGTGCAAGGCGCGCTTTTATTGGTCGACGCGGCCGAAGGCGTCATGCCGCAAACGCGCTTTGTCCTGCGTAAGGCGCTCGAGCTCGATCTGCGGACGATCGTCGTTATCAACAAGATCGATCGCAAGGACGCGCGCGCATTCGAAGTCGTTAACCAAGTCTTCGATCTGTTTGTGGATTTGGGGGCCAACGACGAACAGGCGGATTTTTCCGTCGTCTATACCAACGCCAAGCTCGGAATCGCCAAGCGCGAGCTCGGGGATTCGAGCGAGAACCTCGAGCCGCTTTTTGAAACGATCGCCACGCGCGTGCCGGAGGCTCCCGCCGAAGACGGCCCGCTGCAGCTGCTCGTTTCCGCGATCGATCACAATCAATATGTCGGCCGCGTCGGAATCGGCCGCGTCTTTCGCGGTGTGGCACGCGTCAATGAGCCGATCGTCAAGGTCGCGCGCGACGGCACGATCGAACGCGGACAGCGTTTAACGAAGTTGCTGACCTTCCTCGGCTTGGAACGGATCGAGGTCGAAGAAGCGCTCGCGGGTGACATCATCTGCGTTTCGGGAATCGAAGGCTTGAATATCGGCGACACGATCGCCGATCCCGAAACGCCCGAAGGCGTGCACGCAGTCGCCGTCGACGAACCGACCGTCTCGATGTCTTTCAGCGTGAACAACTCGCCGTTTTCCGGACGCGAGGGCAAGCTGCTCACCTCGCGCCAGATCCGCGACCGCCTGATGCGCGAGCTGGAATCCAACGTCGCGCTGCGGGTGTCCGATACCGATTCCGCGGACACGTTCGATGTGCGCGGCCGCGGCGAGCTGCATCTCTGCATTCTGATCGAAACGATGCGCCGCGAAGGCTACGAGCTGCAGGTTTCCAAACCGCAAGTCATTTTGACCGAACGCGACGGTCAGACACTCGAACCCATTGAGTACGTCGTCGTGGACGTCGCCGACGAATACGCCGGCGCCGTGATCGAAGCGTTAGGGCAGCGCAAAGCATTGATGTCGAATATGATCGCGCTCGGCTCATCGCGGCGCCTGGAGTACACGATGCCGACGCGCGCGATCTTCGGCTTACGCGGCGAGCTGCTGACGCTCACCCGCGGCACCGCAATCATGTCGCACACCTACTACGACCACGAACCGTGGCTCGGCGAACTGCCCGGACGCAATACCGGTGCACTGGTCGCAAGCGATACGGGGCGCACCACGGGATATGCACTCATGGGGTTGCAACAGCGCGGCCACTTCTTTGTCGATCCCGGCACGGATGTCTACGAGGGCATGATCGTCGGACGCGCCAACGATCCGAACGACGTTGCGCTCAACGTCGTACGCCAAAAGAAATTAACGAATATGCGCGCCGCAGGTTCGGACGAAAATATTAATCTCGCACCGGCTGAAGAGCTCTCACTCGAACGGGCAGTCGAGTTCATCGAGGACGATGAACTTGTCGAGGTCACTCCGAAGTCTATTCGTCTGCGCAAGCGCATCCTCAACGAAGCGGAGCGCTTACGCAGGCGAAAGCGAGAGAAAATCAACGCATGAGTTGGAAGATTGCAGTTTTTGTTATGGCGCTCGTCTCGCCGGCGACGGCGATCGCACTTGCCGACCCGGTCAATGGCTCGGTCTATACCGATCCCTCAACGCCGATTGTCGTCAAAGCCGGTCAAGATTTTTTGATCGCTTTACCGAGCAATCCCACCACGGGATACTCCTGGACGGCGAAGCCCAATAACGCCGATGTTGCGGTCTACGGTTCCGCTTTCGAACGGCTGGCGACGGTCAAAGGCAAAACGATCGTCGGAGCGGGCGGCCAACAGTTTTTCGTGCTCGAAGCTGCGCGAATCGGAACGGCGAAAGTCGTCTTTTCTTACGGACGGCCTTGGCAAAAAGGCGTAATACCGGCTCGTATCGAGAGCTTCACGATCAAGATCACACGATAAGGCCGACGACCGCCGCCGCACCCGCGGCAACGGTTGCCATGAACGCCCAGCGCTGGCGGTATAACTT
>DASYYA010000143.1:0-18854 GCA_035934355.1 Candidatus Rubrimentiphilum sp. | reverse complement strand
ACATCTGTTGGCGCAATTGCTTGAGGCGCGCTTCGGACCCGAAGCAGTTTTGTCGTCACCTGGAAACGAGAACAATGAGATCGGTGTCAGCAAGCTGCTGTTAAGTGCGCGCTCGAGTCATCGCGTGCTCGTTATTGAGATGGGGGCGCGCCATAGCGGCGAGATCGCAGAACTCGTCGGCATCGCGCTGCCGCAGATCGGCGTGCTGACGAATATCGGCGACGCGCATTTGGAGATCTTTGGATCGCGCGAGCGTCTTGCCGAAACAAAATGGGGGCTCTTCTCCCGCGGTGCGGATGCGGTATTAAATGCGAACGATGAAATCTCGCGCACGCGCGCAGCGTCGCTGCACTCGGCACCGCGTTGGTTTGGCGAGGGCAAACCATCGGCTCCCGGCGCTTGGATCGTCGACGAACGGACGCTCGCCATTCGGCGCGACGGTGGCGAGAAGCGATTCCAGATCGACGTACCGTTTCCGGGAGCGCATAATCGCGCAAACCTTGCGGCGGCGGTTGCCGTTGCTTTAATGTTGGAAGTCCCTGCAGCGTTCATTGCCGAGAGGATTCGCGGGCTCTCACTGCCTGCAGGGCGTTATCAAGCGATTGCATTTGAGTGCGGCCCACGCGTCATCTACGATGCATACAATGCAAATGCCGGCGGCACAATAGCATCGCTGAATGCGTTTGCATCCGAGAATGCACAACGTCGTATCGCCGTTCTTTCGAGCATGGCCGAGCTCGGTCCGGATGCACCGGCGCTACACGAGCGCGTCGGCGCCCACGCGGCCAATTTAAAGCTGGATTATCTCTTGGTTGGCGGCGACTTCGGGGCTTCGCTGGCGGCCGGGGCCGCGGGCGCGGGATTTCCGCGCGAGCGCATCGTTCCGTTTGGGAGCAATGCGGAAGCGGCGCAGTGGCTGCGCATGCAAACGACGGAACGGGATGTCGTATTGCTCAAAGGTTCGCGCAAGTATCGCATGGAGGAGATCGTCGAAGCATTTCGGGGCGGCGCGCCGTGACACGCAGCTTGCGGATCGATCGGCCCCAGGTCACCGAAGGCGTGGTCGCGATTCCTATTCGGACGCCGCTCGTGCAACGGGGAGACGATCTCGGCGCTCTCGTGCACGCAGCGGTAACCGGAATTGCGCAACCCGGCGATGTGCTCGCGATCTCGGAGACGGCAGTAGCGATCGCGCAAGGCGAATCCGTCCGTGCCGAATACGTGCGTCCATCGCGGCTGGCGCTGTTTCTGTGCCGTCATGCCGGTCCGCTCGCGACCGTAAGCCAGCCGGAATCGTTGCAGCTCGTGATCGACAATGTGGGTCCGCTCAAAGTGATCTTCGCCGCGGTCCTCAACGTACTTGGAACGTTGATCGGCAAACGCGGACTCTTCTACCAGATAATGGGAAGCGCCATAACGGCCATCGACGGTTATACCGGCACCATGCCGCCGTTTGAAAGCGCGATTGTCTTTGCGCCACAGAATCCCGATGCGTCCGCGCAATCGCTCTTCGAGCGCACGGGCATTGCGACCGCAATTGTGGATGCCAATGATTTAGGCAAAGCGCAGGTGCTGGGCGCATCGGCGAGCGTGAACTCCGATTTCGTCGCGCAAGTGTTGCTTTCGAATCCTCATGGCAACGGCGATGAGCAAACGCCGATCGTCGTTTTGAAGTGGCGCGGCGTAGGCCGCAATCTTTTGCATGCGAGTGAATCCGGGTGAGGGATGCACATTTTGGGCCCGCGTTTTTTACCTTATCGGCGATCGTTGTTGGGGGGATCCTCGCGATTGTCGCCTGTGCGTTGCTCTTGCCTCTCTTTCAGAGATTGCATGTGCGGCAGCAAGCGTATGAAGATGCCCCGCAGACGCATCAAGTCAAGACCGGCACGCCGACGATGGGCGGCATTTGTTTTGTGATCGCGCTTGTTCCGCTGGCGATAACTCCGATTGCAAGCACGCTCGGTCTCTATCTCTTGGCGTTGGTCGCAGCTTGCGCTGCAATCGGATTTATAGACGATGTCTTGGCTGTCCGGCTCGGACGAAACCGCGGTCTGCGCGCGCGCACCAAGTTTCTTCTCACGGCGCTCATTGCAGTGATCTTCTTGCGCGCCATCGACGGATCGACGGCACTTTATCCGCGCGATGTGATCTTCACATCTGCGAACACAATGTTGCTCGTGCCGCATTGGCTTTGGCTGTTGCTGGGTATTGCGGTCATTACCGGAACGACTCACGCCGTTAATCTCACAGACGGCCTCGATGGATTGGCCGCGGGTACGATGATTTTTCCGTTAGGCGCTTTGGCGATTGCCGCTATGGTGCTGATGCAAAGCCCCAATGAGTTCTTCTCGCTGCACGTTTTGGCGTTGCCGGCACTGCTTGGGATCGGCGCCTGTTTGGGATTTTTGGTCTACAACCGGTATCCCGCGAAGCTCATTATGGGTGATACCGGTTCACTCGCGCTCGGCGCGCTGCTCTCAGGCATCGCGATCCTGAGCGGCGAAATGCTGCTACTGATTGTTATTGGCGGCGTCTTCGTTGCCGAGGCGGTATCGGTCATGGTGCAGGTCGGCTATTTCAAACTGACCCACGGAAAGCGCATCTTCAAAATGAGCCCGCTGCATCATCATTTCGAACTCTCCGGTTGGCCGGAAACAAGAGTTACCACGAGTTTTTGGCTTGTGTCGGCGATTTGTTCGCTTGCCGGATTGGCAATCGTTCGTTGAATTTTAACGCCGGCGAAAAGATCTTAGTGGTCGGCTTGGGGCGCAGCGGTCAGGCCGTGACCGAAGTATTGCGCGGCCGCGGGTGCGATGTTCTGGTGGTGGACGAAAAGCCGCCGAGCGAGATCGGAAGTGCGATCGAAGCGATCCAAAGGTCGGGAGCACGCTTTGTGTCGTCGGAAGAGCTGGAAGGTTTGAGCGGACTAACTGCGGCCGTCCTCTCACCCGGCGTGCCACCCAATGGCGCATTGGTCCGTAAGATCGCCAACGTGCCCCTGCTGAGCGAGATTGAAGTGGCGTATCGGCTCGCACGCGCACCGATTATCGCGGTCACGGGAACCAAAGGAAAATCGACCACGGTATCGCTCATCGGCCACTTGTTGCGCGCCGCGGACATCGACGCGCGTGTCGGCGGCAACATCGGGAATCCTCTGATCCGCGAGGCCGTCGCGGCTCCGGAAAGAAGTTGGATCGTCGCTGAAGTCTCGTCGTTTCAATTAGAAACGATTCGATCTTTTCGTCCGCGAGTTGCGGTGATTCTCAATATTTCAGCGGATCATTTGGATCGTTACCATTCAATGGACGAGTATGTTGAAGCGAAGTATCGCATCTTCGCCAACCAGACCGAGGACGACGCATTCGTCGGTAATCTGGATGACGAATGGCTTGCGGAACTCTACCGGCGCGGCAGAGAAGGGCGCGTTCGCGCCAAAGGCCTCTGGTTTACGCTCGCCGACGATAGCCGTCGCGCGACGATGTACCTTCGCGATGATACGCTGATCTATTCACCGATCGCGGGAGACCCGCGGCCAGTGGAGATCGCGAAACGCAGCGACACGCCGTTGCCCGGAACTCACAATCTGCAAAATGTGATGGGTGCATCGCTGGCCGCGCTGGCGGCGGGAGCCCCGCCACGCAGCTTACGCGCGGCAATCCGGTCGTTCGCTCCGCTGGGACATCGCTTGCAACGCGTGGATGAAGTCGACGGCGTGCTGTATGTCGATGACTCCAAAGCCACCAATCCCGGCGCAGTGATCGCGGCGTTGCGTTCCTACGATCGCCCGATTGTGCTCATCGCCGGTGGAAAATCGAAGAATACGGATTTTACCGACCTGGGTCGCGTGATCGATGAGCGGGTGCGCGCGTTGGTTGTTCTCGGAGAAGCGGCCAACCAGATCGCGGCGCACGTGTATCGCGCGCCGATCGAGCATGCCACGTCGATCGACGACGCGGTGCAGCGCGCACGGCGGCTCGCTCATGCCGGCGACGTGGTTTTGCTTTCACCTGCGTGCGCTTCGTTCGATATGTTCGAATCTGCCGAAGAGCGTGGCCAGAAATTCACCGACGCCGTCGCCGGGAGTTTTGCGCAATGAAGGCGGCGGTGTCGAAGCGGGCCCCCCACGCGCGCGAGGTTCCGCGATCGTACGCGACCGCGCCGCCCGACACATGGTTATTCATATCGGTGGCGAGCTTGGTTGCCATCGGCTTGGTGATGATCTTTAGCGCATCCAGCGCGCAAGCATATGCCGATTACCACGACACGACCTATTTTCTGAAGCGGCAAACGATCTATCTGGTCGCCGGTCTGGTTTGCGCCTACGGAGCCTACCGCATCGATTACCGCAAGCTGCGCGCCTTTGCGCCATATGCACTGGTCCTCTGCGTCGTGGGTTTGCTTGCGGTGTTCGTGCCGCATATTGGCATGCGGGTTGCCGGAGCGCGGCGTTGGGTCGGCGCTGGTTCGTTTTCGTTGCAGCCGTCCGAGTTTGCGAAGCTGGGTTTGGTTATCTATTTATCCGCCGCGCTTTCCATCCGGGGCGATCGCATCACGTCGCTCACGCGCGGACTGGCGCCACTGTTCGTTCCGGTTTTTCTGGTTGCGGTGCTGGTGCTGATGGAACCCGACATCGGGACCTCCAGTCTGATTGTGTTTACGGCGTTCACGATGTTCTTCGCCGCCGGCGCGCGCATCGAACACCTGATCATGGTGGCTGCCGTCACCATTCCACCGGTGGCATTTGCGATCATGAGCAGCGCCTACAAACGCGCGCGTATTTTCGCATTCTTGCACCCGTTTAAAGATCCGCAGAACACCGGCTTTCATATCGTCCAATCATTGCTCGCGCTGGGAAGCGGCGGTCTGTTCGGCGTGGGCCTCGGTGAATCGCGCGCGAAATTTTTCTACTTGCCCGAACAATACACCGACTTCATTTTTTCGGTTCTCGGTGAGGAGCTCGGCTTGCTGGGAACCGTCGCCGTGCTGGCGCTTTTCGGAATCTTCGCCTATCGTGCGGTACGCATTGCGATTGCCGCGCCCGACCGCTTTGGGTTTTTTCTGGCGTCCGGTTGCGCGGCCATGATCGTCATTCAAGCATTTGTCAATATCGCGGTGGTGACGTCATCATGGCCGGTCACGGGCGTGCCGTTGCCTTTTATATCGTTCGGCGGCAGCTCGCTGATCGTTTCACTCATTGCGGCGGCACTGATCGTCAATATCGGCCGGCACCGGCGCATCGATAGTACTTAGCATCGTGAACGTTGCGTTCACGGGCGGCGGCACCGGCGGGCACATTTACCCGGCGATTGCAATCGCCGATGCCTTACGCGATCGGGCGCAGATTTTGTTCATTGGCAACCGCAATGGTCTCGAACAAACCATTGTGCCTGATGCCGGCTACGATCTCGCGAGCATCTCGAGCCGCTCGCTGCAGCGTCGTAGTTGGCTCGAAACGCCGGCGATAGCCGCTGTCAACGCCGCCGGCATCGCGCAAAGCTGGAGGGTATTGCGATCGTTCCGGCCGGATATCGTGATCGCAACCGGCGGCTACGTTTCGTTCCCGGCAATGACCGCTGCGCGCGCACAACGGCTGGTCCGGCAATTTGGTGGCGCTCTGGCATTGCTGGAGCCCAACGCGCATCCGGGTTTGACCAACCGTTGGCTCGCGCGCGTGGTCGATGAGGTATGGGGGGCATTTCCCCAAGCCGATCCGATCTTTGCGACAAAATATGTGCATACCGGCGTTCCGGTCCGCGGGACGTTGCTGCATCCGAACAACCGAATCGAAGCTGCCCGGCGGCTCGGATTGGATCCGTCCCGGCGAACGCTCTTGGCTATCGGGGGAAGCCAAGGTGCGCGCTCGATCAATGAGGCGATCGCCGCGCTGGTCACTCGCCGTGCGCTGCCGCCCGAATGGCAGATCTTGCACGTTGCCGGCGAGCGCGATTACGAGTACATGCAAGCTGCACAACGGGCTCCCTTTGGAGAAAACCGCGTCGTATTGGTTCCCTATCTTCGTGAGATGGCGGATGCATACGCCATAAGCGATCTCGTGATCGCGCGCGCGGGTGCGTCTACCCTTGGGGAGCTTGCGGCTTTAGGAATCCCTGCGCTTCTGATTCCGTATCCGTTTGCAGCTGAAGATCATCAAGCACGCAATGCGACCGTGCTGGCGCAACACGGCGCCGCGGTCACGATCGAGGATCGGGCACTAAATGCCGATTCTTTATGGTGGACATTGCGTGAGGTGATGCAGCCCGAAAAATTGGATAAGATGCGCGCGGCAGCTCGGTCGCTTGGCGGACGTGACGCCGTTGCGACAATTGTTGCGCGGGTGGAAGCTTTGGTTTCCCAGAAACAGCGCTAGGAGCCTCTGATTAATCCGATGCACCGATCGTTTGACCGCAACGATTCCGGATCCGAGAAGCCGGTGAGGAAGCATACTCAACGAGTCTGTGACCGAGCCGGCGACAACGGAGATGGAACCGTTGCGGTCAAACCCCTTTGGGCGACGGCAATTCCCTTGCGGCTCATCGTTGCATCCTCGGTCACAGAGTGCAGGGACTATGCTTCCTCGGATGCGCCTCGATCCGCGACGGAATTGCGCGTCGCGATCGATGTAGCGGATTAATCAGAGGCTCCTCACCTTGCGCTCTCTGCATTTTGTTGGAATCGGCGGTATCGGCATGAGCGCAATTGCGCAGATTCTGCTACGTCAAGGCGAAACCATTACGGGCTCAGACACCCACGAATCGCCGTTGGTTGACGAGTTACGCGCCGCCGGGGCGCGCATCTCCATTGGACACGATGCGCGTAACGTCAATGGTGCAAGTATGGTCGTGGTCAGTTCCGCAATCGGTGAGGATAACCCGGAATATCGAGCCGCCCTCGAGCGCGGCATTCCTATTATCCGGCGCGGTGAAATGCTCGCACAAATTATGCGCGGCCGTCGCGGAATTGCGATCTGTGGAACTCACGGCAAAACGACAACCACGGCGATGGCGGCGGCGATCCTGCGAGCGGGCGGGATCGATGCGAGCGTTGTCCTTGGCGGAATCGATTCCGCTACCGGCACGAATGCACACGACGGGTCGGCGCCGTGGTTCTTGACTGAAGCTGACGAATCGGACGGATCGTTCACGTTGCTCGAACCGGCGATTGCCGTCGTTACTAACATTGAGAACGATCATCTCTCCTCCGATGCGGACCTTCCGCAGCTGGTCGCTCGGTTCGAAGAGTTTCTCGCAAAGGTGCCGTCCTCGGGAACGGCAGTTGTCGGTATCGACAACCCGCTGAGCCGCGCGCTGGCGCACAGATCGCGCGCCGCACAGACGGTGACGTTTGGAATCGCCGCGGACGCCGACGTTCACGCATCGAATATTCGATTTGGCGAGCTGCAGTCCGAATTCGAGCTCTTTAGCGGGGGCGTCCGGCGCGCAACAATCGTCTTGCACGTGCCCGGAGCGATGAACATCGAGAACGCATTAGCGGCCGCAGCGGTGGGTCGCGCCGCGGACATTTCGTTCGAAGTTATCGAGCAAACGTTAGCAGCGTTTAGGGGTGTACGCCGGCGTTTCGATATTTTGGCAAAGAGTCCGCGCATGATCGTCGTCGATGATTACGCGCACCATCCGACTGCGCTGCGGGAAACTATCGCGGCCGCGCGGCGCTACCATCACGGTCCAATCGTGGCGGCATTTCAGCCCCATCGCTATACGCGCACCGCGTATTTGGCGCCGGCATTTGCCGAGGCGCTTTCGGACGCCGACCGAGTCTACCTCGCGCCCATTTATAGTGCGGGCGAGTCACCTATCGACGGCGTCACCGAACGTCTTATCGGCGAGCGGCTCGAGTAGGCCGGCGTACCCACATCCTATGTCAAGTACGTTCACGATTTGCGTACCGTGTTGCCGCGTGAAGCCCCGCAAAATGCGCTGGTGCTGATGTTAGGCGCCGGTAATATTACCACAGTTGCGGCGGAGTTGGCGCACGACGTGCAGGCTGCCGTCGCGTGAGCGTCGTGGACGCCGCCGAACGCACGTTGCTGAATGACGCGGATCGCCGGCTGCTCTCGGAGATCTGCGGAAAACGCGCACGCTTCGATCACGTTTTGGCGCCGTACACTTCATGGAAGATTGGCGGGCCTGCGGATGCGTTCTTGACCGTTGAAACGCAAGGCGAGCTCGGCGATGTCATGCGTCTGTGCGCGCGACGCAAGTTCCCGTGGTTCGTCCTAGGCAGCGGCAGCAATCTCTTGATCGGCGATGGCGGGCTCCGCGGAATCGTCTTGCGCCTCGGCGGAGACTTTGCGACGATCGCGATTACGAGTACGGAGAGAATCGTCTCCGTTGACGCCGGAGCTTCGGCGTCGATGGCGCTGCTCACCGCGAAAGCCGCGTCGGCCGGCGCGTTGGGAATCGAGTCGCTAGCGGGAATCCCGGGCAGCGTCGGCGGTTCTTTGCGCATGAATGCCGGCACGGATCGGGAGATCGGAGAGTTCGTGCGCGACGTTTTCGTGGTCTCCCCCGCCAAACCCGATGCGCATCGCATTACGGTCCAATATTATTACCGCCATACCTCGCTCGAACGGGACGCCATCGTGACTCGCATTGCCTTGCATTTCGATCGTGGAGATCCGAAACAGGTGCGTAAGCAGATGCAAGGGCGCTTAGTGCGCCGCAAAGGCACGCAGCCGATCGCGTTGCCCAATGCCGGATCGTGTTTTCGTAATCCTCCGGGTGATAAAGCCGCACGGCTCATCGAAGCTGCCGGTGCTAAGGGATGGCGTGAAGGCGGCGCTGAAGTTTCTTCGCTGCATGCAAATTTCATCACCAACGTTGGCGGTGCCACCGCCAAAGACGTTGCGACGCTGCTTGCGCGCGTCCGGCGCGCCGTCGGAGAAGCATACGGCGTAGAGTTGCAATTGGAAGTCCACCTCGCCGGCGTATTCGTCGACGCGCGATGAAACAAAAGCCGAAAGTTGCCGTCGTCATGGGCGGCAGTAGCGCCGAACGTGAGATTTCGATTCGAACGGGATCGTGCGTGATGCAAGCGCTGGCGGATCTCGGCTATCCCGCCCAATCACTCGATTACGACCGGCGGTTCATCGACGCGATTCGCGACCTGGCGCCCGATGTCGTCTTCAATGCGTTGCATGGTCCGGGAGGCGAGGATGGACAAGTGCAAGGGATTCTCGAGTATTTAGGCATCCCATATACCGGAAGCGGCGTCGAAGCGGCCGCACTCTCGATGGACAAGCACCTTACAAAAAAATTGTTTTCTGCTGAGGGATTGCCGACCGCTGCATGGGATCTCTTCGATCTTTCCGGCGGCACGCTGCCGTTATTGCCCGGTTCGCTCGATCTTCCGCTTGTGGTCAAACCACGCTATCAAGGCAGTAGCGTTGGCGTACGCATCGTGCGCACGCACGAGCAATGGACGCAAGCCATGATCGATATGGCGCAAGCGTATACGGAAGTTATCGCTGAAGAATTCATTCCGGGGCGAGAGTTTACGTGCGCAGTGCTTGGTGAGGAAGCGTTGCCGGTGATCGAGATCATCTCGAATGCCGGAGAGTTCTACAACTTCGAATCGAAGTACACGACCGGCGGAAGCAGCCATGTGGTGCCGGCGCCGATCGAATCCGATTTGGCAGCGCGCATCGGCATGTTAGCGCTTTCAGCGCACCGGCTTTTAGGCTTGCGCGATTATTCGCGAACTGATTTTATCGTGAGCCAGGAAGGCCGTCCATATATCCTGGAAGTCAACAGTCTGCCCGGCTTGCACGGCGTCGCGCTTCTGCCCGATGCTTCGAAGGCCGCGGGAATCGGTTACGACGCTTTGATCGACCGCCTTTTAGGTTATGCGGTAGCAAGAAACGGCGAACCCGCTTTAACGAAATAGCTTGACGAAATAGCTGTAACGAAATAGAGGAAAGTAATGAAGCGTTTCTTACCTGCATTTGCCGGGGCAATTGTGCTCGCCGCGGTAAGCGCGATTGCCAAACCGGCATCGCCGATTTCGATCGATTATTGCCACATTGACTATAATCAGGGCCCCAACGTCATGCCCAGCGCGAGCATCTCGTTGACCAAATCGACGGGGCCGCTCGAGATCAAATTTGTGAACGATGGTGACAAAGTCGCCACGACAGTGCGCTTCGGCGTCAAACTGGAAGACGAAACCTCAACCGTGCGAGATGTCGGCACGTTCTCACCGGGAATTACGATCCACCACAAATTCGAGGACTTCAGAGGACGGGTCAAATTCATTTTTGCGCACGAACCCCAACCGAAATGCACCGTCGAATATATAAAATTCGCAGACGGTTCGACCTGGATGGCTGAGTAAGCACTTGTGGGGGGCCTGCTTGCGGCCCCTTGTAACAATTTAGGCGCTTTGAGACGTTATACCAGACGACAATGCTAAAGAATCTTCTGGCAGCGGTTTTCGCCGCCGCCCTCATCGCCATTGGAGTCGCGGCTCCGCTGCGTAGCGGCGCCCAAGTGCCGGCCCCTTCGCCGCAGTTCACGCTTCCGCCGTATCAATCGCTGCCGCCGGTGCGCATCCTCGGCATCGTCCGGCGCGTTTTCCGCTCACATCGTCCGCCGCCGGCTTACGAAGTTTACACGATGGTGCGGACGCAGTTCACCAACTATGGGCCCGAACCGGGAGCCTCCCCGTATCCGGATCCCGTCGGTTCTTATACGACCCGGTATTGGGTGCGCAACCTCGATCGTGCCGCGCTGACGCGGCGCATGTACCAGGAAGATTATGAAGGGCCGCTTGCGTTCGATCGGCCGGCACTCAACGAGGCGACCGATCCCGGGCCTCCGACCGCGGATGTCTTTGCGCCGGCGCCGGTGCGCCAGCACCTTAATCCCGCATCGTACGTGCCGACTCCGGAGCCTTCGGCTGAGCCGCTCAAGACGATTGGTTCGGTGGTGGCCATCGGCGAGTCGGATTACGACGTCCCGAAAATGACCGTTGAAGGCAATCTTTTGCATTTGGTGCTGAAACCGCGGCGCGATCCGGAGCGCAACGTGTTGCGAGAAATCTGGGTGAACAAACGCGATTATTCGCTGCGCAAGATCATTGCCCACGATCGCCTGTTCACGCCCGATCAGGGAATCTTTCCGGTGACGTTCACGTACACGCTCGGGTATCTGCAAGGCCAACTCGTGGTTACGCATCTGCACGGCATTGTAGAACCGCGCGTCGAGTCAAACGGCACGCAAACGGTCTATGACGGTGACGGCGCGACCGTCGACTTAGACTTCAAAGACATTTCATTCCCGAGCTCGCTGCCGGACTGGTACTTTAACGCGCGGGATTACGCCCAACACGTGAGCGAAGCACCTCAATAGGAGGAGCTTTGGGAATGTCGAGCATGGGATTGGTTGTCGATCGGGGACTGGAGGGCGTTGTTGTCGGCAGCACGCTGCTCTCCAACGTCGAGGGGCGCGAAGGCAGATTAACGTATCGCGGCTACGATATCCACGACCTCGCGCCGAACGCGTGTTTCGAAGAGGTCGTGCATCTGCTACTGTACGGCCACCTTCCGACCGCCCGCGAACTCGACGCGCTCAAGAAAGAACTCGGCGCACACCGCATGCTTCCCGAGCCCTTGATTAATGCGATGGAACGCATTCCGCGCGACGCTTGGCCGATGGACGTGCTGCGCACGGTGGTTTCGGGTCTGGCGGTGTTTGTGCCGGTCGATCCCCACGGTGCGCACGTTTCCGACGTGCACACTGCGATCGAACTCGTCGCAAAGGTTCCGACGGCCGTTGCGATGTGGGATCGGATCCGCCGGGGACTCGAGCCTATCGAGCCGCGTCATAACCTTTCACAGGCGGCGAACTTCCTTTATATGTGCCGCGGCAGCGAGCCGACGGCGCAGGCCGAAGATGCGATGGACACCTACCTGGTGCTCCTGGCGGACCACTCGTTCAACGCTTCCACATTTTCGGCGCGCGTCACCGCGTCAACCAAAGCCGACCTCTACGCGGCGATCACTGCTGCAATCGCCACGCTTGAAGGCGAAGCTCACGGAGGAGCGGCGAGCGCCGTGGGCCGCGTGCTGTTGGAAGTCGGTAAACCCGAGCGTGCGGAAGCGTACGTGCGGGAAGTGCTTGCGCGCGGCGAGCGCATTATGGGCATGGGACATCGCGAATACAAAGTGCGCGATCCGCGAGCGCAACATTTGGAAGCGGTCGCAAAAAAATTGAGCGAGATCACCGATCCGAAATGGTACAAGATCGCGCGCGCGCTCGAAGATGCTTCCAACGTCGTTCTTCAAGAGAAGAAGCCCGGCAAAAATATTTACGCGAACGTCGATTTTTATACCGCGCCGCTATTCTATAGTTTAGGGTTTCCCGGCGACGAATTCACGCCGATTTTTGCATGCGGACGAATCGCGGGTTGGACGGCGCATGTGCTCGAGCAGCTCGGCGACAACCGCCTTATCCGGCCACAGGCAACATATTCGGGACCGCCCGTGCATCCGTTCGAGCCAATCGAACAGCGAACCGGAAACGGTGCTTCCTCGAAAGGTTAGCTACTCGTAAATGCGCGGCAATGTCGCGGGCAGTCGCGTCACGATCTCGTAGTTTATCGTTTCGGCCCAGTCCGCCCAATCGTCCGCGCTCACCGTCGCGCCATCTTCCGAACCGATCAAAATAACGCGTGAGCCCGGACGGGCGCCCGTTTGTCCCAGGTCGATCAACGTCATGTTCATGCAAACGCGCCCGACAATCGGACAGCGTTTGCCTTCAACGATAAACGCTCCGCGATTGGAGAGCAATCGCGGAATGCCGTCAGCGTAACCGAGCGGAACCACGCCGATGCGCATGGCGCGCAGCGCCGTAAAGCTGCCTCCATAACCGATAGCAGCGCCGGACTCAACCTTGCGCACTGCAATAATCCGGCTTTCAAAAGAAAGTGCGGGATGCAGATCGAGATCGGTAGTCATTGCCGCGCGACTCTCTTTTGAAGGCCACAATCCATAGAGTGCGATGCCGATCCGAACCAAATCGAGCCGCGTTTGCGGCCAGAGCATCGCTGCAGCAGAAGCGGCGATATGACGCGCGGGTTTTTCGGCGGCTCCGTTCAGATCGATGGCGCGCGCGAGCGCATCCAATCGTTCCACTTGCGCGAGTGTGAAGACCAAGTCGAGCTCTTCAGCCGATGCAAGATGCGAAAAAATTCCCGCCACGGCGATTCCGGGCGTCTGCATGCAGCGCGCGATCGCTTTCGGCGCTTCTTTAGGATCGAGGCCCAGCCGATGCAACCCCGTATCGATTTTGATATGCACTGGGAAGCGCGTTTGTCGCCGGCGAGCGGCGTTGGCAACGGTATCGAGATATGTTCCGGCATCCCACAGCGTGATTTGCAGATCGGCTGCTAACGCTTGGTGCAGCAACTCAACCGGCGAGGGACCCAAAACAAGGATTGGGGCGTCGATCTGCGCGGCACGCAGTGTCAAGCCTTCCTCGATGGAGTAGACACAGAACGCGTGCCCTTCCGTCGCAATCGCCTGCGCGACGGGAACGAGGCCGTGCCCATAGGCGTTGGCTTTGACGACGAACGCGGCTTTCGCGGGCGCCACGTGCTCGCGCAGCGTGCGCGCGTTTTCCCGTAAGGCACCTAGCGAAACTCTCAAAGACCCGACCATGGGTTGCACGCAGTTCGGTGCCTAATCGGCGCGCCCGCCGGAAGCCTTAGGCGAATAAGCGCGACTTTACAATTGTTTTACAGGGTTGTCTTGAAAATGGGCCTTCCGGACCAAATTCTTGGGATGAACGGATGGCCGGGACGTGCTATATTCGGATGCATCCGGCCCTGTGCTTAAGAGGCGCACAGACGGAGGGACGGCGTCGGCTTTCGACGCGGAGGGATATTCGTTTTGAGGCAGCTTCGAATAACCATTTCCGCACTGCTCTTAGCGCTAGGGGCAAGTGCGTGTGCGATGCACAGCGCGCAAACGGCGACACCGCCGCTTGCAATTCCGGGAAGTTCCTTAGGCGGTATCCATCCGTTTGAAGCCCACGGCGGTATTGCCAGCTACCAGATGGGTGACGCGGCGCCGGCGATCTCCGGCAAGCAGCTCACTCACCTCGACCTCGCAATCCAAGAGATCGACGTGACCGATGCCTCCGGTCGCGTTCAGGTCGTCGCTTCCTACTCGGATCCATTGATCGTTGATGTTCTCCAATACCAAGACGGTAGCGGCGCGAACGTCGGGTCGGGTTCGCCTAGCACTCTCGGTTATCGCAAAATCAAGTTTGTTATTAACGTGCCGGCAAGTCGCGCAATCTATGCCGACGGTTCGACTTCGCTCCTCCAATTCGAAAAGGGCGACAAGAACGGCAGCTCAGCCGGAGCAGGAAACGCGACGGACACCGATCCTTCCGGTCCGCGGCGGGTTGCGATCACCGACACGCATGCGTTCAGCCTAAACGCCGGTGAGATCCTCAACGTCGATTTTAATGCGTTTGAGTCTCTTGGAAACGACGACGGCGGTATCTTGCATGTTCGACCGGTATTGTTTTCGGCAGTCAACACCGGCGCGGGACGACTAACCGGGCGAGTTGTCAATCACGACGGACAGCCTGTTTCCGGCGCCACGGTCACTGCGTTTGATGCGCACGGCGGCATTGCGAACGCTTGCGCAACTGATGCCAACGGCAACTTCGAGCTGCACACCATTTCGGCCGGCACATACCAGTTAAATATTTACAACGATTACACAAATGCGGCTGGCGTGCATTTCAAATCGCGAGGCGCGAGCTCGGACGAAGGCGTCATCGGCGGCACGATCGTTATCGTCAATCCAGGCGCCAGTACTTCCGCTGGGACGATTGGAGACTAGCGCCGAGCACATGTCAGTGCAAGACACGCGTTTAACGACCGGCGAAGAAGTATCCGCGAAGCTGAAGCTTGCGACGGAGCTGGCGCGTTTAGCGCGGCGCGGCGAGGCTCTCGAGCTGCTTACCCATTGCGATGATTGGGAGCACCCATACAATGAGAAAGGGTTACTCGTCGCTGCGGAGGTGCTCGCACGCCGCGACCCGATAGAAGCGCTCGAATTCCTAGCCGTTCACTCGGAAGACTTTGCATCTGCCGAAAGCCGCTTTGCTTACTTGGTGACGTCTGCGTTTTGCTATGTCAATACCCGCAACTTTGACGCCGCTCGAGAAATGCTATCCAGCGCGGCCGATCTTGTTCGTGACGATTTGACGCGCGCGGCGCGGTTAGGTTACGAACGTTCTCGCCTGGCGTGGGCAACGCGTCACTACGATCCCAACAGTGACGACATGGCACTTGCCATGAGCGATCCGTCACCGGATGCACAATTTAAGGCGTTGGGCTTGCGCTCGTGGATGCGAGCGGGCCTTGAGGATTACGCTGGGCAGGTCCAGGACCTGCTAGCAGCGTTCCGGCAATTTCAAAGCCATTCGAAGACGTGCGAAATCACCGCGGTCGCGCTGTACCTGCGTGGTCTCTTGCGATTGGCCGTTGAAACAGGAAACAATGAAGCGGTCGCGGCTGGCGAAGCGGCTTACGAGATGATCGAGTGGACTCCGGACATTCAAGAGCATCAATTCCTCTGCGTGCGCGCGCTGGCGTGGTATGCGTTTCAGCAAGGCGACTCGGGTCGTGCGCAGTGGCTCCTGAAAGATTCCAAGGAGCTGGCGCCGACGCTCGCGTGGCAAGTGTGGGCGCATGCGGATCGCGCCTATGTGGCGCGTCTGAACGGCAACCAGGCTTGGGCGGCCGAAGAGCTCGCACAAGCCGATTCTATCGCACAAGAAGTTGAGTGGGACACGACGCATGACGAAGAGAGATACGCGCTCGTCATGCTTGCCGATCTATTCTCGTCAACCGACATGGCGCAGGCCCAGCGATACGTTTCCATTCACACAAAGTTAGGACGTGACAGCATCGATCCGACAATCGCCGCAGCGCACGATCGCCGCGCGGTTGCTTACGCGAAATATGCGGCGGGCGAAGTGCAGGCAATGCTCGGCAATGTGAAGCTCGCCAAGGAATCGCTTGAATTTTCGTACGAAACGTTTGCTCGTATAGGCCACAGCTATCGTGCGGCGCTAGCGGCAGCTGCTCTATTCCGCCTTACCGAAGACACAAACTGGCTCGAGAAGGCTCGTAGCGAAGCCGGAAGATTCCCAAAGAGTCCGTTCTTCCGCCGGCTTTCAGAATTGGATAAGGTCGAAGAGCAGCGCGTGCTTTCGGGCTTAACGCCGATGCAACGCCAGCTTGCTGTTGCATTTTCACAAGGCGCGGATCTCGACGATCTCTCGCTGCGATTCAGCCGTAGCCGATTCACGATCAACAAGCAGATCGAAGCGATATTTGAATCCCTCGGCGTCCATTCGCGCCACACGCTGCGCGCAGAGCTTCGGCAGCGAGGAATTTTGTGAAAGTCGGCGCGGCTGCGATGCAGGCGCGCGTCTTCCTCTTTGCAGTCCTAACGATCCTCAGTTTTGCCGCCGTCTTAGTGGCGGCGATGGCGCACCTTACTCTCGGAGCGCTTGCGCTTTGCGCGGTTGCCGGCGTCCTTGCCGTTACTCTTGCCGGCCGATTTCTCATCGGCGACGGCATCGCGTCGATCCGCGGTTTAACCGAACGCGGTTACAACGTCGTTGAAAGTATTCCGGACGGTTTTTTCATCATCGACAAAGACTGGCGCTTCTCGCACGTTAACGAACGCGCAGAGGAACTATTGCGCAAGGGCGCCGGCGAGCTCATTGGCGTGCGCGTGCAAGACGTGCTCGATCCGCTCGCCTCGGATCTCGTTCCCGAGATGTTGAGCGTTCGTCGGCAAAGCCTACCGCTCGAGCGCTTACAGCATTTCCAGTCTACCGATCGCTGGATCGAAATTCGCATTCAACCTGCGCACGAGGAATTGCTCGTGCACTTGCGCGATGTGACCGAGCGCAAGAAAAGCGAATTGCTGCTCAAGACTACGGCGAGTTTGCGACTGTTGTTGTCGCAGATGCCGGCGGTGGTTTGGACCGTCGACCGCGAGTTGCGCCTAACGTCGGTGCGTGGAGCCGCGATGGCTGACAAAAGCCTTTTTACCGAAGACTTGATTGGCGCGCCGTATGGGGCAAGCATTGACGATCCCGAACAGCGCCGCGTCTGCTTGGCGGAATTGCGCCGCGCGCTCGAGGGCGACGCGGTGCGCTACGAAGTGCATCAAAACGGACGCTGGCTTCAAAACGACGTCGAACCTCTGCGAGATGCTGAAGGCGCCGTGATTGGCGCCATCGGCGTGATGCTCGATGTCACCGACGTGCGTGAAAGCGCGGAGCGGTTTGCGCGGCTTGCGCGACTCGATGTGATGACGCAACTTCCGAATCGCTTGGCGCTCGAAGAATCGTTGCCGGCGATCCTGGAGAATGCGGCAGCGCGTCAAGGGCCGGTGGCGGTGCTCTTCATCGACATCGATCGGTTCAAGACGATCAACGACACGCTCGGACACCGGGCCGGCGACAAGCTCTTGCGCGCTATTGCGGGACGCTTGCAAGAGCGTTTGGTCCATCATGCGTCGATTTATCGTCCGAGCGGCGACGAATTTGTCGTCGTCATCGAAGGAATTTCCGACAAGCGCGCCATTCTGGCGGTTGCCACCGGCGTGCTGGCGGGCTTTCATGAGCCGTTTATCGTGGACGGACGCGAGCTCTTTGTCACCGCTAGCATCGGAACAAGTTTCTTTCCGGAGAATGCGCAAGCGGCCGACGACCTCGTCGCATTTGCCGACTCCGCAATGTATCGTGCCAAAGAAGCGGGGCGTAACAACGTCAAGTCCTACGATGGAACGATGCACGCGCGCGTACTCGAGCGGCTTGGGCTCGAGCAAGACCTGCGCCATGCGCTGGTGCGTAAAGAGCTGTCGCTTACGTTCCAGCCGATTGTCGATGCGCGCACCAAACGCATTGTGACAGCCGAGGCGTTATTGCGCTGGCGCCATCCGGGCTTGGGTGAGTTGCTCCCCGAAATCTTCATTCCAATTGCTGAAGAGAGCGGCATCATTGTCGAGATCAGCCGCTGGGTGCTCACGGAAGCCTGCACCATGGCGATGCGGATTCGGCAATCGATTGCCCCGGATTTCCGCGTTTCGGTGAACTTGTCGCCGCGTGACTTTTACGAACAGGATTGCGCGGCAATGATCAGCGAGGTGCTCACGGAAACGGGATTACCGGCAAGCGCGCTCGAGCTTGAAGTTACCGAAAACGTGGTGCTCAATGACTTGGCCGTCGCCACGCTCTTGCGCATCCATGCCATGGGCGTGCAAGTGGTCGTCGACGATTTTGGAACCGGATACAGCTCGCTCAATTACATCAAGCGCCTTCCGGTGCACGCCATCAAGATCGACAAAAGTTTTATCGAGGACGTCACCCGCGATCCGTACGACCAAGGCATCGTCAAGGCGATCGCGACTCTCGCCCAAACACTCGGTCTGCGCGTCATTGCCGAGGGCGTCGAGACCGAGGCGCAGTGGGAGTTTGTGCGGTCGCTCCAGTGCGACCAGGCCCAAGGCTTCCTGTTCCACCGGCCCCTCCGTGGCCAAGAACTGTTGGCGTGCGTCAGCCAAGAAGCCCAACCGCCGTCCTCAGCCCCCCGCGTCGTCCCGCTGTATCGCCCGAGCTAGCCGCCAGCCCCGGCTCCGGCGCTCCCGGTCCGCGCCGCAAACGCTTGATGTGTCGGACCGACAGGTCCAGGATCTGCGCGGCTTCGGATTGGCGCAGGGCTCCGGTGGCAAGTGCCTGGAGCACCTCCAGGCGGCGTACTTCGTGGGTGCTCAAAGTGAGAAGCTCCATAGGGCGAGC
>DASYYA010000139.1:0-20060 GCA_035934355.1 Candidatus Rubrimentiphilum sp. | reverse complement strand
CGGCAAGCGATCGATGATCACACACGAAAGCTGATCGCCGGCGACATCGATCCCTTCCCAAAAGGTGCCGGTCGCGAAGAGCACCGCCCCCGGCGTCTTACGAAACCAATCCAACAGATGCGCCCGCGGCAGTTCGTCTTGCATGCGAATCGGAAAGGCAATGCGTTCCCGCAAAAGCGCGTAGACTTCGCGCAAGCGCTTATACGATGTAAAAAGGACGAACGCGCGCCCGTGGCTGCGGTCCAAACACTCCTCAACGAGCGGCGCAGCGAGTTGGGCAAAATCGTTGGCCTTCGGGTTGAGCTCGCGCGGCGCCACGTACAAGCGCACCTGGGACGCATAATCGAACGGCGAGGGCGCGATCAATTCCTGCGCGTCGCGCACGCCGAGCGAACGTTTCAAAAATTCGAACGCGCCGTCTTCGGTGCGGGCATCCGCGATGGTCGCGCTGGTGAGTACCACACTTTGTGTGCGATCGAAGAGCGTTGCACGCAGATATTCCGAGATATCGTACGGCGCACTATTGAGCTGATACGATCCATCGGTGTCGCTGCGTTCGACCCACGCGATGGCTGCATCACCAGGCGACTGCGCGCGTTCGACCGTTGCTTGGTGCGCTAAAATCGTGCGCATCGCCAGGTCGCGCCGGCGTTCGGCTTCGGCATCGTTGGGCGGCACGCGGCGCAACGCGCCATGCCAATTGGCGTAGAGCCAATTCTCGAGTTTGTAGAGTGTGTCGCGAAGGGCTTCGAGTGGCGTCCACGCGTCTTCGTTTACGTGTAACGGATAGCGTTCGCCCGGAACGCGCGCCAGCGTGGACTCAAGTCCACGGATATTGCTGTCGAACTCGGCCTCGAAATGTCCCGGCACCACGTATGAGCGATGCAGCTTGCGCAGCATCCGGCCGATCGTCGCGCGCGACAGCGTAGCCGTGAGCGCCGCGGTCGCCCAACGCTCGCATTGATGGGCTTCGTCGAGGACCACGAAATCGTACGGCGGCAGTAGCCCGCCGCCCATTGCGAGATCCAAAAAGAAGAGGGCGTGATTGACGATAACGATGTCGGCAAACTTGGCTTCATCGCGTTTCTTGAAAAAGAAACAATCGCGAAAATGCTCGCAGTATTCGCCGACACAGTCGTCGGCGTCCGCGTCGAGCTGTTCCCATTCGTCCGCTGACGGTAGAAAATGGAGCTCGGCGCGATCGCCGGTTTCGGTTCGCGCGCCCCATTCCCACATTTGTTGCATCGTGCGCGACGGTGCTAAGAGCCGGTCCGCACGCATATGTCCGAGCTTTTGTTTGCAGAGATAATGATTGCGCCCTTTGAGCAGGGTCACTTGCGCCGGAACGTCGAGCGCCGTTGTTACAAGCGGAATATCTTTATGATAGAGCTGCTCTTGGAGTGCAATCGTGCCGGTCGAAATAACGACCTTTTTGCCGCTGCGCAGTACCGGCACCAAATACGCCAGCGATTTTCCGACGCCGGTGCCGGCTTCGACGATTGTGTGCATTCCTTCGAGAAATCCGCGCTCGATGAGTTGCGCCATCTGCAGCTGGCCGGGACGCGCTTCAAATTCCGCCAGCGCCCGTTCGATGGGGCCGCCGGGCGCAAAGACTTCTTCGATGGCGCTCACTGCTCGAGCTGAGAGTCGTATTCGGCGCCGGTGGCCGTATCGTAGGCGACCGTGCGCACCGGCTGCGGCGGCCAGAAGATCAAGAACGTGAGAATGAATCCCGCGATCAGACCGCCGATGTGCGCCTGCCACGCAATGCCGGGAAAGGTAAAACCGTAAACCAGATTGATCACGAGAATGCCGACGTTGGAGCGCACCAGATCGGTTCCGCGGTCACGCAGCCGCAGTCCGATGGCAAAGAGCGCGCCGAACAAACCGAAGATCGCGCCGCTCGCACCCACCGTCAACGTATCCGGCGGCGCAAAGTAAACCACCGCCAGCCCTGCGGCGATCATCGAGACGATGTAGACGAGCAGCGTTCGTGCCGATCCGAGCGCCATTTCGATGAAACGCCCGAGCCAATAGAGTGAGAGCATATTGACGCCGATGTGCACGATGTTGCCATGCAAAAAAGCGCTGGAAAGAATGCGCCACCATTGATGATCCTGGATAACGGCGGCGGGCAGCAGCGCGCCATGGGCGTACAGCGCCTCGTTGCTGCGCAGCGCTCCAGTCCACACTTCCCACGCATACGCGAGAATGTTGATGAGGATCAGCAGCCGGGTAATCACGCCGCGACCATCACCATGCGCGCCAATTCGAGCGAGATCGCGTGGCGGCGCTTATCGATCTCGACGGTCATCGGACCGCCGAGCGGAGCTTTCTCGTGCACTTTCACATGCGCTCCGGGCCGCAATCCGACATCGCCCAAATAGCGCAAAATCTCGGGTACTTCTTGCGTGACTCCTTGCACGATCGCGTTCTGTCCCACCTCGACCTGCGCCAGCGGAACGCCCGCGCGCTCCGGCGGATCGCTCAAGTCTTTCGGCGGAATCGGCAAACCGTGCGGACACTCTTTGGGATCTTTGAGAATGGCGATCAAACGATCTTCCATCTTGTCGCTGATCGCGTGTTCTAACATGCACGCTTCGGACTGCACTTGATCCCAGGGCATACCGAGAACGTCGGTGAGTAAGCGTTCGGCTAACCGATGCCGGCGTACGATCCGAACGGCAACTGCCAGCCCTTTGGGCGCAAGTTTCACTTCACCGCGTGCAACGTACTCGACATAACCGTCGGTTGCGAGCTTCTTAAGCATGCCGGAGACCGAGGCGGGCGCGACGCCCAATTCCGAGGCAAGCCCGGATGTCGTCACGCCGGGGCCTTCACGCTCCAAACGATAGACGGCTTCCAGATACTCTTCGGTCGACTCGGCAAAATGGCTATGCCCCGACATTGACAGCGCTCTTCGACGCGGGTATCAGGCTTCCAGGCCTGCGGCATCGAGCAGCTCGCGCAGTTGCCCTTTGGTTTGCTCCGATGCAAAACTGGCGGCAACGGCGTTGTGCAGGAAGCGATGCACCGCTGCATTGCCGGCGATCTCCGAAGCGTATTCCAGCTCATCGCTGGTGCTAGTTTTAAAAAGCGCGGGATCGTCGGCATCGATCG
This sequence comes from Candidatus Rubrimentiphilum sp., assembly GCA_035934355.1. Classification (GTDB taxonomy): domain Bacteria; phylum Vulcanimicrobiota; class Vulcanimicrobiia; order Vulcanimicrobiales; family Vulcanimicrobiaceae; genus Rubrimentiphilum. Next base: position 16,940 of record DASYYA010000139.1, on the reverse strand, counting down.
TCACGATGCAGCCCGCTTCATCTAATTCCACTAAGGGGTGCGGCGCTTCGCCCATTGCCACGCCCGTCAGAAAATTCGAGGTCGGACAGATCTCCAACGGGATCTGCTTTTCCGCCAGCATCTTCACTGTATCGCGATCCTCGAGTGCGCGAATTCCATGGCCTATACGCTCGGCTCCCAAAACCTCAACCGCTGCGCGCACGCTTTGCGCGCCGGCCATTTCTCCCGCATGGGCGACACGATGCAAGCCGCGATCTCGCGCAAAACGAAAGACATCCGTAAAGAGTTCGGCTGGATAGTGCGCCTCGTCGCCGCCGAGGCCAATTCCGATCACGCCGAAATCCTGGAGCTGCATGGCGAGCTCTGCGGTGCGCATCGCACTCTTGGCGCCAAAGTTTCGTGTCAAATCGACAATCAGCCGCGCTTCGATTCCGTGGATACGTTGCGCCGCATCGAATGCATGGCGCATCTCTTGCACGCATGCGCGCACATCGATGGTCTTGTGAAAGAATTGCCACACCGACGGCGAGATGAAAAGCTCGGCATAGCGTACGTTTTGCGCAATTGCGTCTTCGAGGTACTCGCGCGCCAACAGAGCATAATCGGCCGGTTCCGCAAGCGACCGGCTCACGGCAGCGAACGTAAGCAAGAAGCCTTCAAAGTCGCGGAAGGCGTAAGGATCCGACAAGGCGGCGTGGTGCCTCTCAGGCGCAAACGCGCCCTTTTCGCCGGGCGTGTACGTCAGCGCAACCCCGTGCTTGCGCGCAAGGTTTACAAAGGTTGATGCACGCAGCGTCCCCTCCAAGTGGCAGTGCAGCTGCACCTTGGGAACCGTGCGCAGGAATTCGGCCGTTCGCATACCGTATATGGGGATTCCGCCGCGGGGTGGAGCAGTCCGGTAGCTCGTCGGGCTCATAACCCGAAGGTCGCGAGTTCAAATCTCGCCCCCGCAACCAAAATGCAGGCTCGGAGTAAAGCTCCGGGCCTGTTACATTTTCCGGCGTCGCTGTTAGTTGCCCGGCCAAAGCAGCTTCAGGGTCTGTGTCAGGCGTAGTATTATTAAATAGTGACTACCGTTTTAGAAGCGAGCGGGGCGGCTGGGCTGCTGCTGGCCGAGTTTGAACGCAGTCCGCTCTTCGGCTTATGCGAATCGAAGAGCTTGCAGCAGCTTGCGTCCAGCGCCAAACTTATCAAACGGTCGCGAAGGGAAATCGTCGCGCCGCAGGGTGCGCCGTTCCCGTACTTAGGACTGGTTTGCGATGGCATTCTGGGCGTGACGCTGAACGCAAACGGGCCGCTCCGGCGGGTCAGCCAGATTCGCCTGTATGAAGCGGAGGCGTGTCAGACGTTCGCTGAAGTCGGCATCTTTGATGCAACGCCGCTCGGAGAGATCTCGGTTATCTCCAAGCGCGCAACCTATGCGCTGCTGCCGGCCGCGATCGTTCTCGACGTTGCCAGAAGCGATCCGTCATTCTTCCAACGGTTTGCGGCACTGGCGGCCACACGGGCGCGCCAGCTCGCACAACGAATGACGCTGCAACAAGGTTGGTCGGTAGCATCGCGTGTCGCCGGCGTGTTGCTGCAATTTGCATCCGAAAAATCCGGGATGCAGCCCGCACGCGAACAGCTGGCTCACTTTCGTCAGCGAGACATCGCTGCGGCCGCAGGTTGCGTCAAAGAAGCGGCAGCTCGCGCGATTGCCGAACTCGAGTCAAACGGCGCATTGCGTCGCGAACACGGCCACATTCGGTATCTCGACCGCGACGAATTAATCAAATTTTCATCGCAGTAAGTTATTGATCCGCGTCATCCGTGCGCACGAGCGGCGCGGCTGATCTAGGTCCTGCGGCGTTTTGCTGCGCCGGTGCGCGGCACCGATTTGGCTTCGATGCTCGCGGTCGATCGCGTCTTGGCTTCCGGCAAACGCGGATTGCTCTCACCCATTCTACGGCGCTCTGAAAGCAGCGTGCCGTAGATTTCTTTTGGCGAATCCGGATCAATAAGGTGACGCTCTTGCTGGTTATGCTTACGGACTTTATCAGCTTGACCCGCAAGCGCCGCGCGCTTACGGCTGGAGGCTCGCAGCGTGGTTTGCGGCATCTTCACATTCTTGCGATGTTTCGTGGCCATGCCCGCCCTTTACCCAGGCGGCGACGGTTTTACGGCGTCGCTGTCGGCGTCGGTGACGGTGTAAAAGCAGGCGAGCCGCAGAGTGTTGTTAGCGACTGTTCGGCTGCCGGATCGGTGAAGCTCGTTGGATGCGCGTATGAAAGCAGATAGGTTTGCGTGCCGCTCTGCGCCGCAGCGAGATCGTAGCTGAATCCGAAACCGGGCGGAATGATAAAGCGCGTATTTATTAACACGCCGGTTTGTCCGCACGCCTTAAAGTGCCGCGTGCTAATACTCGATTTCACTTGCCCGTTTTTCTGAACGATCATCGGCTTGAACATCGATGCCACCGTCTCAGGATCCGGAATACGATGGCCTTGCGCGAGTGTCATCATTTGCATTGGCCCATTTCCAAGCCAGATGCCGCCTAACGCAAAATCCAAACCTTGATTCATTGCGGTCCATCCGGCCGGCGGTGTGGCTGTGGGTAAATTGCCGTCAGGTAAGGGACAAGCGGTGCGGATGGCTGATTCGATCGCGCTTGGGTTTGCGCCAATCGGGCGAAAGTAGATCGCCGCATACGTGATCGCGTTGCGCGAAAAGACGGTGCCCTCGATGATCGCCGGATTCTTTCCGGTCACCCTCATCGTAGAAACGCTCGCCGTCGCGCCGCAAATCCTTGTCAAAACGGTCTTTGCCGGGGGCAGAGGAGCCTTCGATTTCGCCACGGCGCTCCGCGCTTGCAAAAGAATCGCATTCAGAAGGCCGGCGGGAATCGGCAGAATTGCCTCAACAAAAAGCCCGCGACCCCGTCCTTGGCGCACCGACGTCCCTTGCCAAAGATTCTTGAATTCTGTCAGCGCAAAACCGCGCGGCACTTGCGCCCAACTCGCAGGTGGCGTAAACGGCAGCGGCGGCGCCACCGTGATTTGCGCAAATGTTGGTTGCGCGCCCAATAAAATGACCGCAACAACAAAGATCGTTCGCACGTAGTTCATTAGGCGCATAACGTCATGTGAGTAACCCGACCTCGTGACCGACCTCGGCGAAGGCCGCAAGCGCGCGGTCCATTTCATCCTTGGTCAGCTTGGCGCTGATTTGCACGCGAATGCGCGCAGTGCCTTCGGGAACGACGGGATAGCCAAAACCGGTCACAAAGACACCTTTACGGAGAAGCTTGTCGCTCATCGCAATTGCAAACGCGGTTTCGCCGACGATGATCGGCACAATTGCGCTCTCACCCGGCAGCGGTTTGAATCCCAAATTGACCAGACGTTCTCTAAAATACGCCACGTTGTCGCGCAAGCGTTGGACGAGTTCGGGATGTGCATCGAGAAAGTCGATGGCTGCAAGCGAACTGCAGGCGACGGTCGCAGGTAACGCATTGGAAAAAAGCTGCGGTCGCGAACGCTGGATAAGCGTGTCAATAAGAGCATCGCTTCCCGCCACAAACCCGCCGGCTGCACCGCCCAATGCTTTTCCCAACGTACCGGTAATGATATCGATCTGACCGTCCAATCCGAAATGTTCGATCGTCCCGCGGCCGGTTTTTCCCATCACGCCGGTCCCGTGAGAATCATCCACCACCGTAACGGCATCATACTTCTTGGCGAGCTCGACAATCTGCGGCAGCTTCGCCAAGCTGCCTTCCATCGAGAAGACTCCGTCGGTCACGATCACGAGAGGCGTCACACCCGCGTTCGCGCGCAACTTTTCTTCGAGATCGCGCATGTCGCCGTGTTTATAGCGTTCGCGCTTCGCTCGTGTGGCGAGTCGACAGCCGTCAATGATCGAGGCGTGGTTCAGCTCATCCGAAACAATCACCGAGCCGTCTTCACAGATCGTGGGAAAGAGCCCGGTGTTGGCATTCCAGCATGACACATACGTCAGCGAGGCGGGAGTGCGCAGAAACTCGGCGATCCGCTCTTCGAGCCGGCGATGAATATCGAAGGTGCCGCAGATGAAGCGCACTGAAGCCGTGCCCGCGCCGTACTTATCAAGCCCTAGTTTTCCGGCTTCAATCACCGCCGGTTCATCCGACAATCCCAGATAATTATTGCTTGAAAGCACGATGACGTCGCCCGCTTCTTCCATATGAACTTCGGGCGCCATCGGAGTGGTCAAATGACGCAGCGTCTTGTAGGTGCCTGCCGCTTTGAGTTTTTCGATTTCATCCTGCAGGCGCTGCTCAAAAGTTGTCGTCACGTGAGATCCAATACAATCTTGATAGCTTCGCCGGTGCGCATCAATTCAAACGCACGCTCGAATTGCGCGACCGGCAAAACATGAGTAATGATTGGGCGCAGATCGATTCGCCCGCTGCGCAAAAGAGCATCGGCTTGATACCAGGTTTCGAACATCCGCCGGCCATTGATGCCCAAGAGCGTTAAACCTTTGAAGATCACGCGGTCCGCAAGATTGACTTTGATCTCGTCCGATGGAATCCCGAGCAGTGCTGCGGTCCCACCGTTGCGTACCGAGCGCAGACCCGCATCGATCGCCTGCGGATTCCCGGACATCTCAAGGAACACGTCGGCGCCGTTGCCATCGGTCATTTCCAAGATCCGCTCGACGAGCCGCTCATCATTCGCATGGAACGTCTGCGTGGCTCCAAGTTTTTTCGCGAGTTCGAGCTTCGCAGGATTCACATCAACCGCAAAAATAGCAGCCGCACCCGCCGCGCGCGCCACTGCAATTGCCATCAATCCGATAGAACCCGCTCCGGTAACGAGCACGGATTTTGTGCTGACGCCCGCCGCCATAACGGTATGCACGGCATTGCCAAGCGGATCGAAGATCGCCGCGAACTCGTCGGGAATCGAAGCGTCGAGCTTCCAAACGTTGCTTTCGGGCATGGCAATATAATCCGCAAATGCGCCATCACGATCGACGCCGATGATTTGCAAATGTTCGCACAGATGCGCTTGGCCCGTGCGGCACAAGAGACACGTGCCGTCAGCAATATGGCCTTCGGCTGAAACGCGATCGCCCGTGGCGACGGTTCGCACATTCTCTCCGATGGTCGCGACGGTTCCCATGAACTCGTGTCCCATTACAACCGGCGGCTTCACGCGGCTTTGCGCCCACTTATCCCACGAGTAAATATGGTAATCGCTCCCGCAGATGCCCGCTTTCTCTACTCGAATCAAAACGTCGGACGGACCGATCGCAGGAGTGGGAACTTCGCACGTCTGAAAACCAGGCGCCGGTGCGGTTTTGCACACGGCGCGCATCGTCTTGGGCAGCGTAGAAAGCATGAAGGCCGGTCTCTTCGCGACCGGCCTGCAGCGCTCTTGTCGAGCAATTGCCCTAGAAGTCGAACTCCAGTTGTGTACGGTTATACTTGAAGACCGGCGTTCCGCCGTAAAGTGCAGTATTTTTTTGATCGCGTTCGGCGTACCGGTGGCGGATCAGTAGCCCGTGGTACGGACCGCTCCCCGGTTTACGGAAAAACCACGTTCCGTCAACGTCGGTCTCTTGAGTTGGCGACATCCCCGCGCTTGTGTTGCCGTACTGGTAGTACGCTTGACTGGCGATGAGGCGGGCGCGATGATCGGCCGACTGCAATGTCACCGCGAACTTTTCGCCTTGCCCGGGGCTGCGGCGATCAATCAAGCCTTGACTGATGCTCGTTGTAAACAAGACATCGGTTGCATATGAATCGGTGTACGGGCTGGCCCATCCGCCATAGTAAACGGTGGTCATGCCGCTCCCGGCAGGCAGACAGTTCGTCGTTCCGCCGGAAGGGAGGAAGTATGGGAAAGTGACACCGGCAGCGACTTTGATCTGGTTGTTGGCTCCGCAACTCACACCGGCAGGAAGCGTTATCGTGTCGGCTTGCTGCGGAATGTTGTCGTAGCCCGCAGTAATGTCGACATTCTTCCATGGCGAGATCCCCAGTTGCACGCCGTAAACGGTGCTGGCAATCTTTCCGATTACCGCACGCCCCGTGTTTTGTTCGCTGCCGAACTGCACGGCGACAAACGGTTTCGTAAAAGCCTTCGTCCAGCTGTATTTTCCATCCAGCCAGACTGCATTGGCGATATCAACGAAGTCGTAATAGTGGAGATTCGCCGTAAGACCGCCTTGCACCAAACCAAGGCGACCGTATCCAAAACCGCTGGTCGTAATCGAGGTGCCGCCGGGAGTAAAAATATTGCCCGCGATGCCCGGTCCGTCAACCGGATGGCTCGTCAGCATGGTTGCGTTATCGAACGCCGAGCTCGCGCGGCTTTCAAAACGATCGATGAACATCGCCTCGCCGGTCCACTGCTTGTTGAACTTGTACGTCAAATCACCGCCTTGAAACGCTACGGGTTTGAGGCGTGAATCCGACGCGTTGGCCCAGGGCGTATTGATCACTTGGTTGCCGAGTTTTACATACAGCGTCGGATCTTTGTACTGAACGTACGCCTCGTAAAGCGTGCTGAGCACAAATCCCGGCAGCGTGTCGTCAGGATTCGTCGGCACGTTGCTCTGCCCGGTAAAGGTTTCCTTACCGCAAGGTAACCAGAGGTGGGATACCGGATTCGGGCAACCGTTGAGCGGATTGGCATACAGGTACGTGCCGCCAATGGTAATGGGAGTATTGTCAAACGTATATTGCGCGTGCAGGCTAATGGCCGTGTTGAAAGTTGCCTGATTGATCGCCTTAAACGTTTGCGGATAACCGGTCGCATTCTGTCGCGTGAAGTAATACGCCCGAATATAGCCGCTGTACGCAAAAGGGTTTGGCGTCGCGGTGGCTTTCGGTTTCGGTGTTTGCGCATCGGCAGCGCCCGAAAAAAGAGCCGTGGCTACGGCAATCGTAGCCACGGCACCGATTAGCGATTTTCGCATGCAGTTTACACGCTCATCCGTGAGATCGTGGTAACCGCGGTTCGGCGAACATTGTTCGGAAGCGGAACATAATTGAGCCCCGACGCGATACCCTGAGCCTGTCCACCAACAAGCCACGCGAGCACAGTTTTGAGCGTCGCGCCTCGGCCCTTATCTGCCGGACGCTCGTAAGCCACAATCCATGAGTACCCTGCGATCGGATACGAATCTTTTCCCGTGCGATCGACGATCGAAAAATCGGTAGCGCTGATGTTGGCCTTCGTACTCGCGGCTGCGGCTACCGTGCGTTTCGAACAGTTCACGTAATTACCGGACTGATTCTGAATCGCAGCGGTATCGACGTGATTCTCGATGGCATATGCAAGCTCGATATAACCGATTGCGCCGGGGGTGTTGCGAATGATTCCTGCCACGCCCTCATTGCCTTTGCTGCCGACACTGCTGGATGCGGGCCACTGAACACTCTTGCCCGTGCCGACTTTGCTCTTCCATTCACCCGAAACGTGGCTCAGGAAGTCCGTAAAGATGTAGGTGGTTCCCGACCCGTCGGAGCGATGCGCCACGACGATGTTCAAATCGGGCAGCTTCGTTCCGCGATTGAGCCGCACGATCTGCGGATCGTTCCATTTGGTCATTTTTCCGAGGAACATATTGACCAGCATGCTCCGAGTCAGCCGCACGCCGGAATGGATGCCCGGCAGATTGTAGCTCACGGCAACGCCACCCAGAGCGACCGGTACCTGCAGAACGGGTGCTCCCGCCTTCTTCAGCTCCTCGCGGTTCATGGGCACATCCGTTGCGCCAAAATCGACGGTCCTTGCAGTGAACTGCGCGATGCCGCCGCCGCTGCCGATCGACTGGTAGTTAACCGCAACGTCGCCATGCATCTGGCTGTACATATAAAATGCCTTGGAAAAAAACGGGTTATCGAAGGTTGAGCCGGCGCCCGTCAATTGGGTCGCCGCGATTGCAGGCACGGCGAGCGTCAACGCTAGCACGGGCATGAGGAGTCGCCTTAAAAATGTGTGCATACGCTAGGTATAGCCTGCGCACGATTAACGACGCTTTAAAAGAAGTTTAACCAAAACGGCCGCTGATATAATCTTCCGTGCGCCGCTCGCGCGGATGAAAGAAAATTTGCGAGGTTTCGCCGTACTCCACGACCCGCCCCGACCCGCTTTCGTCGGCGAGCATGAACGCCGTGGCCCGCGATACGCGCGCAGCCTGTTGCATGTTGTGGGTGACAACGACAATTGTGTAGCGACTGGCTAGGCGTCCGACCAGTTCTTCCACGTTGGCAGCCGAAATCGGATCGAGCGCGGAGGTCGGCTCATCCATCAGCAGCACCTCGGGTTCCACCGCCAGTGCGCGCGCGATGCACAAGCGCTGCGCTTGTCCGCCTGAAAGCGTGTGCGGTGAAGCCCGCAATCGATCTTTGATCTCATCCCATAGGCCGACGTCGCGCAGGGCACGCTCGACGATTTCTTGCCGCTGGGTGCGCCGCAGCCGCAGATTCAGGCCCGCGGCGACATTATCTTCAATAGAAAGCGTCGGAAACGGATTCGGCCGTTGGAAGACCATACCGATGCGGCGACGCAACGCGATGGGATCGACCGCGGGATCGTACACATTCTCCCCATCCAGAATGACCTCTCCGGTTACCCGCGCGTTCGGAATGATTTCGTGGATGCGATTCAGTGTGCGCAACAGCGTCGTCTTGCCGCAACCGGAGGGGCCGATGAGCGCCGTGACACTTAATGGTTGGAATCCGAGCGTAACATCGGCGATGGCGCGATGATCGCCGTAATACGCGTTAAGATCCCGCGTTTTCAGCGACGCTTGCGGAATCGCAGCGACCTCGATCATCGGATCACACTGACGCGCGACTTGATCAGGAGACGCGCCAATATATTGAGCGTCAAGACTGCGAGCACCAGGAGCAACGCCCCACCCCATGCTTGGGTATTTTGGCTGCGATACGGCGAGATCGCATAATTAAAAACCTGCAAGGCCAGCTGCGCCATCGGATTGGTCGGATTGAGTTCCCAAAATTGACTGCCGAATGCGGTGAAAAGGAGCGGCGCCGTTTCACCGGTGACGCGAGCGATTGCCAGCAGCAAGCCGGTCATGATCGAGGGCCACGCGACCGGCACAACAATAAGCAACGTGCTACGAAACGTGGTCAGGCCCAGCGCTAGAGCCCCTTCCAAGATCGGACGCGGTACGGATCGCACGGCTTCCTCGGACGTACGCACGAGTAGCGGAAGCATCAGCACGGCAAACGCAAACGAGGCCGAGATGGCCGAGAAGTGCCTGAACGGCTGCACCAGCACCGTGTATGCGAACAAGCCGATTGCGATGCTGGGTATACCCGAAAGCACGTCGGAAAGAAAGCGAACGGTTTCCGCAAAGCCTCCGCGCGCGAAAAGTGCCAGATAGAGTCCGGTCAGCACGCCAATCGGCGTGGCAATGAGCGTTGCAATCCCCACCGTGATGACGCTGCCGATGATGCCGTTGGCCACACCGCCGCCTTCAACGCCGACCGGGTGAGGCAGCTGCGTGATAAACTCCCAGTTGATCGCACTTGCACCGTTGAAAACAATGTAGCCCAAAATCAACAATAATGAAGCTGCGGCGACGAACGCGCACAGAAAACTCCACAAAATCCCGGCCGCGCCCGTAAAACGCCGCATCGGATAGTTCTTCATCGCGCGCTCACACTTCGCCGGAAAACCGACCAAATCAAGAGTCGCGCGGCGCCGTTGACCATCACACTGACAATAAATAACAATAGCCCGAGTTCTATTAAAGAATTGCGATAGATGTCGGTGGTCGCCTCGGTAAACTCGTTGGCAATAACACTTGCCAGCGTGTACGACGGTGCGAAGAGCGACGCCGAGATCTCCGGCCGGTTGCCGATGACCATCGTTGTGGCAATCGTCTCACCGAGCGCTCGTCCAAGCGCAAGGATGATCGCACCAAAGATTCCTGCGCGCGCCGCCGGCAGAACGACTTTGGTCATCGTCTCCCAGCGCGTTGCACCCAGTGACATCGAGGCTTCACGCTGATCTATCGGGATTGTCGCAATCACATCCCGCGACAACGCCGTGACGGTCGGAATGATCATGAGCGCGAGAATGACGCCCGCCGTGAGCAAGCCGACGCCATACGACGGCCCGCTAAAGATCGGCAGAAAACCGAGAGTCTTTTGGAGAAACGGATCGATCGCGTTTCGCATCGCGGGCGCCAGAACGAAAAGTCCCCAGAGTCCAAACACAACACTGGGCACCGCCGCCAGCAGCTCGATCATAAAGCTTAACGGTCGCGCAATCGGACGCGGCGCGAAATCTGCCAGAAAAACGGCGGCAAAGACACCGAACAGCCCGGACAGGAGTATTGCGATCAGCGAGCTGACGATCGTGCCGTATATTAAAGGAAGAGCACCGAATTGATTGGTGACCGGATTCCACTGCGACGTCCACAGGAATGCGGCTCCGAAGGTGCGGAGCGATAATGACGATCCCGCAACCAAGGAGTACGCGAGTCCGCCGATGATCGCTAAAAAAACGATCGCTGCGGCCAGTAAGACGGCGATAAAGACGCGATCGATGACCCGGGAGCTTGTTTGCGCCCGCAGGCGCCGGACGGACACTAAGGTTCCTAGGTCTGCATCGATGCCAGCGATCGGCTCGCCGATGCCTGAACATTCGCCGGCAGCGGCACATATTTCAACCCACCGGCAATGCTCTGAGCCTGGTTTGCGATCAGCCACTGCAGGACCGCTTTGATTAATTTACCGCGATTGGGATCGCTCGGCTTCTGGTAGACCATCACCCATGAATATCCGGCGATCGGATACGATTGTGCGCCCGCAGCGTTCACAATCGAAAAGCTTTTTTTGGCGCTCACGGTAGGCTTCGAAGCGGCGGCAGCACGCACCGCGGGCTGCGTGCACGCAACCCATTGACCGGATCGATTCTGCAAAGTCGCAGCAGCCATCGAATTTTCAAGCGCGTATGCAAGCTCGATATAGCCGATCGCGCCGGGTGTATTGCGGATTAAACCGGCGACACCCTCATTGCCTTTTCCACCGACACTCGCAGGCGCGGGCCACGACACGCTCTTGCCGGTGCCAACCCGGCTCTTCCACTCAGCGGAAACGGAAGCAAGGTAGTCGGTGAAGATATACGTGGTGCCCGATGCTTCCGAGCGATGTGCAACAACGATGGAAATATTCGGCAGATGCACAGACGGATTCAGTGACGTGAGCTCCGCGTCGTTCCATCGGCGTATTTTGCCGAGGTAAATGCCGGCGATTGCTTTGGGCGTAAGACGCAATCCGTTCGGGACGCCCGGCACGTTGTAGGAGAGAACCTCGCCGCCCAAGGTCACCGGAATTTGAATGACCGCTGCGTTTGCGCGCGCCAATTCTGCGGCGTTCATCGGCACGTCTGAGGCACCGAAATCGACCGTCCTTTGAATGAATTGCTCGATGCCGCCGCCGCTGCCAATTGATTGATAATTGACGGTCACGTTAGGATGGCTGTTTGAGTATTCGAAAAACGCTTTTGAAAAGAACGGATTATCGAACGTCGATCCGGCGCCGGTGATCTGCGTCGAACTCGTCCCCGATCCGCATGCGCCCAGCATTCCGCAAAGCAATGCGATAGTCACTCGTTTAAGCATTGTTCTCCTAGCCGAATCGGCCGGTTATATAGTCTTCGGTGCGTTTGTCGGTTGGATGCGTAAAGATCTCGGCCGTGGTCCCGCGCTCGACCAGTTCACCCATGAGGAAAAACGCCGTGAAATCCGACATCCGCGCGGCTTGCTGCATCGAGTGCGTCACGATGACCACGGTGTATTCTTTTTTCAGACTGCCGATCAGGTCTTCAATTTTGCTCGTGGCAATCGGGTCGAGTGCCGAGGCGGGTTCATCCATCAGAATAACCTCGGGCTCAACGGCCAGGACGCGCGCGATGCAGAGCCGTTGCTGCTGGCCGCCGGAGAGATCCATCGCCGAACGGTCGAGCCGATCTTTAACCTCATCCCACAGAGCGGCACGGCGTAAGCTGCGCTCAACCAGAGCTTCTAATGAAGCGCGAGTGTGCGTTGCATGGATGCGCGGCCCATAAGCCACGTTCTCGAAAATCGTTTTCGGGAACGGGTTGGGACGCTGAAAGACCATACCGATTTTGTGGCGCAGCAGCACCGGATTCACGCCGGGCGCATAGATATTGGTCCCGTCGAGAACCACACGCCCCTCGACATGCGCGCCTGGCGTGAGGTCGTGCATGCGATTGAGCGCGCGAATGAACGTCGTTTTTCCACAACCGGACGGTCCGATGAGCGCGGTGACGCGCTTTTCGGGAATTGCCAGCGAGGCGTCTTTCACGGCTTCGAACGCCCCATAAAAGACGCTCAGGTTCTCGACACCAACCTTCGGCGGCGCTTCGGGAGCGGCCGCCACGTTCATGAAGATGCGCGCATAGGGAGTTCGTGCGGGTGAGAACTCAATCGTTGCGGCGCCAAACAAAGCCTCACTATCGTACGAAAACCATTCATAAGGCCGTCTTAAGAAAACCTTATGGTCAGATTAAGCCTCGATTGGCGCCATCGGAATTCTCACGGTGAACTGCGTTCCCGAGTCGAGGACGGATTCAACCTGAATGGTTCCGTGGTGCGCCTCGACGATCTCCTTGACAATTGAAAGACCTAACCCGGCACCCGTAATACCGCGGGCACGCGATCGGTCGGCGACAAAGAAGCGCTCGAAGATATGCGGCAGATCTTTGTACGGAATGCCGACACCGGTATCGGCGATGCAAATGACTGCGTAGCCGTCCACGACGTCCAGTTGCACGGAAACCGAACCGCCCGCTGGAGTGAAGCGCAAACTATTATCCACGAGATTCACCAGAACTTGTGAAAGGCGTTGCGGATCGGCATCGACGATGACGGGGCGCCGCGCGTCCAGATCCAGAGAAATCCCTTTGGATGCCGCAGCTTGCGTGAAGGTCTGCAGCGCCGAGCGCGTCAGCGCTTCGAGATCGACTTCCTCGATTCGCAGCACCAGTTCGCCGGACTCCGCACGGGCTTGCTCCAAAAATCGCTGGACCAGCAGAACGAGGCGGTCGACTTCGTTGAGCGCCTGCGGCAGAAACACCGCACGCGCGTCGTCGTCGCTACCTTGTAAGAGTGTTTCGAGCATGAGCTTGACCGATGAAAGCGGCGTGCGCAATTCGTGAGAAACGTTCGATAAGAATTCCTGGCGCGCACGCTCCAGTGCAAGTTGTTCGGTTTGATCTTCGGCGAGTATGAGCGCACCGGTGACTTCACCCGGTTCTTCTTCGTCGCCGTCGCGCGGCAACGTCAGCGGATAAACCGATACGGCATAGATGCGGTCGGTTCGCTTACCGCTGACGATTAACGGTTGCGACGGTCCCGGCTCGCCGGCCAGCGCCGCATCGACGCGCCGCTCGAGCTCGATCGACGGCACGGCTTCGATGAGGTGCAGTCCGCGTGTGCGGGCGCGATCGAATCCAAAGATCGCCGCGGCTGCACGATTGGCGAATCGGACTCGCTTGTTGCGCCGCAGCATGATAACGCCGAGCGGCAGCGCGCGCACCAGCGCATCGAATCGATCGTCTTGGGGCGCACGGCGCGTATCCCCGCGCTCGGTGAGCGGTGCGGGCGATGGGCCAGACCGTCTCAACCAGCGAATTTAGGTTCCCAAGCCTCGTTACTCTTTGAAGATATAACCGCGGCTGCGCACGGTCACAATGTGGTGCGGGCTGCGCGCGTCTTCTTCGATCTTTTCGCGCAGCCAGCGAATATGGACGCTCACGGTTTGCTGCTCGCCTTCGAAATCGTAGCCCCACACTTTGTCGAGCAACGTTTGGCGCGTCACGACGCGCCCGTGGTTTTCCATAAGCACGCGCAACAACGCAAACTCTTTGGGCGCGAGCGCGACTTCTTTTCCGCGCACGCTGACGTGCTGGCGCGATGGATCGAGGACGATACCGCCGAGCGCGATGGCTTGATCGCGATTCTGCGCCGGCGGCGGGGTTGGACGACGCAGCCGTGCCTTGACTCTCGCTAAAAACTCGTGTAGCGCGAATGGCTTAGTCACATAATCGTCGGCACCCAACTCCAACGCCAAGACCTTATCGATCTCCTGGTCTTTGGCTGTCAGCATGATAATTGGAACCGTCGAGGTCTTGCGGATCTCTCTGCAGGCCTCGGTGCCGTCGAGAACGGGCAGCATGATGTCGAGCACGATCAAATCGGGTTCTTCGCTTTGCGCCATGCTGATCGCGCTGCGTCCATCGCTGGCCGTAACGACGGTGTAACCGCTGCGCTCGAGATTGTAGCGCAGGGTTTGCAAAATCGCGGCTTCGTCGTCGACGACGAGAATTTTCTTGTTAAAATCGGGGTGCTTGTTGAAGCTTCCGCGCTTGTTTTCCAGGGCAGTCGAGGCCATGCAGGTCTCCGCTTAGGCACAAAGGGCGTCCGCGCCTCCGGAGGCGAAGGCCGCTACCGACGGAGGAACGGTAAAGTGTTGGCACCGGTTCGCAGACCGACATTTGACGAATTAAATTTGACGACGGGCAAGCGCGTTCGCTTGCACCGCTTCATGTACGAGCATGGCCCCGCAAACGGGACGCTGATGCTCTTGCCAATCGATCAGGGCCTCGAACACGGACCGATCGACTTTTTCAGCAATCCCGAATCGATCGATACCGACTGGATCTACCGCTTGGCAGTTGAGGGAAATTTTTCCGGCATGGCACTGCATGTTGGACTCGCCGAAAAATACCATAAACCCTATGCCGGCAAAGTGCCGATCATCCTGAAGATCAACGGCAAAACAAATTTGCCGAATGATGACAGCGCTTTCAGCTCCCAGACCGCTTCGGTTGAAGATGCCGTCCGCCTAGGCGCCGACGCCGTGGGCTACACGCTCTATGTCGGCAGCCCCGCACAAGATGTCGACATCGCTCAATGCGGACAAGTGCGGCGGGACTGCGAACGTTTCGGCATGCCATTTGTCATTTGGGCGTATCCGCGAGGATCTGCGGTCAAGGCAAAAGGCGGAATCGACTCGCTGTACGCCGTGGATTATGCGGCTCGCGTTGCCTGCGAAATGGGCGCAGATGTTATCAAATTGAACGTTCCAAAATGGGACGCCGCCACCGCAGACAAAATGCCGAAACCGTATGACACGCTCCAGCTTTCCGAATTGGACGGATTGCGAAAGGTTGTAAAATCCGCCGGCCGCTCATTGGTTCTCGTATCGGGTGGCAGTAAAATTAGCGACGAGGATACCATCCACAAAGCGGAGATCGCGTTGGAGGCCGGCTGCGTTGGATTAATCTTTGGACGCAACATGTGGCAGCGCGACTGGGATGACGCACTTTCGATTGCGTCCCGCATGCACGAATTAATGCAACGGTACGGGCAATAATAAAAAAAGCCCCGGGTTGTTCCGGGGCTTTTTTATTTATTTCCAGGGTTTACATGAATGACGTAGCCACGAGTGAGTTGTTGACGTCGAATCCGGAGACCGTAACGAAGCGCCCGATCGTAAGTGGCCCATTGGTAGCGCCTGCATTGATTGCGGCCGATGCATTTACCACCAGTGGTGTGAAGTTGGGCGTTAACAGCACCACGTTCGAGCCGTTTTGCGCAACGACAACTCCCGAAGCAACGACCGGCTGAAATGCGCTCGAGAAGAGTCCCGGAGGTGCAAAGGATGCCGGCAACGCCGGAATCACAAATCCGTCGTCGGCGTCACCGTCGTTGATTTGGCACGCGCCCGCCGGCGCGAATGTGCCGCCGTCACCTACGTCGTCGGCATCATTGTCGTTCATGGCGCACGGCGCCACGATCGGTTGATTGGCGAAATTGTCTTCGTCAACGGTCGTGAAGGCCGGAACCATGACGAACCCGTTGCTGACCAGCTGAGCGGGAACCACGACCGCTTCGCCGGGAGCCAGGACATTCCGCACGATCGTGATGTTATTGATCGTTACGGGCACCACAGCTCCGCTGGGGGTGCGCAGCATCACCAGCGTCGGCGTACGGCTGACAACCGTGCCTGTGATGAATGTCACGCTTTTCAAGTTCGCGTGCTTCACTTTTAACCGCGTTAATACCGTGGGCTGCACAATGACTGCGTGCGCGATGCGCGTTGGTGTCTTCGCAATGGTTTGAATTCGAGCAGCGCTTTCACCGCGCACCTTTGTGATGACCTGAGGGCTGACTGACTTAACTACGGTATGAGTCACCGTCATCGAACGTGTCACCCCGGTCTTCGTGTTGACATGTGTCGTCGTATGCGTCGTGGTGTGGCGGGTCATACCATGGGTTGTCGCGTGGGTCGTCGTGTGCGTCGTCGTATGTGTCACCGTTCCGTGCCCCGTTGCATGCGTGGTCGTGCGAGTGGTTGTCGTGGAACGGGCGGGACGAGCCACTTTCGGCGTAGTCGCCCGCGGCGTCGTGACCTTAGGCGTTGTCGCTTTTGTTGTTGTCTTTGTTGTCTTTGGTGTCGTCGCTTTGGTTGTCGTCGTTTTGGTTGTCGTCGTCTTGGTCGTCGCTCCGGGTTTTTCGGCCGGCTTCTGTGCCAAGCCGGCAGCCGGTACGACCATCATGGACAGTAGGCCGCTCATCACAACTCCGGCAATGGCGGCACGGGAAAGTTGCATCATTCGCCTTCCTCGCTTTCTGGATTAAAGGCGGTTCGAGAGAAGAATTACGTCCGCGAATTTACCCAGAAAGAGGCGGAACGGAACGAAGCCACGCCTGGCTCCCGGTTTGACGCGCGACGGCTTCGCGCACGCTCACAATGATCGGTGGCGTTACTTGGCGGCGCAAGCGCGCCACTTCTTCCGCTTGGGGCGATTGCGGTTCTTCCACGCATCGGCCGCAAGTTCGACCCAAAGACAGACGCTGCCCGATATGCACCCGGCAAATTCGTTATCCAGAACCTCGGG
>DASYYA010000099.1:0-12440 GCA_035934355.1 Candidatus Rubrimentiphilum sp. | reverse complement strand
TAGTTCCCTCAGTAACACTTCTCAATGGCGCGTAACGGGTCCGCAAAGGCGGCCAAAAGGGCCGTCTGGCCCTACACGGTCTGCAGGACCATCTCGCATCGGAATCGGCGACTAGGAGGTCGCTTCCGATCGCGACGTCGTTTCTGTTTGGCCGAATTCTAGACCGAGAGGGTATGCCGACGGTCGAGATCTGCTGATGCACTATATTCGTCTATCAGAGTACGCCGCCGATTTTCCGGAGTCAGTGCGATAGTATGCAAAATTGCAAAATTGCAAAATTGGTGGAGCTGTCGGGGTGCTGCCCCCCGAGTCCGAAAATCCGGACCAAAGCTTTCTCCAGGCTCAGCTTCGAATTTAGCTTAGTCGAGCGTACTCCCCGAAGCTGGGATTACCGCTCGCAGCAGACTCTAGATCTCATACACGTTTAGAGTCGGTCACATGTACCAGCCCGAGTTCGCGACCGGAGTGCAGAGTGGTTCGGGCCGACTCTCTGCGTCCGGTGATTGCCTAATTAGGCAGCCAGTGCGTAGTTTGTGTTTGCGTGTATAACGCTTGCGATCGTTTTAGGAGGGCTCGCAACTCCGCCTGCTTACGTTGGCCGCGGTACTTCCGTCGAACCTATTTCAGCCCCGCGTCCGTATGTCGCCGTACAGTATAACATAAGTGGGTACAACCGGGATGCAGCCCCGAGAACCCGGAGGAACCAACCATGCGAATGGTCTGTGCGTTGACCATCGCCGTACTGGCGCTCGGCCCAATTACGGCTCGAGCCGCCAATACTCCGACGCCAACCGATCCCTATAGCGCCGTCGACCAAATGCGCGCCGCATTCTCTCATTTAGAGTCGGTGCAGCTCGTCGAAAAATTCCCGAATGGCGCCGTGGCCACCGTGCAACTCATGCCCAACCAAGGCACGCGCGTTTCACAAACAAGTGTGTCCAAGGACCGCTTACTGCTCGATTATGCAACCCAACCGGGCGGCGACGTGACGGCCGATATCCACGACTTCACGATTACGCCGCTGGGACGCAAATCGCTGTACGGAAATTCCGTCGACGGCTATCGTCTGATCGATCAAACCGGTGCGGTTGAAACCCTCTGGATCAACACGCACCACTTGCCGGTAGCCTTACAGATAAACGCCTATGGCGAATCCGTCGACGTTTTGTACGGCGATTACAACAATCCGGCGATCTTCGCAGCGAAACCTTAGGAGATTACGACTAACAGCGGTTAGACTCGAACTCTTGCTCGAGTCGCCGCGCGGCAACCAGCACCCAGCGGGGCAATCAAGCCAATCATGCCGATGCCCGTGCTTCTTCTTCGGCTTTGAAGAAGTGGTTCAGAATGAACGACCAAATCATCATGATGATCGCGCCGATAAGCGCCGGCCCAAATCCGTCGACCTTGAAGTTCGGCGTGATCCACGTGACCAGCCAGAACATGAGCGCGTTAACCACGATGATGAAGAGCCCGAGTGTTACGATCGTGAGCGGCAGCGTGAGCAACAGCACGATCGGACGCACGATGGCGTTGACGATGCCGAAGATCAAGGCGGCAATGATCGGCGTCCAAAGGCCGCCGGTCATATGAAACCCTGGAACGTACCGCGCGATCAGCCAGAACGCGACCGCGTTCAAAAGCAATCGAACAATAAAGTGCATGGCAAGCGCTTCTTTGCCTAAGGCGTGAGGCCTGCCTAGGCCTCGAGCGAGGTTTTCACCCGTGCGGCCAACGCCGGCGTCATGCCTCTGACGGCCGCAATTTCATCGATGCTGGCGCGGCGAATCGCCGCTACCGATCCAAACGCGTTGAGCAATCGTCGTCGCCGCACCGGTCCCACGCCGGCCAGCGCATCGATTGCCGAACGCGTCATCTCTTTTCCGCGCCGCTGCCGATGATAGGTCACCGCAAACCGGTGCGCTTCGTCGCGAATGCGCATGACTAAATGCAGCGCGGCCGAACTTGGCGGCAACACGATCGGCTCCGATTGATTGGGAACGTAGAGCCATTCGTTTTCCTTGGCAAGTCCCGCGACGGGAATGCCGGTCATGTCCATCTCTTCAAGCACCTCGACCACCGCGCTCAGCTGTCCCTTGCCGCCGTCAATCAATAGCAGATCCGGTTTTTTGTTGAATTTTTCTTTGCGCGCCAGTTCGTCGACGAGTTTCGATTCGGTCGTCTCTTTGGTCTCCGTCCCCGCGCGTCGCGCGACATCCACATCGGTTTTGGTGCGCAAATAGCGCAACCGCCGCCGCAACGTCTCTTGCATCATCGCAAAATCGTTGGGCCCTTTGTCGTACTGGATCTTGAATTTGCGGTAGTCGCTCTTCTTGGCGCGGCCTTCCACAAACACGACCATGGAGCTCACCGGATTGGATCCTTGAATGTTCGAAATGTCGTAGCACTCGATGCGATGCGGCGGCTCGGGCAGCTCGAGCGCGTCCGCCAATTCCGTCAATGAACGGGCTTGCGCGGTTTCTTGAACCTCCTGATGCGCGAGGAACGCTTTGAGATTTTGCTCGGCGTTCTTCTGCACGAGCTTCATATAATTGGCGCGCTCGCCGCGCTGTGGCAGCAGCACGAGCACGCGCGCGCCCTTGATCTCGGTCAGCCAGGATTCGATCACCGTCGCATCCTGCGGCAGCGCTTGCACCAAGATCTCTTTGGGAATGGCGCTGGCAGCAGTGCGGGCGCGCCGCGATTTTTCCGGCACCGGCACTTGCACGTCGCGCGCGGTGCGCAGCGCCGCCAGCGGGGAAATGCCGCTCCGATCGGGCGCTCCCGCGGTGCGCGCCGTGTAAAACTGTTTTAAAAATTCGCTATAAAGTACTGACTTGGGCTGATCGGCGGCGCCGTCGAGAATAAAATGTTCTTGCCCGAGCAACTTTCCGGCACGCACCATAAAGACTTGCATGCACGCTTGGCCCTGCGCTTCGGCCAACCCGATGAGATCCATGTCGATGCGCGAGCGCCACACGACTTTCTGATTTTCGGTGACGCGCCGCACGGCGACAATCCGGTCGCGCAACCGCGCCGCAGCCTCAAAATTATAATGCTCGGCGGACGACACCATCTCGCCCTGCAATCGCACAAGGAGCGACTCTTGTTTGCCTTCGAGGAAGAGCACAACTTCCTCGATCATTCGATCGTACTCTTCTTGCGTTTGATACCCGACGCATGGCGCCAAGCAGCGCTTGATATGATATTGCAAACATGGGCGCCGCCGCCGGCCGTCGATCGGCTCGGGGCAGGTGCGCAGCGGAAAAACCAGACGCACCAGATCGATCAGCTCGCGCAATCCATGCGCGTTGGTGTACGGACCGAAATACCGCGCGCCGTCATCCTTCACCACGCGCGTAAAGAGCACGCGCGGAAACGGTTCGTTGGTTACCTTTAAATAGGGGTAGCGTTTGTCGTCGCGCAGCCGCACATTGTACGGCGGCTGATAGCGTTTGATGAGATTGGCTTCAAGGATCAGCGCTTCGACTTCGTTGGTCACAACGACCGTGCGCACATCGATCACATGCTCGACCATCGCGCGCGTTCGCACCGTATGCACCGCGCTCTCCTGGAAATACGAGCGCACACGGTTGCGCAGTGAGACCGCTTTCCCGATGTACAACACCTCACCGTCTTTGCCCAGCATCATATAGACGCCGGGCATATCGGGAATCTGGCCGAGCGTTTCGGACAGCGGAACAGAGGAGCCAATCATCGGGATAAGAGTATTCCACGGCAGAGGAGATTTTGCATGGAGCCTGTCGATCGCCGCACATTTCTTGCTACTGTTGCCGGAGCCGCCGCACTTGGATCGGTTGCCAAAGCAGAGCCGCGCAACGCCGTTTTCCTCTCAACCTGGCCGCACGGTAAGCCGGCCAACGATGTCGCCGCACAAATCTATGCCGGCGGCGGATCGCTGCTCGACGCGGTTGAGAAAGGGATCAACGTTCCCGAAAATGATCCCGACATTCAAAGCGTCGGGTACGGCGGACTTCCCAACGCCGACGGCGAGGTGGAACTCGATGCAGCCATCATGGACGGAACGCACCATCGTGCCGGGGCTGTCTGCAATCTGCATACGATCAAAAATCCAATCTCCGTCGCGCGCTTGGTGATGGAAAAGACGCGCCACACCACCATGGCCGGCGCGGGCGCGTTGCAGTTCGCGCTCGAAATGGGCTTTGCGCCGCAACAATTACTCACCGCGAAAAGTTTAGATGCGTGGCTCAAATGGGAGAATACGCCGAACCATCAGACGTTTTGGATCGACGGCGAGCATCACGACACCATCGGCATGTTGGGCGCCGACGGAACGCATGTTGTTTCCGGATGCTCGACCAGCGGCTTGGCGTGGAAGATTCCTGGACGCGTTGCCGACTCGCCGCTGGTGGGTTGCGGCGTGTTCGCGGATGACAACGTGGGTGCCGCATCGGCGACCGGCGACGGCGACGTGATGGCGAACTACTGCACGAGCGCGCGGATCGTTTTCAATATGGAACGCGGCATGCATCCGCAAGATGCCTGCGAAGAAGTCTTACGCCATATGACGCGCGTCAACGCTGCGACCAGGGATACGCAAGCCGCGGTTATTGCGATCACGCCGCGTGGCGAGATCGGCGCGGCGGCGATGAATAATAAAGGGCACTTCCAATACGCCCTTTGGCGCGACGGCGTCAGCGCGCTGCACGACTCGACCGTCTTGTTCTAAGAAACAAAAACGCAACGAGCGCCACGATGACGATGCCGGCGATCAACAAGGCATAGCGCCGGAACGACTCGACGATTGCGCCCGCGTGCGCGCCGAGTTCAGAGCCGAGCAATACAAAGACGGTGCAGAAAATCGCGGAACCCAAAAATGTCCAGAGATAGAATGGGCCGAGCGGCATTTTTGCAATGCCGGCGGGAATGCCGACGAGGCCGCGCAGCACCGGAATAAAACGACAGATAAAAACCGCAAAACTTCCCCAACGCGCAAAGAACCGATCGACGCGCTCGAGCTCGGCGTGATGAAAGCGTACGTATACTCCGAAGCGATCGACGGCCGGACGCCCGCCATATCGCCCAACCGCATAGCCGATGCTCTGTCCGGATAATTCGGCGCACACCGCAACGACGATGGCGATCCATGCGCTCGAAAGATGGCCGGTGGCGGCCAGCGCGCCGGCCGCCGGTAATATGATCTCGCTTCCGACGGGCGCGCCGATGTTTGCTAGCGTCATCACGATGTACAGGCCCAAATAGCCGTACTGATCGACCAGATGCATCACGGCGCTACGCTACTCGGCAGCCGGAACTTTGTTACGTTCTTTGACGCGGTGCAGGATCTCGGCGGCGCGGCTATTGCCTTCTTCAACGATCGCTTCGAGCAGATGCACCGGCTCGATCGGCGCATCCCCGGAGCGCTCCGCGGCGATTCCCACGATTGCACGCACGCGCGGCGTTACCAAAATGCCTTCCCAGCTGCGATCTTCTCCCGTGCCGAGCGCTCGGCGCACTTCGGTGTGCACTTCTGTGGGATCGATGCCGTCCTGCACCAGATGCGCGGCGATCGAATCATATGACTCTTGGACTAAAGCCAACAGCAGGTGGTCGACACCGATGTAGTAGTGGTTGTGATTGCGGCACTCTTGTTCGGCGGCGCGCAATACGCGTCCCGAGGCCGGACTAAATTTTGCAAACAATCGAAAAAATTTCGGGGCGACTGGATTCGAACCAGCGGCCTCTTCGTCCCGAACGAAGCGCTCTACCAAGCTGAGCCACGCCCCGATAATCGCCTGGCTCGAGTTCGGGCGGCTGCCCCGCCCTCCTGCCGTAAGCAGGCGACGGGAAAACGCGTAGCCATCCCAAAGTTTAGTACAAATCCTGATGAGATATCTAATCGTCGGCTGCGGCCGCGTAGGCTCAACGCTTGCCAAGCTGCTCGACGCCGACAACCACGAAGTCATCGTCGTCGACGAAGATCCCAACGCTTTTAAACGTCTCGGACAGAAATTCAAGGGCCACGTCGTCGTCGGCACCGGCATCGATTATGACGTCCTCAAACACGCCGGCGCCGCTACTGCCGGCGGCCTCATCGCGGTGACCAACGGCGACAACCGCAACGTCATGGCAGCCCTCATCGCGCAGCGCATGTTCGGCATAAAGAAAATCGTCGCGCGCATCTACGATCCGCCGCGCGGAATGATGTACCGCGAACTGGGGATCGACACCGTTTGCCCGACGACTGTTGGCGCGAAGATGATCCGCGACATGCTGATGGAGGCGCCGTGGGATACCTTGCAATCATTTGATTTCGGCAAGGTAACTTCGCTCACGGCGATAATTCACGCGGCTGATTCCGGCAAACGCGTCTCCGACCTCGAACGCCCGGGGCGCATTCGCATCGCGGCGATTCGCACCGGGAAAAGCGTCCGCGTTCCGGCTAACGATACGATTCTGGCCGAGGGCGATGAGATCAATGCGATCGTTGCCCCGGAGGCGATCAGCGAGTTCGCGCAGCTCTTTTCGGATGCGCGCATCCCCGAGGGCGTCGTTTAAATGTTTATTATTATCGTCGGTGGCGGGAAGGTCGGATCCTATTTGACACGGGCGCTCGTGGAGCAAGGTCACGAAGTCGTGATCGTCGAGAAATCCGAGCGCAAGGCGCGGCTGCTCGAGCAGCTGCTCGAACGCAACGTTACGCTGGTCGGCGATGGGTGTGACCCGCTCATGCTCGAACAAGCAGGCGTGCGACGCGCCGACGTCGTGGTTGCCGATACCGGCGACGATGAAGATAATCTGGTCGTCTGCCTCATTGCCAAGAAAAATTCGGCGGCGCGTTGCATCGCGCGGGTCAATAATCCGCGCAATAAAATGATCTTTGAATCGCTGGATCCGCAGAATCCGGTCACCGTGATCTCGTCAACCGAGATTATTCTGGATGCGATTCACAAACACGTCACCGCGCCCGCCTAAGTGAACGTCGCCGCGCTCAGTGCGTGTGCGTGAAGTTTCCGACGCGCACGCCGGCGACGCGCATCGCTGCGATTGCCTGTCGCATGCCGATGGGATTCTGTGGCCGTCCGACGGTGGCGAAATACCATTCCGGATCGATGTTGAGCGTACGCGTTTGAATCATATCAACTTTCACTTCGTTCAAGAATCTTCGCATCGCGGCTATTTCCGCGCTGTCATCGGTAACGCCCGGATGCGTGAGCAGGTTTAGCGAAACGCGCAGTCCGGCGCGCACGGCCAAGCGAATTGACGCAAAGACATCCTCCAAATCGTAGCCTTTCGGACGATAATACGCAGCATACGGCGCGGGGCGAAATGAATTTAAACTGATGCGCACCGCATTAAGCCCTGCATCGATACAGCGCTGTAACGCCTTCGGAAGGCTGCCGTTGGTATTGAGGTTGATGATTCCGCCGGAGTGTGCGCGTCGAATCGATCCGATCGCTTTGGCAATCATCGTCGACCGCAGCAGTGGCTCGCCTTCACAACCTTGTCCAAACGAAACTATCGCGTCGGCGACACGCTCCATGTGATGCAGCGCGACGCGTACGACTTCTTGGGCGGTGACTTCTTCAGCGATGCGCGCCTGCGGTGAAACTACGCCGGAACCGGGCTCGAGCTCGGAGATGCAGCCGACGCACCGCGCATTACACGTCGGCGAAACGGGGAGTGCCGCTTCACCGCGCTCCAGAAACACGTTTTGCGCGGTGAAACAATGATACTCGAGCGCACAGGTTGAGAGCTGGCGCAATACTCGATTGGCGGGATCGATTGCGATCCGCCGGCTGACGAGATCCTCGAGTTCGCCGAAAGCGAACGAACGGGGCTGCCAATGCTCGCCTTCATCGGTCTGCATCGCAGCCACGTGCAGCTCATCGTCGATCGCACAGGCAAACGTGTATCCAAAGAGCGGTAATGCCGGCGCATCATCGTCGCGGTCATACGCCGGGAGCAGCAAGCGCGTGTAGCCTGCCGGAAGCATTACCGCCAAGGTTTGGCGGCGCTGCGTTCTTCCGTGGCGCACGCGCGGATGACGTTGCGGCAACACCATCGGGACCGTTCCCGCCGGAGCGCGCAGCAGCTCGTTCTCCGTAACGGGGCGAATCACGCCGCCGTCGGCCAACGGTTCCACAGCGGGGTCGTAGAATATGCGCCCCGCTTTATCGCAATACGCGAGCCCAATCACAGATTCTTTTGAAATGCGTGCTGCGTCTTGACGAGCGTGTATCCGAGATCTTCATAAAATGAATGCGCGCGATCGCGTACCACGTTCGATAGCAAGCGTAACGTCGTGCATCCGCGCCGGCGACCCCATTCTTCCGCGGATTTCACCAAGAGCGCGCCGATCCGATGACCACGAAACTCGTCCTCAACGACGAGCCCTTCGATCTCGGCTCGTCGCGCTGAGATAATCGATTCGTGTTCGGCGACCGCGACCCAACCCACGACGCCTGCGCGCGGAACGACCGCAACGAGAATCGATTGTTTTTTGGATGGCAACCGCAGTAATTTTTCGATATGTTTGGGCGTCACGTCATAACCGAGTTGGGATGCCAGCGCAACCAGCCGGGGGACGTCGGCAATCAATGCCTCACGAACCGATGCGCCCAGTTCGTCAGGCGGGAGTTGCATCGAGCGACTCGACGCTCGCATCAAAGACGCGAACCGCAGGTCCCGTTAAAAACGCTTCATGCTCCCCGTCCCATTCGATTTCCAGCACGCCGCCGGGAACATGAACCTCGACCGGCGTCTTTGCCATTCCGAGCCGCATTGCCGCTGCGGCGCAGGCAACCGCGCCGGTTCCGCACGCATACGTCAGCCCGGCGCCGCGCTCGTAATGTCGTGCATCGATCCGATGCTCGTCGACGCACACCGCGACATGCACGTTTATTCCGTCCGGGAATGCGGGCGATGGCTGCAATTGCCGCGCGGTCGCCGTGAGATCGCGCGAGTCGAGGTCTCTCTCGAAAATTACAACGTGCGGATTGCCGACCACAACATACGCTGCATTCGGGAACGGCAACGATCGCGTTTCAAAGACCGGTATTCCGACACGCGCGCGAACCATGTATGCAGCGCCGGTTTCAAGCACGTCCGCCGGAAGAACACCGGCGATCGTCTCAATTCGAAACTGCTTGCCTTCTCCCAGTTCGCAGAGATACCGGACAGCGCAACGCAAACCATTGCCGCACATCTCCGCTTCGGTGCCGTCCGCGTTGAAGATGCGCATTCGCGCATCGGCAACGGTTGATGGCTCGAGTACGAGTAAGCCGTCGGCGCCGATTCCGGTGCGCCGATCGCAGATCTGGCGCGCGAACGCGGCTGGATCTTCTATGGTGTGCGCTTTGCGCTGATCGCTGATGACGAAGTCGTTTTGCGTGCCGTGCATCTTCGTCACGGCCACGAAGGACATTAGCTCGTCGTTACCTCAGCCGGAGTGGACGTAGCCGCCGGTGTGGCGGTCGCAGAGTTGGCAGGCGTAACGAATGGACCTTGCGGTGAAATCGTGGATACAGCGTGCTTATAAATGAGATGCGTTTTGCGCTCGTACTCGATCAGGATTGTAAACGGATCGAATCCTTTGACGACGCCGCGCAGCTGAAAACCGTTTACCAAATAGATCGTCACGGCGACGCCTTGGCGCTTTACCTCAGCAAGGTATGTGTCTTGCAAGCTGCCGGGCATGAGACCCGCTTCAAACCCACGCGAGATTTTCCTTTGCCAGCCTTTCGACGTCGCGCGCTTGGGCCCAAATCATCTGCGGCTCGCTACGAAACCATGTCATTTGCCGTTTTGCATAACGGCACGTCCTGCGGATCAGCAGCTCGCGAAATTCATCAAAGCTGCTCCAGCCACGTAGATATGCAAGCGCTTGCGGATAACCCACGGCGTTCGCGGCAACTGCGCCTGCGCCAATCCGTTCCGCTTCCTCGACAAATCTGCCCGCCAACATCGCATCCGTGCGCGCATTGATTGCCTGCCAAAGCGCCTCTTCGGACGTTTGCAGCGCAATCTTCAGAAACCGAATATCGGGCGGCATGACGACTCTCTCCGGCGTGTACTCGGGAGCGAGCGCAACTTCTAACGCGCGCAAAACGCGGTATGTATCCGCAGGATAGAGCGCGGCTGCTCGCCGGCTACCGCGAACGCGCAGCCACTCATATAGAAACTCAGCATCGTGAACGCGACTCTCGTGCGCGAGCCGATCGCGCAGCGACTCATCGTACTGCGGCGCGAGCGCGACGCCGCCCGTCAGCGCGCGAATGTAAAAGCCGGTGCCACCGGCGACAATCGCGCGTTTTCCACGGCGATGGATCGCTTCGATTGCCGCTGCGGCGTCGGCCGCAAACCGTGCCGCGGAATAGCGTTCGTACGGATCCAAGAAGCCGACCAGATGATGCGGAACCGCACGCAGCTGTTCTTCGGTCGGCGCAGCCGTGCCGAGCGGCATGCCGGCATAGATCTGTCGCGAATCGGCGCTCACGATCTCTGCATCGAAACGTTTGGCAAGCGATAGTGCAAGTTCCGTCTTCCCCGAAGCGGTCGGCCCGGCAATCACCAAGACGCCGGGAGCGCTGTTCACCGCTTGAAAAGACG
Source organism: Candidatus Rubrimentiphilum sp. (assembly GCA_035934355.1). Lineage (GTDB taxonomy): Bacteria > Vulcanimicrobiota > Vulcanimicrobiia > Vulcanimicrobiales > Vulcanimicrobiaceae > Rubrimentiphilum. The sequence continues at coordinate 1,847 of DASYYA010000099.1, read as the reverse complement.
ACTGAGCGCAGTCGCATCCAGACGCACGACGGTCGGACGGCCATGCGGACAATGCATCGGATTCTCACAACCCTGCAGATGTTTTGCCAATGCGCTCATCTCGGCGTGTTCCAAACGCTCCCCGGCGCGCGTTACCGAATGACACGCAAGCGACGCCCAAACGCGTTCGTGCGCGGTCCGTTCCCGCGGTTCGTCGCTGAGATCGTCGAGAAAGCTTGCGATATCAAACGCACGCGCGCCATAACCCGCAGGCGTGGCCGTTATGCGGTAGCTGCGTTCGCCAAAAGACTCGATCTCCAAGCCGCCTTCACGCAAGGGTTCCAGGACGCTTTCAAGGATCGCGGCTCGCTCCGCCGTCAGTTCAAAAGTAATCGGAACGAGCAGCTGTTCCACCGGCGGCGTCTGCATCTGGGCTGCCGCCATGATTTTCTCATAGGCGATGCGCTCGTGCGCTGCGTGCTGATCGATGAGAATGAGATTGCTGCTGTCGGTTGCGAGAATATACGTGCGATCGATCTGCGCCAACACCGCAGGGCCGGATTCGCTCGCTGGAATCTCAGCGAGCAGCTGCTGCGGGCTTGCCAAGTCGCCGTTGAAACTGGCGGGCGAAGGGGAAACAGCCAGCGCATCGGTCAGCCGCAGACCGGCGTGCGCTCGCAACGTCGCGGCAATCGAGCGCCGCACCGTGTCGAAAACGTGTTGCCCGTAGCGGAATCGCACATCGCTTTTGGTCGGGTGAACGTTGGGGTCGACGTGATCGGGCGGCAATGACAAGAACAGCACGCCGTACGGCTGCCTCCCCGTCATTGCAAACGTTGTATAACCGGCGGTCCAGGCTCCGGCAAGTTGCGCGCTTCGCAATAAGCGATCGTTGACGAATAAGAGTTGCAGCCGCCGGTCGGCGCGATCGTTGCCGGGGGTGCTGATAAATCCGCGCAGCGAGCCGTGCATGCTCCGCGCCGCCGCGCCCTCCAGCGGTATCAGCGATTCGGCAGCGCTGCGACCAAACACGTAGGACAGCCGAGCTTGCACGTCGCCGGCGGCCGGAAGCGTAAAGAGTTCTTTTCCGTCGTTGTGCAGCGAAAACGTTACCGCCGGATAGCCGAGGGCCAAAGTCGAGAGCCAGCTCGAAATCCGCGCAAGCTCCGCGGACGGTGATTTGAGAAATTCACGGCGTACCGGCACATTTGCAAAAATATTGCGCGCGCGGACGGCCGTCCCGATCGCGCCGGGAGCGGGTGTTACCGTGCTCGTTTCTGCGGCATTGGCTGCAACCCGTGCGCCGATCTCATTTTGCGCCGTTCGCGACACGATCTCGAGCTCGCAGACTGCGGCGATACTTGCCAATCCCTCGCCGCGAAATCCAAGTGTCGCGATCGACTGAAGATCGCCGGCGACTGCCAGTTTGCTGGTTGCATGCCGCCGGATCGCCAGCGGCAACTCTTCGGGCGCAATACCCGATCCGTTGTCGGCGACTTCGATGAATGAGATGCCGCCGTCTTCCAGTCGAACCGTGATTCTATCGGCGCCCGCATCGATCGAGTTTTCGACCAACTCCTTCACCACTGAAGCGGGGCGTTCGATCACTTCGCCCGCGGCGATTTGGCCGACAGTCAAGGCGTCGAGAACGCGAATCACGTTTATTGGGGATTCAAAAAAGTGAGTTGCCGTTCTGCCGGGACGACTTTTGGCAGTTTGCGTCGCAACGGAACCTGCTCTTCGACGTCGGCTTTCCCCGACAGCGCGTCGGCAATTTCACCGGCGCGCTCGACAACGGCATCCGGCAATCCCGCCATCCGGCCAACTTCGATACCAATTGAACGCGATGTGATCCCGGGAAGGACGCG
>DASYYA010000095.1:0-21858 GCA_035934355.1 Candidatus Rubrimentiphilum sp. | reverse complement strand
GAGACCAACGCGACTTGTTTATTGCTCGGAGCGTAGTTCGCCGCCGCGACGCGGGTCGTTCCGAATCCGGTGATGCCGCTCATTGCCATCTGATGGCGTTGCTGCATGATCACCGAGTGCTGATACGCCACCTCGCGTTTGAGATCGCGAATCTCGGCGAGCGAGTTGCTATAAGCGCTTTGCTCACTGCTGTAAGCTGCTTGAATGTTATTATTTTCGGATTGCAGCTCCGCTTGGCGGCGCGCATCTTCAGCGTATTTTTCGTGAACTTTGCGGTTGTGCTGAATGATCAAATACGTCGCCAGACCGGCGCCCAGAAGTATATTGCGCGTACTGGCCGCGCCGTCGGCCATTGCGACCGTCGGCGTTGCCGCTGCGAGCATCGCTACCATCGTCGTTCCGGCTATTGCTCGTTTCCACATCATGGTGTTTCTTGGGCCTCCTTTTCGCGAAACGGACCCTTGCTACGCATTGTTCCCAACCGGACGGAATGCACGGCAGGCGCCCGCCTGGTGAAGGCAAATGAGACGCGCCGTGCATACCGAGCAGCGAGTCGCGCTGGACGACGGCGCGCAGACCACGCTGGAACGTTGGGGTGACGGAGATCGTCGAGTGCTCTGCATCCACGGGATGACGGGCTCACGCAAAGCGTGGGAAGATTTTGCCGCCGCATATGGCGACCGCGCGCGCATCTATGCCTATGACCAGCGCGGGCACGGCGATTCCGCTGCCGTTTCTGGACCGATGACGCTGCATCGCTCGCTATTGGATCTCTATAACGTGCTCGGCGCGATTGGAGAACCGGTCGATACACTGATCGGACATTCATGGGGCGGTGCGATTGCGATTCTGGGTGGGCGCCGTTTTGACGTCAAGCGCGTCGTTGCGATCGATCCCATGCTGCATCAGGGAAATACGGCGTGGTACGATCGCTTTTTGCGCGAACTCAAAAAAGATCGAGCAATGCGTTCCGCGATCAAACGATTGCGCGACGAGAATCCGCCGCAATCTTGGAACTTGCGCGAAGATCTCGAACAATATCCCAAGCCGCTGTTTTTGGCCGTAGGGGAAGGCGCCGAGAGTCTTTTGACGTTAGAGGATCTGAAGTTCGTGCGCGACCGCGGCGGTTCGCAGGTTGCGCTGCGTGTCTTTGAAGGTCACGGGCACAGTCCCCAGCGCACCGATCCCGAACGTTTTATTCGTGAATTGAACGTTTTTTTCGAACGGACCGGCGCCGCGCCCTAGGGCGGGCTGAAATCCATTCCAGCGGTGCCGGGCGGCGCCAGCGGTGTCCACGTGGCACATTCATACTGATAATCGGCAATCGCGCTCGGCGAGCAATCGGTAGCGGGGAGATCGCCGCCGGTCGGCGTGCTGATGCCGCTGTTCAACTGTTGCGTTGAACTCGTTTGACTCCACGTAACGCCGCCGTCCACACTTTGATAATAACGGTAGACGATCGTCTGCGTCCAATCATATTGTGGCCACAGATCGTTGGAACACCCGGCGCGCGGGTCGGGACAGTCGTGCCACGATCCGGTAACGCTTGACGCTTCGATCATCGCGGTAAGTTGCGCGAGCGGCGTGGGGGTGGGCGGCGGAATTGGACTCGGCGAGGGCGTGTACTGGATAACAACGGTATAGCCGCTCGGTGCCGTTTGCGTTGCGAGCTCCAGCGTTTGCACCGAATAAGAATTTTGCACATGCACGGAAGTAATCTGATTCCCGCCTGCAATCCAAGGCTGGCCGGAAAATCCAAACTGCACCGTTGCGGGCGTGAGGCTCGCGTTTTGATAGAGCGACGAGTAAAGTGGCGTGGTTACATCCGATAATGCGGTCACCGGGTAGGTTTGCGCGCTAAAGTTGATGACACCCGGGAGTGGAGCGCCGTCCGGTAGCGGCACCGCCCCGGGGCCGCTATACACATAGCGCTGGAGCTTTTGCATCGCCGCATCATAGCGATACGCCCAAAAGTGCGCCCGGCTCTGGGCGTCGCGCATAAAGAAATCGACCTCGTGGAAGTCGCCATTATTCATTCCGAGGACATCCGTTGGCGGCGTAAAGATTGCCCACGCGGAATCTGCATCAGCTTCGAGGCGATCGGCAAGCGTTTCCAACTGCGCTTCGGCCCGTTCGCGTTCTGCGAGCATCGCGTTCGAGCGCAACGCCGCCGCGAGCGCGCTGAGCAGCAGAAGTGCAAGCAGGGAAGCGATGCCTACCGCGACCGTTGTTTCTAGCAGCGTAAATCCACGCTGTGAAGCGCTCACTTTGCGGCGAGTGCCCAGCGCGCGAAGGCGGCCAACAGGAGCCGGCACGGCTCTGGTGGAGTGACCTCGCAGTGCGGAACACGTATGTGCTCATCGCTGCCACCGTTGGATCGGGCATGGCGTTCCTCGATGCAACTGCGGTCAACGTCATTCTGCCAATCGTGCAGCGCGATTTGCATGCTGATGTGCGGCTGGTTCAATGGGTCGTCGAAGGGTACGCACTCTTTCTCTCGGCGCTGATCTTAACGGGCGGCGCGCTCGGCGACGTCTACGGCAGACGCAAGATCTTTATTATCGGGATTCTCCTCTTCGGCATCGCGTCGAGTGCATGCGCGGTATCCCAGACAATGACGCAGTTGGTGATCGCGCGCTGTATTCAGGGAATCGGCGCGGCTTTGCTGGTGCCGCAAAGTTTAGCGCTGATCACGACGCATTTTAACGATCGGGAGCGCCCGAAAGCCATCGGCACGTGGGCCGCGTTCTCTGCGATCACCGGTGCGATCGGTCCGGTGCTCGGAGGCGTGCTCGCACAAGCGATTTCGTGGCGTCTGGTTTTCGTCGTCAATGTTCCGCTGGCGCTTGCGGTTCTCTTCATCTCGTTGCGGTATGTGGACGAAAGCCGCGACGAAGACGCCGGTACACATATCGACTTTGGCGGCGCGACACTGGCGACGATCGGACTGGGTGGGCTTGTGTATGCGCTTATTGCACTGCAAGCGGGAACCCACGATGTGCTGATGCTGGCGGCCGGTGGTGCATCGGTCGGGGTTCTTGGGTTGTTCGTGTGGTACGAGAGTCGCGTCAAGAAGCCCATGTTGCCGCTGAAGTTTTTTGCATCCGCGGATTTTTCGAGCGCGAACGTGTACACGTTTTTGCTCTATGCGGGGCTTGGCGGCAGTTTGTTTTTTGTGCCGTTCGATCTGATCAACGTGCAGCAATATACGCCGACCGAATCGGGTGCGGCATTGTTACCTGTGACACTGTTGATTTTTTCGCTCTCGCGATTTAGCGGTACGCTCATATCTCGAATAGGCGCGCGTCCAATGCTCGTTGCAGGCGCGCTCTTTGCAGCCGGAGGTTTCGCGTTATTCGCGCTTGCCGGAGAAGGCCGGAGCTATTGGCTCACGTTCTTTCCGGCCTCGATTGTTTTGGGAATTGGTGCGGCTCTTTTTGTGACGCCCTTAACGGCGACGGTCATGAGTTCGCTGCCGCAGCAGCACGCCGGCGTCGCATCCGGAGTGAACAATGCCGTCGCACGGACAGCCGGGCTGGTGGCGGTCGCGGCGCTCGGGCTCATTCTCAGCATGGTATTTTATCGTACGTACGATGGGCAGATCGCTCGCGCCCATTTGGGGTCGCAGACACGAGCGTTATTAGATCGCGAGCGATTGCGCTTGGTTACCGGTTACGTACCGCCCTCGATTCAGCGCGCCGATAAGGCTCGCGTACGTACAATTGAGGACACTTCTTTTGTCGATGCGTTCGCGTGGGTGATGGCGGTGTCGGCGGGACTTTCGGTGGCAGCAGCCGGTATTGCGAAGTTTTCGTTCAGTCACAAGATCGAGGCAAACGCGGCGTAGGTCTTTCGCCGGATGCGATGTATAATTTACGCAAGGGAGGTCCGCGAATTAGCATCTCGCGGTATTTGTAGTTGGTTAAACATCCGCACATTGTGACGCTCGACGGCGAATGGGACATCGCGCGACGCGAAGAGCTGCAGAAACTCCTCGAGCCGGCGTATGAAACGCCCGGCGAGATTATCCTGGACCTGCGCACCGTGACGTACGCCGACAGCACAATTTTGGCCGGCCTAATCGTCGCGCGCAACCGCCGTCGCGCCAAGGGGTTTCCCGTGCCGCGACTCGTGATCGGGTCGCGCCAGCTCCGGCGCCTCTTCGCGATCGCCGGGCTCGACGACGCCTTTCCCATCTACGAGACCCTGGAAGAGGCCGTGGCCGAAGATTAGCCCCGGTCCCGGCGTGGGTTGACCAGGCGGCCGCCCCGCCATATAATGAGCGTCTGTGTCCGCGCCCCGGAGGCCAGCGGCGACGGTGGGACCCCTTACGTGACCACGTGAGCGGCGAGCCCTGCGTAGGCCCGGTCCAAATGCGGCACTCCCGGAGATCCTTTGAACCTCATTGACGTCAATAACTTCGATGCGATGCGAATCGGCCTCGCTTCACCGGAGCAGATTCGCGCGTGGTCTTTTGGCGAAGTCAAAAAGCCCGAGACGATAAACTACCGCACGCTCAAACCCGAGCGCGACGGTCTGTTTTGCGAAAAAATCTTCGGGCCCACTAAAGACTGGGAGTGCCACTGCGGCAAGTACAAGCGGATTCGCTTTAAGGGCATGATCTGCGACCGTTGCGGCGTCGAGATCACGCGCGCCAAAGTCCGCCGCGAGCGCATGGGACACATCGAACTCGCAACGCCGGTGAGCCACATTTGGTACTTCAAAGGCGTGCCGAGCCGCATCGGCATTCTCCTAGACATGTCGCCCCGTCAGTTGGAGAAAGTGATCTACTTTGCGGCATACGTCGTCATCGACGCCGGAAGCACGCCGCTGCAAAAGCGTGAGGTGCTCACCGAACAAAAGTATCGCGAGTATCGTGAAAAATATGGCACAGCATTCAAAGGCGGAATGGGCGCTGAAGCGATTCGCGAGCTGTTGCGCGATCTCAATCTGCGCCGTCTGCAAGAAGAACTGCGCAACGAGTTTCACGCCACTACCGGACAAAAGCGACTCAAGGCCATCAAGCGCCTCGAGGTCGTCGAAGCATTTCTGAATAGCGGCAACAAGCCCGAGTGGATGATCCTATCGGCCGTGCCGGTGATCGCACCGGAGTTGCGGCCAATGGTACAGCTCGATGGGGGCCGTTTCGCCACGTCGGATCTCAACGATCTCTACCGGCGCGTGATCAATCGCAACAACCGCCTCAAGCGGCTGCTCGAACTCTCCGCGCCTGAAATCATCATCAAGAACGAAAAGCGCATGCTGCAAGAGGCGGTCGACGCGCTCATCGACAACGGCCGGCGCGGCCGTCCGGTCACCGGCCCCAACAACCGTCCCTTGAAGTCATTGTCCGACATATTAAAAGGAAAGCAGGGGCGTTTCCGTCAGAACCTGCTCGGCAAGCGCGTCGATTATTCGGGCCGCTCGGTCATCGTCGTCGGGCCGACGCTACGGTTACATCAGTGCGGTCTGCCCAAAGAGATGGCGCTCGAACTCTTCAAGCCATTTGTGATGAAGAAGCTCGTCGACCGCGGGCAAGCGCACAACATCAAAAGCGCCAAACGGATGGTCGAACGCGTTCGTCCGGAAGTTTGGGACGTTCTCGATGAGGTGATTCGCGAGCATCCCGTGCTCTTGAACCGCGCTCCGACGCTCCATCGCTTGGGCATTCAGGCATTCGAGCCGGTTTTGGTCGAAGGCAAAGCGATTCATCTGCATCCGCTGGTCTGCACACCCTACAACGCAGACTTCGACGGCGACCAGATGGCCGTGCATTTGCCGCTCTCTGCGGGCGCACAAGCCGAAGCTCGCATTCTGATGCTCTCGAGCAACAACATCTTGTTGCCGGCATACGGAAATCCTGTTTCCATTCCCACTCAAGACATGGTGTTAGGGTTGTATTACCTCACGTTCCATCGCGACGAGTACGTCGGGCCGGCCAAAGCCGCAATCACCGACGATTATGATGCGCACATCGATCGGCATTTAGATAGCGCCGGACGCAGCAACGGCAAACGGCGTAAAGCACGGCCCGGTAGCGATGGCAGCGCCAATGGCCACATCACGTCGTTCAGGGACGCCAACGAAGCGATCATGGCCTACGAAACGCGCAACGTAGCGCTGCAAGAATGGATTAACGTCCGCTGGCGCGGTGAGGTGCTGCGCACCACGGTTGGGCGCGTTATCTTTAACAATGCGTTTCCAGAGAACTGGAACCACGCGTACGTCAATTATATTCTCGACAAAGGCGCGCTCAAGAAGCTCATTACCGAGTGCTATCGCAAATACGGCAATGCCGAAACGGCGAAGTTCCTTGACGCGATCAAGGACCTCGGTTTCCACTACGCGACGCAATCGGGAACGACGGTGTCGATCAACGACATTATTCTGCCGGAAGCGAAGTACGACATTCTCAATAAGGCGCAGCATGAAGTTGACGAGCTGCACCGGATGTACGAGCAAGGCTTCATCTCGCAAGACGAGCAGTACAACAAGACCATCGACATTTGGTCGAAGGCCAGCGACGACGTCAGCGACTCGATGCAAGCTGCATTTAGCCCGCTCAATCCGGTCTTTATGATGGCGACTTCGGGCGCGCGCGGCTCAATTGCCCAGGTGAAACAGCTGGGCGGCATGCGCGGATTGATGTCCGATCCGTCGGGCCGGATTCTGGAGATCCCGGTCAAGGCATCGCTGAAAGAAGGCCTGACCGTATTGGAATACTTCATTTCAACCCACGGCGCGCGTAAAGGCTTGGCCGACACGGCGCTGCGCACGGCGGACTCGGGGTATCTTACGCGGCGTTTGGTTGACGTCGCGCAAGACGTGATCATTCGCGAAGAAGACTGCAACACGTCGGGCGGCATCATTGCGGCCGATATTGCAGCGGGCAAAGAGATCATCGAACCGCTTTCGGATCGGATCATCGGACGGCGCGCGGCGGAAGATATCAAAGACGGGCGTGCCGTTTTGGTCAAGCGCAACAACGAGATCGACGAAGAGAAGGTCAGGGCGATCTTGGATGCCGGCATCAAGCAAGTCAAGATTCGCTCGGTGCTCACGTGCCAAGCGAAATACGGCGTCTGCTCGATGTGCTATGGACGCAATCTGGCGACCGGCAGCAAAGTGGATATCGGTGAGGCGGTCGGCATCATTGCCGCGCAGTCCATCGGCGAACCCGGGACGCAGTTAACGCTGCGAACCTTCCACACGGGCGGCGTCGCTACCGAAGATATCATCACCGGTCTGCCGCGCGTTGAAGAGATCTTCGAGGCGCGCAAACCCAAAGGCCAAGCCACGATGGCCGAACACGACGGCAAGGTCAAACTCGGCGAGGAGAAGAGCCGTCGCGTGGTCTTCATTGTGGACGACACCGGCGAAGAGCACGAGTATGACATTCCGCACGGCATGCATTTGCTGGTGCATGAAGGCGACAAGGTCAAAATCGGCGAGCAGCTCAGCGAAGGATCGCTCAATCCGCACGACATCTTGCGGATCAAAGGCGAGACGGCGCTACAAAACTATCTCGTTGAAGAAGTGCAGAAGGTCTATCGTTCGCAAGGCGTCGACATCAACGACAAACACATCGAAGTGATCGTGCGATCGATGCTGCGTAAGGTCAAAGTACGTGACGGCGGCGATACACAGCTGCTTCCGGGGCAGTTGGTTGAAGTGGCGACGTTCCACGAGCAGAACGAGCGATTGGCGAGCGGCGATCAAAAAGCCGCCGCCGATCCGGTGCTGCTGGGCGTCACCAAAGCATCGCTTGCCACCGAATCGTTTCTCTCTGCGGCATCCTTCCAGGAGACGACGCGGGTGCTCACGGATGCCGCGATCAAAGGCAAACACGATCCGCTCTTGGGGCTCAAAGAGAATGTCATCATCGGCAAACTCATCCCGGCGGGAACCGGCATGTCGCGGTATCGCAACATTCAGATCGAACCCGAAGGGCAAGATCTCGATGACGACGGCCGTCCGCGCAATCAGTACGAGCAACTCTACGATGGCATGAGCGCCGACGATGCGGCGTTAGCCGAGGTAATGGCAACCGGCGGCGACGGCATGCAAAAGCTCGTCAGCGCATACGATCGCACGCGCGAGCCGGCGACCGTTCAGTATGAAGGCGAGTACGAAGAGCATACTGCCGTGCATGCGCCGCCAAAGAAAACGCAGTACGACAAGACGGGCTTCAAGGGGATAAACCCCGAGGATCTCTAGGAATAATGGGCTGCAGACGCAGCCCTTTTTGTTGCTTGCTCGACGTATGCGCACAACAGGTTCACCATCGCCATTTGCGCGGCCGTTTTACATGGCGTATCCAAAAGACGCGGGCTACATACGACAACACTCATGCACTTGGCGCGCGAAACTGCAACGTTGAAGCGGTTGGGTTCGAAGGCGAAGTCAACGCCGCGCGGCATGTCGTCGCCGCTCGAACTCGCAAGCGAATAGAAGACCACCGCCGCTTCTTGGCCCTGGAACTTGTCGACCGTTCCAACACGAATGTGTAGCCCTGCCTCTCGCAGGCGCTTGGCGATCACGATTCGCTGCGCGTTGTAAGGCGTCACGACGATGATGTCTCTTGGTTCCGTGGGCCGTTCGACACCATCGCTGTCGATAACGCTGCCGGAAAGCAGCTGCGCCGCCTCGCGAGCAATGCAATCGGCTTCCTCGGTCGAGGCGCGCGAATTTCCCGAATGGTCCGACGGAAGATAGCGTAAGCCCGATCCGGATAATCCCGAGCTCATGACGCGATGCTGTTCCGCTCCGGGGTTCGACCGAAGCCTGCCATCATAGAGCGCGTCCGAAATAAACGCGCAAATTTCCGGATGCATGCGCCATGAACGTTCGAGAAATATTCCAGCATCGGGAGCGACGGTATGACGCTCACCCAGCAGAAATCGCAAAACAGAATCGCCCGCGTGAAGCGGGTGGCGCCCTTGGCTGACCTGCGCGAGCTGGACCGGATCGCCGAGCAGAATGATGTTGCGTGCGCTTGGGGCGATCGCGATGGCATCGGCTAAGGCAATTTGGCCGGCTTCATCCACAAATAGGTAGTCGAACTTCCCACGCATCGCTTCCCGCGCGAATAGCCACGCCGTGCCGCCGGCGAGTTCGTAGTCTCCGATTTCAAGGTCCTCATTCTTGTTCGTTGACTCGATAAATGGCGTTTCCAGTTCGGAAGTATAAAGCGAATCATCGTCGCTATGTTTGTAGAGGCCGGCGATACGGTCGCCGCGCTTTTGCGCGCACCGCTCGACCATGTGCAGCAGATTATGGATCGCTTTGTGACTGTTCGCGGTGACTCCGACACGCTTGCCGGCACGAATCAGATCGCAAATAACCTCTGACGCAATCGTGCTCTTCCCCGTTCCCGGCGGTCCTTGAACGAAAAGAGATGCGCCATCGAGTGCGGTGACCACGCCCAAGACGCTCACCACATCAATTTCATCCGGTTGGATCTGTTTGCCGATGTTGGGAGGGCGGCGTAGGAGCAGGTTCAGCGTGGCCGGGTGGGCGTGCGCTAACGATCCATCGAGATAGGACTGCGCTATAAAACGCAAGGATGTTTCCTGTGCGCCCGAGTCGCGCGGACCGCCCGGGATCAGCGCGCGAACCGCGGCGGCGGCGTCGGGCGCCATCGCGGTCTTGAGTTCGAGACGATTTTCGTCGGCATCGATCGTGAAAATAGTACCGACGCGAGCGCGGGTCGCCGGATCATGAACTTCGTCGCCTTCCTTTATCTTGTAAGGCTGATCCGGGAAGCGATAGCAATACACCCACGAGTTCTTTTCGCGTCGCGGTGGGACTGCGGCATCGAGTTCAAGGTCGGCGATCGCCTCTTTATCGAGCTCCAACAAGCCGTCGGCATTTTCGCAGCGATCGTAATACTGCCACCAGACCGGTTTGCGCTCGCGGCGATGGTACGCCAGGAGGTTCGCAAGCAAATAACGCGCGCGTTTGACGTCGGCCATTTGCACGTACTCGACCTCGCTTGCAGGCTCCAATACGTCACGCAGCAGTGAGCGTTCGAGGTCCGTGACGCGAGCCAACTCACGTTCACCTTGCGTGCGTTTATCGCATTTGCGGCAGCCTTCGACGGGCTCAGCGTGACAGCGGCCGTCGGTCTTAACGTAAAACGGGATATCGATTCCGCGGATGCGCATGGCTTCGTCACGACGCTCCAAAAGCCACGAGCGCATCAGTTCGAGCGAACGGCAATCATCCCGATTGTAGCGCTCGATGTCATCCAGTATGCCTCTTTGCGTCGTGTCGTCGCGCCAGCGCTCGAACATGACGATCGAATCGTCGCCGTGCCGCACATCGGTCTGCCGCTCGAAACCATAAAAGCGTTCGAGCCGCTTTAGGCCGTAGCTCTCTTCCGAAATAACCAGCCCTTGCCGCACGACGGCAAACAAGTCGACAAAAATTTCTCCGCGCAACAGTTCGTCCAAGGCCTCTTCGCGCGTGCAATGCTCTTGGGCCAACCGCCGCAACGCCGCCTTTTCGTAGTTGGCGTAGTGGTACACATGCATGCCGGAGAACTGCCGGCGACGCTCGACGATGAAATCGATGAAGGTTTCAAAAGCTTGCTTTTCCTCGGAACGGTTCAGCGCCCAGAAAGAACGCGAGCGTTCCGAATCATCGGGCAGCCATACTCCGAAAAGATACTCGAGCCCGCGTCCCGGTTCAAAGAACGGATCGCCTTCCATATCGAAAAAGACGTCACCGCGCGCGGGTTGGGGCAGCAGTCCAAATCCCATCGCAGGGTGATGATCGACCAGTTCGTAGATTGGGCGTTTTTCATCGCGACCGCGCAACTGGAGCGTCGCCTGGCGCCGCAGGTTTGCGAAAGCTTCAGGATTCATGCCGGCGGGGCGCCGATCGTCTCGGGCTTGCGCGAGTTGTTCCAGCGTGACGATCCCACCGCTTTCGAGCTTCGCGATTTGGTCGCGGCGCATCCAAGCGACCAGGCTCAAATGGTCGTCAGTACTGCGGCGCTGCGCGCAGCGTGCGCTCCATTCGCAGATCTTGCAATGCGCGCACTTGAGCGGATAGGTTTCGCCCGCATCGGCAACGGCGTCGAGAAACTGCGCGCGCAGATGCCGATAGTATGCAGCGTAATCCGCCAACCGGTAGCTCTGCTCGACGCCGTTTCCCAGCACGATGGAGCCGTACGCGGGAAATAATCCTTGGATGCGTTCCAGGTGCGAACTGTACTCACAGAGCTGGATGATGAAGTAGGGTTTGGGATTGAGGGCAAGTTTCGTGTCAACGACTTCATAACTCCAGCTCCAGCGCGCGCACGGCACTTCGATGCGACGTAAGAAGTCGGCGTGTCCGACGAATTGACCGTCGAAAAATGTCGCTTGATAAATAAGACGCGCCCCGCTGTCCATAGCTGCGATTGTGGCAGCCTCAGCTGCCAATAACGCGGCGCTGGTGTTTTCGGGGCGTGACTCAAAGACGGTGATCGCTCCACCATTCCGGCGGCGCAGATCTTGGAGATAGTTTTGTTCGTGCTCGAGCCCTTTGCGGGCGATGAGTTCCGCGCTGGGATCGCGGTCAGGGCGCTTGAGTTCGCCAAGCGCCACTCGGCGCTCGAGTTCGGTCAGATGGCGGCACTCAAAGAAGTCGTTGAGGTCCGATGCGGAGTAGACGAAGCGGCTGTCGATCTGTTGCACGCCTTCAAACTACCTGGGCTGTGTGCCATGGGCCTGGCACAGTCGCGTTAGCCTTGTGATCCGAAGGTTAGCCGGTGACGGTCGTCCTCTGAGTGGGAATTTGCAGGCGGCGGCGCAGGGCCTCGCTCGGAACCCGAACGTGATCGGCCAGCCGGACCAGCCACAAGAGCTTGATCGTCCACCACGTCATGTCGATCTCGTACCATTTCATGCCGTGACGCGCCGAGAACGGAAAAGCGTGGTGATTGTTATGCCAACCCTCGCCGAACGAGAGCAACGCGACCCACCACGAGTTCGTCGAACGATCCGACGTCTTATAGGTGCGGTAGCCGAACATATGTGTCGCGCTATTGACCAGCCATGTTGAGTGGTAGGCGAAGACTAAGCGCCCGAAGATCGCCCATGCCACAAACGGCCACCCGCCGATCGCGAATAGCAGAACCGCAAACGCGACTTGAATGACAAAATTAAACTTGTAAAGCGCGCGGTAGAACGGGTCGTTCCACAGGTCGGGGCAGTACTTTTGGAACTCTTCAGGCTTTCGCGGCACATCGGGATTCGGCTTGAAGAGCCACTCCATATGCGCCCAACCAAACCCGCGGCGAATGTCGTGCGGATCGCCCGGGTGGTCCGCGTGTGCATGATGCCGGCGATGTGTCGCAACCCACGAAATCGGATCGCCCTGCATCGCGAGCAGCCCGAAAATCGCTGTCGCGTATTCCACGGGACGGCGCAACCGGATGCTGCGGTGCGTGAGCGTGCGATGGTAGCACAGCGTTATTCCCCAGGCGCCGGTCGCGTAGGCGACGCAAGCGGCGGCAATAACGGCGGGCCAGCTAAAAAAGAGCGGTACGAAAACGGCGAGCGCGGCGATGTGAATGACTAACAGGCCGATGCCATTGGGCCAATTGGGGCGCGCGTCAGGCATATCGGGAAGGTACCCATTTCTGCGAGGCCCTAGGCCGCGTCGGAGCTTAAACGAATCCGGCGCGAATTGCATAGACGGCTACTTGAGTCCGCGCGTTCAGATTCATCTTCGCCAGGATATGCGAAATGTGATTCTTTACGGTTTTGTCGCTGAGACGAAGCCGCGAGGAGATCTCTTTATTCGAGAGTCCTTCGGCGACCAACCCCACGACCTCGAGCTCGCGATCCGAAAGCGCGGCGAGGGCGCCGCGATCCGGCGGTGGCACGACGTGCAGCGGCCCGGGCTCAAACGACGGTGCGATCCGCTTGACGGTGTCGATAACTTCGCCGAGCGTAAGGCCGCGGAGCGTATCGAGCATACAGACTTTAATGTCCGCGCCGATCTGATGCATTCGTTCCGATGGCGAGGCTTCAGTGAGCACGATGACGTCAGCTCGATGTCGCGCCAGCGGGAGAGCGCCGATGTTGGCGGCCTCTCCCAACACTTCGATCTGATCGTCGAGATCGAGAAGCTTGCTCAACGTGCGCGTGACTAATGGATCATGACCGACCACATACACGCAAGTCGGGGCTGCGGGAGAAAGAACCATCGTCGCTCCTCAGCTAGGCAATGGGTCAGGGCCCCGGCGGGAAGTGGGAACCCGGCGAGGCCTGTAGCCGGTAGAGTACCCCGCTTGCTTTTCGTGGGCCTTACGGACCATAACAAGTCCCTTACCAAGGGCTTACAGGAATGCGCTCCCCGAGCACAGTCATGCGGGACGAGTGCGTCGTAGGTGTTCGTTAAGATGGGGGCGCTTGCGCAAGAGATCCGTCGTGAGTCGCTGCTCGAGC
Source organism: Candidatus Rubrimentiphilum sp. (assembly GCA_035934355.1). Taxonomy (GTDB): domain Bacteria; phylum Vulcanimicrobiota; class Vulcanimicrobiia; order Vulcanimicrobiales; family Vulcanimicrobiaceae; genus Rubrimentiphilum. The sequence goes on along the minus strand of DASYYA010000095.1, from coordinate 8,416 downwards.
GGCTCGAGAAGGTCCAGCCTAAACTTGTGGCCTTGGTCGCGCCGGCCGGCTTTGGAAAGACCACGCTTGCGCGCCAGCTCGTAGCGGGAAGCGCGCGCGCTGCGATCTGCGATGCCTCCGAAGTGCAGGATGAACTCGACTTAGCGCGTCGGATCATTCCGGCACTGGCTGCCGAAGAACCCAGGCGCACCCAAACGCTGACGCAACGCGAGCTCATGTTGAGCGATCCCGGTACCGGTGTTTCCGACCGCGTCAATCTGGCGCTGGAAGCCTGGAAGGAGCCGGTCGACGGCTCGATTTTTGTTTTCGAGAATGCCGAATATATCGCGCGCAATTCGAATACGCGCGATTTTTTTGCGCGGCTGCTGGCACAACGCCCCAATGGGCGCGTCCTTGTTATCTGTTCGCGCGAAAGCTTACGGCTGCACTTGACGCGTTTTGCAGCGCCGCATGAAATACTCACGTTGCGCGCAGAGGATTTGGCATTCGATCGCACCGAGGTGCTACAGCTCTTTAGCGGCGAGGCGAAAGAGCCGGGGTTTGTTGCGCGCATCATGCAACTCTCGCAAGGGTGGCCCATCGCTGTTTTTCTACTGCGGCGTTTCGCCAATGAGGGGCGAATCGACACACTGCTCGAGCGTTTGGACGACGTTGCCTTCGAAGAGCTGCACGACTATCTCGCCGACCAAGTGTTAGCAACGCTCGATCCGTTACTGGTTGAGGCGCTCTTCGTCTGCGCGTGCGTTCCGAATGCCCGTGCCAGCGATCTCCAAGCGGCACTTTCTAACGAGCGCGCGGTTCGCGTGCTTGCCGACTTCGCGAAAGAGTCGCCGTTCTTAACGCGATCTTCGGAATCGTTCGTCCTGCATCCACTCCTCGCATCGCTCTTGGTCGAGCACCGCCGCGAAGATCGCGATGAGCTATTGCAGCGCACCGCCGCCATCCACGCGCATGCCAAGCGCTATCAGCGCGCGGCGGAACTGCATTTAACTCGCGGCGATCAAGAAGCGGCCGCGCATGCGTTAGGCCAACATGAAGTGATCCGCGATCCAACGCCGTCGATGGAGTATGCGCGCGTGCTCGCTTCACTGGATCATGCGCTCGTCCAGCGATATCCGCGCCTGTGGGCGGTGACGGCGCTGTTGCGCATCTTCTGCGTGGACACCGAAGAGCTACTCGACGAAGCCGAATCGTTATGGCGGACCCTTTCTCCGAGCGTTACGCTGATCGAACGCAGCTACGTCTTACTCTTCCGGGTGATCTTCATGAGCTATATCGGGTTAATTGAAGAAGCGCAGGATATGTTGGAGCGGTTTGTCGCCGAGAGCAAAGCCGGCGCGCGGCCAAAAGATTTCGTTGAAGGCTACCTGTTGTATATGCGCGGAGCGCTGCGCTCGCGGACCGGAATGCTGGGCGAGGCCGAGCGCGATTTGGTGGCTGCACTTCCGCAAATCAACCGGACGGACATCGTGACCTCGGGGACATTGCTTGCACTGGGCGCCGATATTGCACGGGCGCGTGGCGAGTTCGCCGTCGCGCGCCAGTTCATCGAACGCGCGCTAGAGGCGGCACGCCGCTCGGGCCTATGGAATTTCATTGCGTTCGATCTCGCCGAAGTATGTTTTGGTGCGTGGCTTTCCGGCGATGAAGGCGCATTCGTCCGCGCCGCCGTGGAACTCGATGAAGTCGTTCATCGCAACGGCGTGCGCGGGTTGGCATATTTCGCGGCGACCGCGTGCGGTCGCGACGAAGAACCACACGACGCTGACTTGTTGAAATTCGTGGCATACGGCCGGCTCATCGCGGCGTCATCGGCTTCGGATGTGCGCCATGCTCTGCGGCATGCCAAAGCGGCAGTGACCGCCGCGCAACAATTTCGCGCGCCTTTCGTCGAGGCGCTGGCGTGGGTAGCACTCGCAGTTTACGACGAGCTGCATTTTGCCGAACATATGGAAGCCGCAATCAAGGCGGCTGCGCCACTGGACTCACCGGCGCTGCAAAATGCCGTCCGCGCTATCGCTGAAGGCCGCGCCGACGCCGGCATGTTGACCGCGTTTATGACGCGCTTGCAACGCGAGCGTGCCGAGCGCGTACCGCCCGTGGAAGTGCAATTAACCTCAGGAACGGTACGCAGTATGGGGCGCGAGGTCGCCTTGCCGGAGCGGGAGCTGGCGCTGCTGATGGCGCTGTCGATCCGACGCGAAACGGTTCCGCGGGCGCGTATGGCGGATCAGCTGTGGCCCGAGCTCGATGATTATGCTGCGCGCAACGCGTTGAGCGTCTGCATGCACCGGCTGCGCCAGCACTTAGGCGGGGACCGCACAATTATTCGCAGCAAAGACGGCTATTCGCTAAATGATGAAGTCGTCGTCGATCTCTGGGATATCGATCGCAGCGTGACGGCCATGCGGTCGCGAAACGTTCTGGGAGATACCGAACGCGCCCTAATGGCAGGCTTGTACGAGAAGCTCCGGCAAAAACGTCCGCGTCGCGTGGAGAGCTGGGATTGGTTTGAGCCGACCGAGCGTCACATTCGGGAACTTCGCTTGGAGGTTGCACACCGCTTAGCCGCCGATGCACTGAGCCACGGAAATATCCGGCGCGCGCTCGAATTGGCCGAGGAGATGATTGAGTACGATCCCTGCGATGAGGCGGCGCGCGAGATCGCCATCAATGCACACTTGCGTCGCGGCGATCGCGCCGCAGCCATGCGGCAGTACCGCCAATATCGCGAAACGCTGCTGACAGAGCTGCAATGCGAACCGTCGGAGGAAATCAAACGGCTCGTCGGCCTCGCGCAAAACACGGCTTAATTATCGTCGCGCTAGTCGCGACGATAGCGGCGGCGCGGCCCGGGAACACTTTGCGTTACGACGCGCTGGTTTCTGCCGGGCACGAAGGGCGGCCTGAAAGCTGCGCACATTTTCCGACACACCGCTGCAATCTAGGCACTCCGGGGGAGCGCCAATGGACGCCGGTCGTGGCGGATGAAATTACCCGTGTCTTGCGCGCCCACGGCGTGAGCGTGGCCCGCGAGCCCGCTGATTTTGCCGGCGAGTATGAAGTGAAGACGGCAGTCTTCATCCATTTTGACGGCAACGATCGCCCTTGTTCGACCGGCGCTTCGATCGGCTACCATGACGCGGCATCGGCTCCGGCAGCGCAAAAGTGGCGCACGGATTACTCAAAGTATTTCCCTTTTCGGTTTATGCCGGACAACTTTACCAATAACTTGCGCGACTATTACGCATTTCGCCAGGTGCGCGGGACGCAGGGGAGCCTCGTGATCGAATTGGGTGAGATCACCTGTCCGGCGCAGCGGCGTTGGCTGGAGCCGCGTCTTCAGTGGGCCGGCGATCTGATTGCGCAATTCATGCTTGCGCAGATCGGCAAGTGAATCCATGGAGTAGTGCGAAAGGCGGCGGTGTGCGCCGCTTTTGTTTTTGTATTGGATTCTTATTTTGGAGCTGGCAATGCGCGCCGGCGTTCGCCGCCCAAGGATCACCGAAGCCATCCCCATCGCCGGGGTTTTTTGACCAGCTGCGGTTTCGCAACGTGGGGCCGGCGGTTTCAGGCGGACGGTTGGGTGCAGTTGCCGGCACCGATGCCGATTCTTCATTATATTATGTCGGCGCCGCCGGAGGCGGTGTGTGGAAGACGACCAACGGGGGACAGAGTTTTGCGCCTGTCTTTGACGGCCAAGATGTCGGATCGATTGGTGCGATTGCCATCGATCCGCGGAACAAAAATATCGTCTGGGTGGGGACGGGCGAAGGAGCGCCCCGTAACGATGTGTCGCAAGGCGATGGCGTTTATCGCACCACCGATGGCGGCAAAACGTGGAAGCACGTATTATTTCTGCGCAATGCACTGATTGCGAAAGTCGCGATCGATCCGCGCGATTCCAACACCGTGGTTGTCGGCGTTCTCGGGGATCCGTTTGCCGACAACACCGCGCGTGGCATCTATCGCTCGACCGACGGCGGACAGTCGTGGCGGAAGACCTTGTACGTCGATGGCCGCACCGGCGTCTCCGATATTGCGATATCCGGCGAACCCGGTGTTTTGTTTGCGGGCATGTGGCCGTATCAGCGCACCGGTTGGAGCTCCGACAGCGGCGGCACTCAGGGCGGACTCTATAAGTCGGTTGATTTTGGTGCGACCTGGCAGAAGTTGGCCGGCGGCGGGCTCCCTACGGGAGAGACCGGACGCATCGGCGTTGCCGTGGCGCCTTCAAATCCGCGACGCGTGTATGCGCTCATCGAATCGAAACAAGGTTTGTTATGGCGCAGCGATGATGGCGGCGCGACGTGGACGCAAGTCAGTGCGAATACGCTGATCGACGAGCGCCCATTCTACTACACGCACGTTTTTGTGGATCCGACCAGCGAGGATCATCTCTGGGCCCTGTCGGTGCATTTAGCCGTTAGCACCAACGGCGGCAAAACGTGGCGCATCGGCGCCCGCGGCGTACACGGGGACAATCACGCGATGTGGATCTCAGCCGATGCCAAGCGGATCATCGAGGGCAACGACGGCGGCCCGTCATTTTCATTCGATGACGGCATAACCTGGCAAATGCCGCATAATTTGGCGATCGCGCAGCTGTACCATATCGGGTTCGATCGCCAAAATCCGTACCGCGTGTGCGCACCGTTGCAAGACAACGGCGTATGGTGTGCTCCGAACAACGGCTTGAGCGGCGCCATCAGCGCAAGCCAATGGCAGAACATGGGTGGCGGCGACGGTACGTGGGTTGTGCCCGATCCGCTGCATCCGTGGATCGTGTGGAGTAGCAGCGGCGGCGGAAATTTTGCCGGCGAAATCGATGTGATAAATACGCACACCAACGAAGTCCGCACCGTCACGCCGTATCTGCGCGATCAGAACGTCGTCGATCCGCGCAATCTCAAATACCGTTTCAATTGGGAAACGCCGATCGCGTTTGATCCGTTCGACCGCCGCATCGTCTACACCGGCGCCAACGTCCTCTTTCGTACGCGCGACGGCGGAACCCGGTGGACGGTCATGAGCCCGGACCTGACGCGCAACAACCGGACGCATGAGGCGGTCAGTGGGGGCATCACGCTCGACGGCACCGGCGCCGAAACGTCGGAATCTATCCTTTATATAGAGGCTTCAAAAGTGCGCCGTGGCCAGCTCTGGGCCGGGACCGACGACGGGTATCTGCAGATGACGCGCGATGCCGGTGCGACCTGGCACAACGTAACGCCGCCGGGAATCCGTCCCTACGGACGCTTTGCGAGTCTGGCCGCCTCGCCGCGCGATGCCGGGACGCTATTTGCGGCATACGATCTCCACATGATCGGCGACCGCACGCCGCACATTTTTAAGACGACCGATTACGGTCGGCATTGGCACGATATTGCTTCGGGATTGCCCGCGGAACAAGAGGTGCGCAGCGTCCGAGTGGATTCCCGCAACCCCACGCTCATCTACGCCGGGTTGGAGAATAGTCTGTGGGCGAGTTTCGATGGGGGCACGCATTGGCGGAACGCCAGTTTCAATCTGCCGGCGACCTCCGTGCGCGATATTGCCGTGCAGCCCGATGCCAACGACTTGCTCGTTGCGACGCACGGGCGAAGCGTTTGGATTCTCGACGATATCGCTCCGCTCCAGCAGCTCGATCGCGCGCGCGCAGCGCGTGGCGGCGCCTATCTTTTTCCGATTCGTCCAGCCGCAGAGTGGAACGAGCACAATTATTTTGGGACACGAAGCGACGGAACGTCGGCGCCGTATGGCGCGATCGTCACGTATTATCTGCAGAAGCCGGTAGCGCATGCGCCCACGGCCGAAGTGATTGACGCCGGCGGACGGATCGTTCGACGTTTTGCATCAAAAGATCTCACAAATCAAGCCGGCTTGAATCGTTTCGTATGGGATACCACCGAGGATCCGCCGCCTGACTGGAACTTCACGCCAACATGGAACAAAGGCGGCGCTTTCAGCCGATCCGCAGTTCCGGTTTTGCCAGGGACCTATCGATTGGTGCTGCACGCGGGCACGACGTTGCAGCGCCCAATTATCGTTCGACAGGATCCGCGCACCCGTTACACGGCCGCGCAGCTGCGTGCCAACTACACCGCGATGCGAAGTGTGTTTTCCGATTTTGGACGAGTGAACGTAGCGCTCAATATGCTCTCGACGGTGCTGAATGAAGCGCCGCTGCGGACGCGTGCTCTAAATGCCGTGCATAACGGCGCGTTGGCGTTGCGGGTTGCCGATAGCGCATCGCGCGCGAAGTTTCTGCTCCTTTCAATCACGCAGGATCCGGTTAACGATCAAGACGATGATTTTTTGACCGATGTTTTGCGCGAGCGGTTGCAAACGCAAATGGGGACGTTCGGCTCGACCTTCGGGCCGCCAACAGATGCGCAGCTGCGGGAGAACGCGCAGCTGCACGCACTGACCAACGCCAAGCTCCGCGAAGTAATGGCATTTCGGAATGGACCATTGCGCCAGATCGACGCACAGCTGCAGCTGGCCAAACTGCGCCCGCTCACGACGCTCACCCAGAAGCCGCATGTGTACGATGAAGCGGCGGGCGGGCGCCGTGGAGGCGGTGGGCCTTAAGTCGCAGCCGCGTTTCGACCAACACGCTTTCTGTGTGATGGGCACGAGCATACGTATGCAGAGTGACCGCTGTATGGCAAACCGCGGTGCGGCCGTACTGCAATTGCAGTATGGAGCGTCCCTTTGCGCGCCGCTATCATTGTTGCAAGAGCCTCTCCCGGGGTGGCCGTCGTCGCGGAGGGGCTCTTAGCCTTTCGTCGTAGGTCGCGACGTGGCGCGGTTGGGCGGTGTTGCGCAACCCGAACCGGCGATGTTCACGCCGATGGTTCGGCCGCGAATTCTGCAGCGCATTGAAGCCGCCGCGCATTATCCCGTCATCCTCGTTGTCGCTCCAGCCGGTTACGGAAAATCGGTTGCGGTCTCGCAGTGGCTAGAAGCGCAGCCGCGACCGCAGGTGCGATTCAATCTGCAGCCCGAGCACACCACGCTTCTCGGATTTGCACGCGGATTTGCCGAGGCGTTTTCATCCGTGCTTCCGGCACTGCGCAATACTGTGGCAAGCGCGCATCAAAGCAGCGCCTCATCGCCGACGCCGGGCATCGAGATGGCCCGTTGGATGGCTTCGCATTTAGAGGCGTTCGACGGACTCATCGTCGTCGATGATTTCCATCGCGCAACCGAGGACATCCATGTGTCGCGATTTGTCGCCGCTTTAGTCGCCCAGACAACCGCGCGAATTCATTGGCTTATCTCGACGCGTTCCACATTGGATCTACCAGTGGCGTCGTGGTTGGCATATCGCAATCTGGATTTTGTGATTGGCGAACGCGACTTAACGTTTAGTGAAGAAGAAGCGCGGGAGCTTTCGGAAGCCGCTGGCATATCGGAAGAGGATCTTCGCGCCGTCATGAACGTGACGCATGGCTGGCCGGTCGCGCTGGGATTCGCGTTGCGCGATTCGTTGTCGGCGTACGGGATGGCTGGGATGGCGACGGCAACCCGCGAGATGCTGTTTCAATACTTGGCGGAGCAAGTTTACGCTGAGCTTTTGCCGGAAGAACGCGACCTGTTGCACTTCGTCTCATATTTGCCGACAGCGAATGCGCTAGTGCTGAGTGCCGCCGGTTTTGCGGTTCGTCTTCCGCTGCTAGAGAGAATTCGCCGGCGCGCGACGTTCCTGACGCGCGATGAATCCGGCAGCTACCGCTGCCACGACCTCTTTCGCGATTTCTTAAAGAGCCATCTCGAGCGTAGCGACCCGATAAAGGCTTCGAGCCTGCAACTGCGCGGCGCTCAGGCGCAAGAGGCCGTGGGGAATATTGCAGCCGCGCTGCGATTGTACGTCGATCTTCGTGCGAGCGACTCCGTCTTGAGACTGCTTCAAACGCGCGGCTTTGAGCTGATCGATCGTTCTCACGGCGATGTCGTGGAGCACGCAGTTGCAGCGTTGCCTATGGAAGTTCGCCTTACCGAACCAACGGCATTAGGGCTGCGGGCGCAACGCGAGGCTGACGCCGGCCGATTCGATCGTGCCGAAACGCTGTTTCGCAAAGGCATCGAAAGTGCAAGGTCCGCCGAGCTGCAATCGCTTCTTTCAATTCGACTTGCGATCTTGTTGTGCAATCAAGGTAGACGCGTTAACGATTTGCTTGAAACGTTGATGCAATCTGACCATTCGACTGATTCAATGGGCGAGATTACGGCGCTGTTGGCCGTCGATTACGCGCTCGCGTCCGACACCGAAAATGCCGAGCGTTACATGGCTGAGGCCGAGCGATATTGCGCGCTAAGTGATTCCGACGAAATACGCGCAAAGATTCTTCTTCGTCTTGGCATTGCCGGAATAAACATAAACATGCCAGAGGATTGGATTAATGAAACG
>DASYYA010000094.1:0-11971 GCA_035934355.1 Candidatus Rubrimentiphilum sp. | reverse complement strand
GTCATCGCCTGGCGATCGCGCGGCGCAAACGAATACAGCGCAGCGGTATGCACCAGATAACGGCAACCCTCGAGCGCGCGCGCAAATTCGCCGGTGCGCGTGAGATCGCCATCGACAATTTCGATTTGGCCGTTGGTATTTTCAGCCAGCGGTGAGCCGCCCGAATGGTGCAGCGCCCGGACGGGATACCCGGCGGCTAAGAGCTCGCGCAAAACGTGCGAGCCGACAAATCCGCTCGCGCCCGTCAGAAAGACGCGATCAGTGGGCAATTGCGGCCCGGATGCTCTCCTTCACTGAACTCGTGGTGCGCATGACGGCAGTCGGTTCGTAGCCGCAGTGCGCCATGCAATTCTCGCACTTGGGATTCTTGCCGCGGCCATATAGCGACCAATCGGTTTCCTCGATCAGCTCTTTGTAACTTTGCGCATACGGTGCATCCGACATTAAATAGCACGGGCGCTGCCATCCGAAGATCGAGTACGACGGAATGCCCCACGGAGTGCACTCGAAATCGAGTTTGCCTTCGAGGAAATCCAAATAGACTGGGCTGTGATTTAGGCGCCACTTGCGGCGCTTGCCGCCCGCAAACGCTTCTTTGAAGATCGCCCGCGTACGGTCTACTCCCAGAAAATGCTCCTGATCAGGCGCTTTTTCGTAGGCGTAACCGGGTGAGATCTGCATTGCATCCACTTTGAGCTCGTCGTTTAAATAATCGAGCACGCCGCGAATCGATGTCGCATCATCGGGATCGAAAAACGTGGTGTTGGTGCCGACGCGGAAACCCTTGGCCTTGGCAACTTTAATTGCGGCAACGGCTTTGTCGAACGTACCCTCGCGGCAAACCACCTGATCGTGCCGCTCGCGCAAGCCATCTAAATGAATCATCCACGTGAAGTAGGGCGACGGTTTGAACTGATCGATCTTCTTCTCGAGCAACAGTGCATTCGTGCAGACGATCACGACTTTCTTGCGCTGGATCAGTTCGCCGACCAACTCGGGGAGCTGCTCGTACACCAGCGGCTCGCCGCCTGCAATCGAGATCACCGGCGCGCCGCATTCGTCGATTGCCGCCAAGCATTGTTCGACGGACAGACGTTTGCGCAAAATTTCGGTGGGGTGCTGGATCTTACCGCAGCCGGCACACGCCAAATTGCATTGGTAGAGCGGCTCCAATTCCATCACGAGCGCATACTTACTGACGCCGGCCAGCTTCTTGCTGAAAATATATTTTGCGATTGCGACTTTTTGCGCTAACGGCGTGCTCATACGGTCACTCTCTCTTGCCTCGGCATAGACATTCCCCCTTCCCGCGCTCCGGCGCGGTTCATCGCGAGCGCCATGGCCGGGAAGAGATGGCGATACATGTGATAGTTCAGATAAAAGTCGCGCGGAAACCCCGTGCCCGTGAAGTGAGGCTCATCCCACGTTCCGTCTGCGCGTTGGCGCTCTTGGAGGAAGCGCAAGCCTCGTTGCGCCGCCGCGTGATCGCCGATTCCCGCCCATTGTAAAGTCATGACGGCCCACGCGGTCTGCGACGGCGTGCTGTCGCCGATTCCCGCAAACGACTCATCGACGTACGAGTGGCAGCTTTCGCCCCAACCACCGTCGGAGTTTTGCATCGCCACGATCCACGCGGTAGCGCGATCGATCATGTCGCGTCCGGCGCGCACCTGCGCGAGCGCGGAGACGACGCACCACGTACCGTAAATATGATTGACGCCCCATCGTCCGAACCAATGGCCGCGCGGTTTTTGCGTGGCGCGCAAATACCGCAGCGCACTGGCAACGTTCGGATCCTCGTGCGAGCGGCCAAGCATCGCGAGCATCTCGAGCACGTGCGCAGTGACGTCTTCGGTCGGCGGATCGATCATCGCGCCAAAATCCGAAAACGGCATGCGGTACAGAATCTCACTCGTGTTATCCCGATCGAATGCGCCCCAAGCGCCGTTGCTCGATCGCATGGCAAGCGTCCATTGCACGGCGCGATCGATGCTCGCGCGCACCTGCGGCCCGCTTCCCGCTTCCAAGAGCGCGCACACGATGACGGCGGTATCATCGATGTCGGGATAAATATCGTTGTCGAACTCGAACGCCCAGCCGCCGCACGGAACACCTTTGCAGCGCACTTGCCAGTCGCCCCATGCATCTGCCGGGATCTGCTCGGCGATCATCCAGTCAACCGCGCGCCGCATCGCCGGATGATCCGCATTCAAGCCGGCTTGGTACAAAGCGCGCAACGCCCAAGCGGTATCCCACACCGGTGACATGCACGCTTGAAAACGCCACCCGGTTTGATCCGAAAATGCAAAACGTTCCATGCCGCTAAGACCTTGGCGCATCACCGGATGATCGAGGCTGTAACCTTCCAAGTTGAGCGCGATCAACGAATAGACCCAAGGCGGCTGGATGCCGCCCCAGCTGCCGTCGGCTTCTTGACGATCGATCACCCAATCGATCATGGTCTTGCACGCGGCCTCGCGGCCGGGCTTATAAGGAAGGCGCTCGTAACGTTTGAGCAGTTGATCGATCCACCAGAGCCAACCCGAACCCGGCACCATGTGCATCTGCGCGTGCGTTCCGTCGTTGACGATCTCGGCCACGTCCACACCGAGTTCGCGGCGAGGGCGGCGCGCAATAACGACGCAGAGCGGGCCGACGGTGCCGCGCGCCCAGCAAGAAAACGAGTACAGATTAAACGGCATCCACGGCGGAAAATAAACGATCTCCGCCGTCAAGGTCGGAATTCCGTCCCACGGGTACTTTCCAAAAAGTGCCATCCAAATTTTCGTAAATACCCGCGCGCGAGTTAATCCACCTAAGCGGCGGATCGTTGTCAGCGCGCGTTGCATCGGGTCGCTTGCGGGAACCAATCCGAGCACTTTGAGCGCAACATACGCTTCGATCGTCGTGCTGAGATCGGCCGGACCTTCGTAATAGAGCGCCCACGAACCATCGCTGCGCTGGTGATGCAGAATATGCGCGATCGCACCCTCGCGAATTCTGTCGATCGAAATGCCGAGAAAACGCAACAGCAATACATGCTCGGCCGTCATCGTGACATTCGTCTCGAGCTCGCCGGTCCACCAACCCTCAGGACTCTGTTTTTCGAGCAGCCAATTGACGGCCGCGTCTAAGCTTTGATCCACTTATCTATCTTATTAACGCTTCGGCGGCAGCGCGCCCGCTCCGCACCGCGGATTCCATGGTATCCGGCCAGCCGGTTGCGGTCCACGAACCCGCAATGGAAACGCGCGGATCGGTTGTCCGCGCCGCCGGCGGCTCGATCCCGGGTTTGGGCGAGTACGTCCCTTCCGGATTCCGTGTCGTCGTTCCGCGCAGAAGCGTTGCGCTCGCAAGCCCAGGCAGCGCTCTTCGGACGTCCTGCCAAACCTGCTCGACGATTTCGGTTGTCGGGCGCGCCACCAAATCGCCGGCGGCACTCATGCTGCAGCACAAGTAACCGTCCGCTTTTTGAAAGATCCATTGCACCGGCGAATCCAGTAATGCCGCAAAATCAAAGTCCAGGCGGCCGCGATCGTGCCAAAGATGTGCATCCATAATCGCCGCCGGCTCGAATCCATCTAATGAATCCACGCCGAAAGCTTGCGCATCACCGAGCACGCGCGCAAGCGCGCGCGGTGGCAATGCCAATACGACCCCGTCAAACTCACGCTGCTCGCCGTCTTGTGTGCGCACGCTCACCGAACCGTCCTGCGTACCGATCGACGCAATGGCCTTCGATCGGTGCACCGCATCGAGTTGCGCCGCAGCGCGCTCCATAATATGTGCCAGCGGCACGCGCGAATAACCAAATCGCGCCGCATTCCGGTCGTGCAAGAACGCGGTGGAAATCACGAACGCCGCTGCGGCGGCGTTCATCTTCTCTAGCGGCACATTTAAGGCCGGGACCATGAACGGCACCCAAAATGCGCGCACGACTTCTTCTCCCTGACCGTGCTCGCGCAGCCAATCCGCAAAGCTTTCGGAGGCGGCGCCTTCGAATGTTTGTCTTATGGCACGCAATGCATGGAGCAGTTGCAGTTTGCCGGCCAAACTCAGGTGCCGGTAAAAAAGAAATGCGGCCATCACATGCCAGGGAGCGGGAAGATCGAAGGCGCGCACGCGGCTTGCAGTTCCGTGCGCGTACACGGTCACGTCGAAGCGATCTTGCAAATAGAGCGCATCTGCCATGCCAAGCCGTTCGACGAACGCAATGAACTCAGTGCAACATTGTAAATAAACATGCTGCCCATTGTCGACCTCGATGCCGTCAATCTCAAACGAGGTCGCGCGACCGCCTAAAAGGCGGCTACGCTCAAAGAGTTCGACGGTACAGCCGGCGCTTTTTAAATCGATCGCTGCCGCGAGTCCGGCTAATCCTCCGCCGGCAACCGCTATCCGGGTCGCAGCCACGAGGTGACGACGACCCGCAGTTTCTCTCCGTTCGAAAGCGCGGCGCGTTCGTGCAACGGCAACTGGGGATCGCGTATGATCTTCTCGAGAATTCTTTCGTAGATTCCGGCCATCGTTTGCACGCAAGCCGCGGCGCGACGCGGGATATACCGCAAGACATGATAGCCGCTTTCGAATAACTCGCGGGTGCGCTGCGTTTCAAATGCAATCAGATCGTTCCACTGCGGTCCCGCCTGCCCCAGCAGCAACTCGGCCTCGCTCACCCCGAAACGTTCGAGATCTTCTTGCGGCAGATAGATCCGTCCCATCTCGGCATCTTCTCGCACGTCACGCAAAATGTTGGTCATTTGCAGCGCCAAACCCAAATCATCAGCGCGATCCAGCGCCCGGGGATCGTCGAACCCGAATATCCGCACGCACATGCGCCCCACGATCGACGCCACCAGTTTGCAGTACTCGCGCAGCTCTTCCCACGTCCGATAGCGCGTGCGCGTGAAATCTTGCTCGACCCCGTCGATCAGCGCTTGCAGCTCCGACTCAGGAATTTGATAGCGCTCAACTGCACGCGACAGGACGTACATGACCGGATCGTCTTCGGGCGAAGGTGCCGACCGCAATCTCGCGCGTTGTGCGGCCAGCCGCTCCGGGATCAGCTCCGGGCGCGGCGCGCTGTCGACTTCATCGTCAACTTGGCGCGCAAAATCATACAACGCATAGATCGCCATACGTTGTTCGTGCGGAAGCGAAATGAAACCCCAGTAGAAATTTTTGGCTTCGCGGCGCGCCATCTCACGGCAAAAGCGTTCCGCCTCTTGCTCGCTGGAAAGTGGCCGCCGAACTTGAGTCAACAACGAGAAACCCTAATCTATCCGCCCGTTACGATGCGCCAATGCGAGAATTGCACGAGTTAAGAGCGCCACTTTCACGCCCTTCGATACTGATGGACGCGTTACATCCGTGCGGTAGCCGATCTGCATGATACGATCGCAGATCGCGAGCCCGCCCAGGCGATAGAGCATCAGCTGCAGGCGCAAGATGCCGGTCGTCATCCTTTCGAGTTCTTCACCCGATGCGAGCAGCCCACGTGCGCGCTGCACCAAGTTGGCAACGGCCCCGGTCACCCCGCTTCGTTCGATTACCTCTTGCAATAGATAGCAGCGCCCGATCCGTCCATCCCGGCGCACATCTTGCGCGTGGTTTGCCAGCTGCAACCCGATGCACACGTCGTCCGACAACTTTTGTGCGCGCGCGCCCTCCATGCCAAAAAGCTTTAAGACGACGCGCCCAACCGGTGCCGCCGAAAGCATGCAATAGGCTTCGAGCTCGGGCCACGTTTGGTATGAAAAGACTCTTTGGTCTTGCACGTTGGCGGCGATGAGATCGAGAAACGGCCGCGCATCGAGCCGCTGCCGCGCGATTGTTTCTTGCAGAGCGACAAGAACGGGATGCACGGGTTCGGCTCCGGCGAAGAGCGCTACGGTTTCTTCGCGCCAGCGCTCCAAGCGTAACAACGCGGATTCGCGCGAAAGGCTTTCGTCGCCAAGATCGTCGGTCGTACGGCAAAAGGCATAGAAGCGCATGAGATCGCGCCGCAGAGGCGCAGCGACCAGCCACGACGCTACCGCGAAATTTTCGTAGTGCTCGGTAGCGAGCGAACGGCAGTAGTTATCGGCGATCATTAGAGCGGCTGATCGACTCGCAACAATCTTTTGGTCGTCTTCAAGTCGCTGATGTTGGTCGCTCCGAGCGCAAACATCGCGACGCGCAGTACTTGGGTGTACTCTTGCGCCAGTTCGCGCGCGCGCTCGTAACCATTGGCTGCAGCGCGCAAGAACGGACCCGCAATGCCCGCGAGATCGGCGCCGAGTGCGAGCGCTTTTACGACGTCCAAGCCGCTGCGAATGCCCCCGCTTGCGATTAACAAACCGTGCGGAGATTGTTCGCGCGCGGCGCGCACGCATTCGGCGGTCGGAATTCCCCAGCCGGCGAATTCGCCGGCAACTCGTGCGCGCCACGGCTCGCCGATCCGGTGACGCTCGACTTCGCTCCACGACGTACCGCCCGCGCCGGCAAGATCGACCGCCGCGACACCTGCCACGAATAGCGCCTCGACTTCAAGTGGCGCGATACCCCAACCCACTTCTTTCACAATCACCGGAGCACCGAGGTTTTCGCAAACGGTTCGGATCTTCGCAAGCAAACCGCGAAATCGTGTATCACCTTCGGGTTGTACGGCTTCTTGAACCGCATTCACATGCAACACGAGCGCATCGGCATGCAACATGTCGAGCAGTTGGCGGCACTCATTTACGCCGTAGCCTTTGTTCAGTTGCACGGCGCCCAGGTTTGCAAACAACAAGACATCGGGAGCGACCGAACGCACGTCAAACGTTTCGATCAGCTCCGGTTTCTCGAGGAGAGCGCGCGCCGAGCCGAGGCCCATTGCCAAACCGCTCTCCTGCGCGACCTGCGCTAACGTGTGATTGATCCGCCGCGCTTCTTCGGTGCCGCCGGTCATGCACGAGATCAGCATCGGCGCCTGCAACGTGCGGCCAAAGAGCTCGGTGCCGATGTCGACGTCATCGAGATCGATTTCCGGTAGCGCGCAATTGACAAACCGGTAGCGCTCGAAGCCGCTGTCCACGCCTTTGGCCCCAACGTCGCGCTCCAAGTTAATGCGCACGTGGTCCGCCTTGCGCGAAATCGTGCTCCGCTCGGTCATTTTCACGGTGGAGCCCTTCCTTCGATGGAGGGGCCACTCCCTTGGGGAAGGGGATGCGGTGCGCCGCTTGATTGTGACCGCGGACGATTTCGGATTGGCAACGCAGGTCAATGAAGCCGTGGAGTACGCGCATCTTCACGGAATTTTGAACACCGCGAGCTTGATGGTCGCCGCTCCGGGCGCGGCGGATGCAATCGATCGCGCGCGACGCTTGCCCAAACTTCGGGTCGGCCTCCATCTCGTGCTCGTCAACGGACGGCCGGCGCTCGAGCCTTCGCGCGTTCCGGCCCTGGTCGACGGGCGCGGTGATTTCGATCGGAATCTCTTTAACGCCGGTGTTCGCTATTTTTTTCATCCCCAAGCGCGCCGGCAGCTGCGCGCTGAGATCGCCGAACAATTCCGCCGATTCGCGGAGACCGGCTTAGTCTTGGATCATCTGAATGCGCAGAATCATATGCACGTGCACCCCACCATTCTCTCGATCGCGCTTGACGTTGGCCGCCAGTTTGGGTTACGCGCGGTGCGCGTGCCGCGCGAACCGTTTGTGCCGAGTTGGCGCGCCGGGCGAACGCGGTTCGCCGCTCGCGTTGCGAACAGTTATTTACTGGCACCGTGGATCGAATTGATGCGCGCACGTTTGCGGCGCGCAGGCATCGCATTCAATGATTACATCTTTGGGATGATCGACACGGGCCACATGGATGCAGGTCTTTTGCATACCTTGCTCTCGCACTTGCCCGAAGGCGTCTCGGAGATCTATTCACATCCGGCGACGGCGGCATTTGCCGGTGCAGATTCTGCCAACGCCGATTATCGCGGGGAGCTCGAGGCGCTCGTCGATCCGAAGGTGATCGCGACGCTCCGATCGTCAAACATTCAGCCGGTGGCATTCAGCGAATTGAGCGTTGCGTGAATCGCCTGCTTCGCATTGCGGAATACGGCGCGCTGGCGTTGGCGGCTGCCGGCATCAGCTACACTGCCTTTGCGATTTCACGCGTGCGAAGCTTTCGCAAACATTTGCAACCGGCGCCCGGCGGAGCACAGCCGCCGATGACGATCCTCAAACCGCTCTACGGCGAAGAACCGCTGCTATATGAAAACCTGCGTTCGTTCTGCGAGCAGGTCTATCCACAGCATCAAGTGATCTTCGGCGCCCGCAGCCCCAATGATCCCGCGCTTGAGATTGCCAGACGTTTGGTCCGCGATCTGCCGGGCCACGATCTCTCGGCCGTCGTGACGTCCGATAGCAACTCCCCGAATCCGAAGATCGCAAATCTCATCGGAATGTTGCCAACCGCAAAGTATGACATTTTGGTAATCGCGGATAGTGACATTCGGGTTGGCCCCGCCTACCTGAGTGCCATTTCGGCGGCAGTCCACAATTCAAACGTCGGCGCCGTCACGTGCCTCTATGGCGGAACGCCGTCGCACGATCTCGCCGCCCAGCTGGGCGCACTCTTTGTCAATGACCGGTTTGTTCCGTCGGTGCTCGTCGCGACCGCGCTCGAGCCCCTGACGTATTGCTTTGGAGCCACGATGGCCGTTCGCCGCGATGTGCTGGAGCAGATCGGCGGTCTGGAAGCGCTCGCCGGTAATCTCGGCGACGATTATGTGCTCGGGAAGCTGGTTAGCGATGCTGGCCACCGAGTCGCGCTCTGTCCGTATGTGGTCCAAACAACGGTCACCGACACGAATCTTGAAAACGTGTGGCGCCACCAATTGCGCTGGCAGCGAACGATCCGCGCGTCGCGTCCCGCCGGATTCGCGGGCTCATTGGTTACTTACGGTTTGCCGCTTGCGGCGATAGCAGCGCTTCTATCTCGTTCGCCGGTAACTGCAGGCGCAACACTTTCCGCCGCACTCACACTGCGCTATATGCTGCATTTCGAGGCGCGTAAAACATTTGCACCGCATGTAGACCCACCCGCTTGGCTCGTGCCACTCTCGGATCTCTTTTCCTTGGCGACTTGGGCCGCAAGCTTTTTTGCGGACGACGTATCTTGGCGCGGCTCCGATTTTAGGATAGACGCCCACGGCAAGATAGATGAATAAGTGTGATGGTGGCTGTTGGTCATTCCGAGGACGAAAGGACGAGGAACCCCGAGGAACGAGGGGCGTTTAATGTGTCACGCCTTCGGCTTCGTCATCTCCGCCGGAACAACGTAGCGGTCAAACTCCTCAGCCGTAACGTGGCCGAGTTCCACGGCGGCTTCCTTTAGCGTTTTCTTGTTGTGATGCGCGTGTTTCGCAATCGCGGCCGCCTTATCGTAGCCAATCTTTGGCGATAACGCGGTGACGGTCATCAACGACTCGTTGAGGTAGCGGGCGATCGTGTCTTCATTCGCGCTGAGTCCTTCAACGGCGTGTTCGCGGAACATCGTGCACGTATCGCGCAGTAAGTTACATGAATGCAAGAAATTATAAATCATCACCGGGTTAAAGACATTGAGCTCGAAATTGCCTTGTGAGGCGCCGAAACTGATCGCGAGATCGTTGCCGTAGACTTGCGCAACGACCATGGTCATCGCTTCGGACTGCGTCGGGTTGACCTTGCCCGGCATGATCGACGAGCCCGGCTCGTTCTCCGGCAGCGTCAGTTCGCCGATCCCGGCGCGCGGACCCGATGCCAACCAGCGGATGTCGTTGGCAATCTTCATTAAAGCTGCGCCCAGCGTCTTGAGCGCCCCGGACGCGAAGACAAAATCGTCGTGCGACGCCAGCGCAGTAAACTTGTTGGGATGCGAGCGGAACGGCAGGCCGGTAAGCTCTGCAATCTTTTTGGCGACGCGCTCGCCAAACTCCGGATGCGCATTTAATCCGGTTCCGACCGCAGTACCACCGATCGCGAGATCGTAGAGCGGATCCAGTGCGGCTTTGCATGCCGCCATAGCGCGATCGAGTTGCGTCACGTAACCGGAGAATTCTTGACCCAGCGTGAGCGGCGTGGCATCTTGCAAATGCGTGCGCCCGACCTTCACGATCTTCGCCCATTGCTTGGCTTTGACGTCGAGCGCGTCGCGTAATTGCCTCACTGCGGGCAACATGCCCGACATGGCTTCTGCCGCTGCCATATGCATCGCCGTCGGAAACGTATCGTTCGACGATTGCGACATATTGACGTCGTCGTTGGGATGGATCGGCTTCTTGCTGCCCATCTCGCCGCCGGCAATCTCGATCGCACGATTCGAAAGCACTTCGTTAACGTTCATATTCGTCTGCGTGCCGGATCCCGTTTGCCACACGCGTAATGGGAAATGATCGTACCGTTTGCCCTCAATCACTTCATCCGCCGCCGCAACGATGAGTTTAGCTTTCTCCGCGTCGAGCTTCCCAAGGTCGCGATTCACCAGTGCCGCCGCTTTTTTCAGCGTTGCCATCGCGCGAATGACCTGGCGCGGCATCACATCGCGGGGCGTTACGCCGTCGCCGATGTCAAAATGAATGAGCGAGCGCGCCGATTGCGCGCCGTAATATTTGTCGGAGGGGACCTCAATCTGTCCCATGGAGTCGGACTCGGGGCGCGTTTTCACGCCCCTATCTTCTCTCTTGCGACCCCGCCTCTGCCTCTATAAAGGTCGGAACGGTTAACCGTGCGCAGCGAATCGCTGAACGAGCGGCAGCAGGATGGAAACGAGCACGAGGCCGATCACCCACAAGAATTTCTGGTCTAAATGGTCGATTCGAACCAATAGCATGTCTCTCGTGGCGTCCACTTTTTGTTCTAGGTTTTCAAGCCTGCGATCGATGCCGTTCAGCCGCTGGCTGACCTGTTCGTAGGCGCCTTCTAAGTGCGCCATTCTGATTTCCAAGGGCTGTGCGCTCAAGATGTGTCCTCCCGGATACTGTATCACGCCTCCCGCAAATGTCGCCAGGTCCACTCTGCGCGATTGTTGTCACGATCGTAGGCTCTTATCCATTACAGAGGATATGAAAATCACGTTCGTTGCAGTTTTCATCGCGGGTTTCATTCAAACAATCGCCCTTGCGGACGGCAACACCGGGATCGTCAGAGGCGTCGCGCTTCAGGCCGACTCGAACCAGCCGCTGAGCGGTAAGCATGTGATTTGGGTGAATGCGTCCGGCATGGGCGCGACGCAAACAGACGGGCACGGCCGGTTCTATCTTTTTAATGTGACACCGGGTGTAACCCGGGTGTACGTGACAGTTTCCGGCTTTCACGTCGTATGCGCGAAAGGCTCAGTCCACGCCAACGAAATAATCGATGTTACAATCCCAGTCACTTACTCACGGAGTCTCGTCGGATGCGGCAAGCTGCACGCAACCGGACGCGACGCCGTAGAGGATCGCCTTTAGCGCGGAGATTTAAAAGCTGCGCGGGGGACCGTAACCCCTATCTCACGCGTCTCGGTCACTTCGAGAACCGTTAAAGGAAAGCGCGCGTCGTAACCGACTTTGCTGCAGCGTCCGCAGCTCATCGCTCCGCGGGGCAGACGGCGGCGTAAAATCTCGAGCGCACATTGCTCGCAACGCAAGATGTAGCGCTTCGCCGATTCATTAAACGGCTTGACGTTTCCAAGATCGTGATAGATCGACGTCATCCCGCACTCGTGCATCTTCTTTCGGAAATCCGCTCCGTGCCCCGTATCCCCGGTGCGATCGTGCAACCACGCATGAATCATTTCGTGCAGCAAGGTCTCGCGCAAGGCCTCGGGGTGTTCGCGAAAATGCTTGGTCGAGAGCTCGATGAGCACCGGTTTGGTGCTGTAGGTGATGCGGCCGGCCGAATTTGAGAAGCGCGCGTTGTATCGGATGCGGCAGACCGGCACTTCGCCGTTGAAATAAAAGTTGTTCAACTCCGCAAAGAGCAGCTGCAGA
>DASYYA010000082.1:0-34438 GCA_035934355.1 Candidatus Rubrimentiphilum sp. | reverse complement strand
CCGACGGCCGAGGGCATGCGGCCCATCAATGCTGAGACTTCCGAACCCGCTTGCAGATAACGGAAAATATTGTCCATGAATAGCAGCACGTCCGCGCCGAGTTCGTCGCGGAAGTATTCGGCCATGGTCACGCCGGTTTGCGCGACGCGGAACCGCACACCCGGCGGCTCATCCATTTGGCCGAAGACCAACGTCGTTTGTTTGAGCACGCCGGACTCTTTCATCTCAAGCCACAGGTCGTTGCCTTCGCGCGTGCGTTCGCCGACGCCGGTAAACACCGAGAAGCCTTTGTGCACGTACGCAATGTTGCGAATCAGCTCTTGGATCAGTACGGTTTTGCCGACGCCGGCGCCGCCAAAAAGACCTACTTTTCCCCCGCGCGTGTAGGGTGCCATCAGATCGATGACTTTGATCCCGGTTTCGAAGATTTTCGGCGTTGGATCTTGGGCCTTGAAGTCCGGCGCCGGCCGATGGATCGGCCACTCGGCTGCGGCTTGTATCGGTTCGTCCGTATCGATGGTTTTTCCAAGCACGTTGAAGATGCGTCCGAGCGTGCCTTCGCCCACCGGCACGAGGATCGGACCGCCGGTGTCGGTAACTGGCGCGCCGCGCATCAAGCCGTCGGTTGATGCCAGCGCCAGGCAACGCACTTGATCGTTTCCGAGTTCGTCTTGCACCTCGAGGACGATCTCACGCGGCTGCATCGCGGTTCCACCGAGATCGAGCGCATGCGACTTTCCGTTTTCTCGAGCATGATCTTCGTTCACGCGAACCGTTAGTGCATCGTTGATATTCGGCAGCGTTTCGGCGCTGAATTCGACGTCGACGACGTTCCCTAGAACCTGGACAACTTTTCCGGTAGCAGCCATGTGCAGATGTTTCCTTAACTGAGAGCTTCTGCGCCTGAAACAATCTCCAAGAGTTCCTTGGTGATTGCCGCTTGACGCGCGTTATTCATAGCGATCGTGAGTTCATCGATGAGTTTTCCGGCATTGTCGGTCGCATTGCTCATCGCAATGAGCTGCGCAGCGAAGAACGCTGCATCGGTTTCGAGCATCGCCGAAAAAAGCGTAAACTCCAAATATTTGGGGAGCAGCAGCGAGAGCACGAATGCCGGCGACGGCGGTATCTCGATGGCCCCTCGCGGCCCGGAGCGCTCGGCTTCTTCGGCCTTACGCTCGATCGGAATAAGCCGGCGCACGTCGGGGCGTTGCGACAGCATCGAGATCAACCTCGAGGAAACCAGCGTGACGTTGCTGATCTCACCCGCTGTAAAATCTGCGGTGACGCGCTGCGCAATTTCGCGCGCCGCTTGCAGCTTCGAAGGTGCACTTAAAATCCAAGCCGGCCGGTCGCCCATGCCCCAGCGCCGCAACGCGTTGCGCGCTTTGATCCCGACGGCATAAAACTTCAAGTCGTGATGCTCGCGCCGGTAGAGCTCGGCCGCGCGAATGACGTTCGAGTTGAACGCCCCGGCTAATCCTTTATCCGCAGTCATCAGGATGAGTCCGGACGGCGCGCCGACGCGGCCCGGATTCATGAACGGATGATCGATGCGACCGGCCGTCAGCAGCAGATCCTGCAGCATCTCGCTCAACGCATCCGCGTAAGGTTTGGCTTGGCGTTGCGCCATTTCGGCGCGCCGAATCCGAGCCGCCGCAACTTGCTTCATCGCCTTGGTAATCTGCTGCGTGTTACGCAGCGATCGTATGCGGTCGCGAAGATCTCTTACCGTCGCCATTTTAAGGCGTATCCGCCCTGCGGGCTACACGCCCCCCACACGCAAAGCGCGTGGGGCCCCGGGCCTTCGGCCCCCCTGCATCACTGGGTTGGAATGGCGTCTTTGGCATTTAAAAGCTCTTGTTGAACTCCGCTAGCGCGCTGTCCAGCTGCTTCTTCGTTTCATCCGGCAGCTGGCTGCTTTGCGCGATCGCCTGCGGAATCTGCGGATGTTTGTCGTGCAAGAACACGATGAAGGCACGCAGCCAATCTTGCAGGCGCGACGTCTCAATGTCGTTGACGAATCCTTTGGTAGCGCCGTAAAGAATGGCAACTTGATCTTCGACTGCCATCGGCTGGTATTGCGGCTGTTTCAAAAGCTCGGTGAGCTTTTCGCCGCGCAACAACTGCATTTGCGTGGCTTTGTCGAGGTCGCTCGAAAGCTTGGCGAATGCGGCAAGATCGCGGTATTGCGCGAGTTCGAGTTTCAGCTGTCCGGCGACGCTCTTCATCGCCTTGGTTTGCGCGGCACCGCCGACGCGCGACACCGAAAGGCCCACATCGACCGCGGGCCGGATTCCCTGAAAAAACAATTGCGGCGTAAGATAGATTTGGCCGTCCGTGATCGAGATGACGTTGGTCGGAATATATGCGGAGAAATCGCCGGCTTGCGTCTCGATGATCGGCAAGGCCGTCAGCGATCCCCCGCCCATCTCGTCGGAGAGCTTGGCAGCGCGTTCGAGCAACCGCGAGTGCAAAAAGAAAATGTCACCGGGATAGGCTTCACGGCCCGGCGGACGGCGCAAGAGCAGTGACATCTCGCGATAGGACTGCGCGTGTTTGGTCAAATCGTCATAAACGATGAGCACGTCTTTGCGCGCGTACATCAGTTCTTCGCCCATAGCGCATCCGGCGAAGGGTGCGATCCAACGCAGCGCAGCGGCGTCGGATGGACCAACCGACACAATTGTTGTGTACGCCATTGCCCCTCTTTGTTCGAGGATCTGCGCCAGAGAGGCGACCGTGGAATTCTTCTGGCCGATGGCGACGTAAATGCAATTGACGCCCTTGCCTTTTTGGTTGATGATCGTGTCCATGACAAGCGCAGTCTTTCCGGTGCCGCGATCGCCGATGATCAGTTCGCGCTGCCCGCGGCCGATTGGAATGAGTGCATCGATCGCGCGAATGCCGGTCTGCAGCGGCTGTTTTACGGGTTGGCGCTGCACGACGCTGGGAGCAACGTTTTCGATAGTGCGATAGCGTCGCGTCTGGATCGGCCCTTTTCCATCCACCGGTTTCCCGAGCGGATCGACCACACGGCCGAGCAACTCTTCGCCGACCGGAACCGACGCAATACGCCCGGTGCGACGAACCTTGTCGCCCTCTTTGATCTCTTCGTCGGATCCCATGATCACCACGCCGACGTTGTCCTCTTCGAGGTTTAACGCCACGCCTTGCAGGCCATTCGCAAATTCCACGAGTTCGGAAGAGCGAACACTGCGCAGTCCGTAGACCCGCGCAAGGTTTGCACCGACCTCGATCACCGTGCCGACTTCGTCTTCTTGGACGCCGGCCGTAAAGCTTGCAATTTGCTGTTTTAAAATACCTGCAATTTCGTCTGCGTTGATCATACCTTCTCAGTTCCTAGCGAAAAGTGTGCGGCTCAATTCCGCGATGCGCCCCTCGACCGAACCATCGATCCGGCGATCCCCCATCAAGAGGCGGACGCCGCCGATGAGATCGGGTTGGATGCGTTGCGTCACTTCGAATTTTTTTCCGTAGATGTGCTCGAGCCGATCCACTAAAGCCCACAGTGCTTGCGCGTCGAGTTTCTTGGCGCTGGTTACCGTCAACGGCTCGAGGCCGCGCGCCGCGAGTTCCAAAAATCCATACTGCCGCACGATCTCCGGTAATAGCGTCTCGCGGCGCTTGCGGACCAATAAGAGTAGCGCGTGCAACGCGAGCTTGCTGATCTTTTCCCCTAGCGTCGCGACCAGCGTTCGTTCCTTTTGCTCGCGTTCGATTACGGGTGAAACGAAGAATTCACGCGTCGCTTCGTTTTCCGAGATCGCGTTGCTCAGCATCTGCAACTCCCGGCCCAACGCATCTTGCGCGTGCTGCTCGGAAGCCAGGTGAAAGATGGCGGTTGCATAACGGCGTGCCAACGTCTGATTGGGCATCAGCGTTTCTCCAGCGATCCGACAAACTCGCCGACCAGTTGCCGATCGATATGCGCATCGACGCGGCGCAACGCGTCTTGCCGCGCCCGGTGGAGCGCTTGTTCGACTAACTCGTCGCGCAGTTGTTCGCGTGCCGCGGCGCGGGCTCGCGGCAACTCTTCGCGAGCTTGCCGCATGGCGCGTTCGCCGGCTTCGCGAGCTTCGACGAGCGCTGCGTCGCGCTCGGCCACGCTTTGCGAACCGACGCGCTCTTTGATCAGGTCCGCCTCGAGATGCGCCTGCTCGATCGCAAGCCGCAAACCGTCCAAGGCCGCCTTGGCTTCGTCGCGATGACGTTCGGCTTCGGCGATTCGCGCGTTTTGCGCTTTCTGCGCAGCGAGTACGGCGGGCTGTAGAAACCGTATCCAGATCCACACCAGCGCGGCCATGAAAAGAATCGCCGAGACGATTTGGCTCCATTGCGCGATGAGCTCGTAGTTCATGTTACGCGATCTCCGGCAAGGCGCGAGCCAGAATCGAGCCGGCCAATTCGCCCACCAACGGCGCCGACGACGCACGCGCTGCTTCCAATTCCTTTTCGACTTGCCGCTCTGCCTGTTGCACGAGCTCAGACGCCTGCCGGCCGTAATCGGTGGAAATGGCCGCCGCTTCGTTGGAAACCTGCGCCCGAGCTGCCGCAAGCGCGTGCTCGGCCTCGCGGCGCGCAGCTGCGCGAATCGCTTCGGCTTGCGTGCGTAGCGCCGCACCTTCAGCCTGATAGCGATCGTAATCTGCCGTAACGCTGTTGATGTACTCGCGCCGTTTGGCAATCGCACGGGCAACCGGACGCATAAAGACCACGTTCAAAATTGCGAAGAAGATCGCAAAGTTGAGCAGTTGGACGATCGCGGTACCGTCGACCGAGAGAAATGACATTACTTCGTGAAGGCAGCGACCAGCGTCGGCACCTTGGCGACGACGAGCAGTATGTAGAACGCCAGCGCGATAGCGATGAATGGCACGGCTTCCAGCACGCCGACGCCCAGGAACATAAAGGTAAAGATGTTCGGACGCGCTTCGGGTTGTCGCGCAATCGATTCAACGGCCTTGCTGGCGACGATTCCGTCGCCGACAGCCGAACCAAATGCGACGCCCGAGATTATGATCCCGAACGAGATGAGCGTTGCGCCGATGATGAAGGCTTGAGGATTCAAGGGTTTTCCTTTCTCAATGTTGCTCGGCAAGCGCGAGCGAGAGATACACGATTGCAAGCTGCGTGAACACGAACGCCTGAACTGTGCCCACGAAGAAGTTGAAGAACTGAATGAAGAACGGCACGATGGTACCGGCGAGCGAAAGATCGAACGCGCCGATCTTGATGTGCGACACAATGATCGACGCGATGATGATAAAGAGCAGTTCGCCGACGAAAATGTTGAAGAACAAGCGCGCCGCGAGTGTGATTGGGCGCAACGCTTCGTCTAAGATATTCGATGGCAGCAGCGCCGGAAACGGCTCCAACAGATGCTTGAGGTAGCCCGGACCCTTTTTGAGGAACGCAGATGTCTGAATGATCAAGAACACCATCAGCGCATACGGCGCCACGGTGTTGAGATCTGCAGTCGGGGATCCGCCGAACGGCAAGTGTAGCACTTTGAACGGCAGCATACCGAACTGATTGAGCAAAAAGATAAAGAGAAACAGGGCGATGAAGAACGGCACGAACGGTTCGCCCTGCTCGCCAAGAACGCTGTGTGCGAGATCCGCAATGTAGTTGATCACGCCCTCGACGACGGTTTGGCGCTTGCTCACGCGTGCGGAACGGTAACCGGCTCCGATCCAGCCGAACAACACCAAAGCGATAACCATGACGAGCCAGGTCGTCATAATCGTGTCGGCGTGGACAGTGCCTAATACCGGCCACTTCCACGTGATGTGTTCGCCTATGTTCTCTTGCAACGATCAACCGTTTCTTAGAGCACGATGGAGCAGAAACCCATACAATCCGAGCGGCGTGAAGAATCCGATAAAATACCACGCCAAAGTCCACAGCGACGGAACCCGGAGCGCCAGCGCCACCGGCACTATACCGAACAGGCACAGACGCAGGAAACTACTTAAGACGAACGCGGGAACGTTGCGCCGCTCCAGCAACCTTTCGTTGCCGAACATTGAAAGCCACCCGTTCAGTATTCCGGCACCCCCGCCGGCCAAGAGTACGAGAGCGAAGTACGGCCGCCAGGCGGCCAGCACGGCAGCACCCAGCCCGACGACGCTCACCGTCCCAATAAGCATGCCGCGCCTGAGGCGCTCGTAGAGTTCGAGCCCCGTCATGCGGAGCTCTGCACGAACAAGCGGAACGCCGCGTATGCGCCTGCAGCCATTCCCACAAAGAGTCCGACCACGGCATAAAACCCGGTACGTGCCACGTGATCGAACCAAATTCCCAAAACCAAGCCGCCGATCGCCGCGCCTGCAAACGCCGAACCGGCCGCTATGAGCGCGACCGCTGCTTTCATTTTAGGGTCTAGGAACCTCTGAAGCCGCAATCCCCTCGAATGGACGGGGGTAATCGCCGCCACGCAGGCGCGCGAGCAACCACGCGGCGATCCGCTCGGCGGCATGTCCGTCGCCGTATGGATTGTGGGCGTGCGCCATCTTTTCGTAAGCGGCGGGATCGCCGAGTAAGCGTGTCGCGGCTGCGACGATTTTAGCGCGATCGTGCCCGACAAGCTCGAGCGTTCCCGCAAGCACCCCTTCGGGGCGTTCGGTTTCCTCGCGCATCACCAGTACCGGTTTGCCCAAGCACGGCGCTTCTTCTTGCAGACCGCCGCTATCGGTCAGCACGAACATACAGTCGCGCACTGCGGCGACCATCTGCGCGTAATCGATCGGATCGACCAGCACCACACCCGGCTGCATCGCCAATATCTCGTTTGCGATTGGCCGCACGCGCGGCGACGGGTGAACCGGCCAGTAGATCTGCGGCTTTTGCGGGAGTTGTACGATCTCGCGCATCGCTTGCGCCATCTCTTCCATGTGCGCGTGATTTTCACGCCGGTGTGCGGTCACCAGAATGATCGGCCGATTCCGATCGAGCTTCTCCCATCCCGGCGGCGACGGCAAGTCGGTGCGCTGCGCAGTTTCCAAGAACGCGTCGATCACGGTATTGCCGGTAACAATAATATTTTCGACCGGTACGTTTTCGCCCAGCAGATGTTCGCGTGCTAAATCGGTGGGCGCAAAGTGGAAAGAGGTGATCGTCCCGGTCAACCGGCGATTCATTTCCTCCGGAAAGGGAACGGACGGATTGCTCGTGCGCAAACCCGCTTCAACATGGCCAACCGGAATCTGCTGGTAGAATGCCGCCAGGGCCGCCGCCGTACTCGTGGTTGTGTCGCCGTGCACGAGCGCGACGTCGGGACGCTCCTGTTCGAGCACCTTCTCCATACCGATCAGCACGCGCGTGGTGATTTCGGTTAAACTCTGATCTTCGGTCATTACATCGAGATCGTGATCGGGCCGAATCGCGAAGAGTGCCAGCAAGTCGTCGAGCATTTCACGGTGCTGCGCGCTGACGCAGACGATGCAATGGACGTGCGGATGGCGTTGCAGCTCGCTAACGACCGGAGCCATCTTGATAGTATCCGGTCGTGTACCGAAAATCGACATCACTCGGAGCGGGCGTTGCGGATTCAAGCCAAGTAAAGCGCAGCTGCGCCCAGCGCAATGCAAATCGCATAGATCAGCAGTACGGCTTGGCGCACGTTCAAACCGAAGCGAAAGATCAGCTGGTGATGAAAATGCTCGCGATCGGCTTCGGTGATTCGCCTGCCGGCGCGCGCGCGCCGGAAGATTGCCGCTGCCGTATCGACGATCGGCAGCGAGAGCAGAATAAGCGGCGCAATGAGGCCGACTGCAATCGCCGTCTTGCTCGTTCCAATGATCGATACCGTCGCAAATACATAGCCGATAAAATGCGAACCGCTATCACCTAAGATGATGCGCGCAGGGTTGAAATTGTATGGCAAGAAGCCGAGCGCCGCACCTGCCAGCGCGATAACGATCAGAGCGACAATCGGATCGCCTTTGGTAACCGCGATCGCAAACAAGAACAGACACGAGATTCCGGTAAATCCCGAGAGCAACCCGTCAAGACCGTCGATGAAGTTGATCGCGTTGATCATTCCTGTGTACCACAGCAGCGTCAACGGGTAGCTGATCCACCAGGGGAAGTAAATAAAATCATCCGGAGTGTGCGAAAAAGGCCGGTGCACGTAGTCGATATGAAAACCGTACGCCATCGAAATCACTGCGACCACCACCTGCGCGATAAACTTGTAGCGCGGACGCAAACCCATGATGTCGTCCCATAAGCCGACGCTTAAAATCAGCATGCTTCCGAAGAGCAGTCCGATCAGGCTGTGCAGTGCCTCGAGCTGATCGCCGTGTGCCGGAAAGAACGAGCGCATGCTCGAGAGTGCCAGACCCAACGCCACAAAAAGCGCAAACGCAAAACCGAAAAACAGCGCCACGCCGCCGATCCGCGGCGTCGGCTCGACGTGCATGCGGCGGTCGCCGGCGGAATCGAGCATTCCCACGCGCCGGGCCAGCCGGATGATGAGCGGCGTCGTAAAGATCGCCGCGCCCAGCGCCAGCGTAAACGCCGCTATATAAAGGTAGTAAGCCGTCACGGAGGAGCTGCTTCCAGAGCCTGGGCCGCGACCACCTCGACGGCCGCTTCAGCCAGCAGCTTCTCGGCAACCGGGTCGACATATGCGGTTTCGTACACCAGCCGTACGACGCCGGCGCTGATGAAGAGTTTGGTGCAATTGACGCACGGTTGATGCGTGCAGTACGCGATGGACCCGCTCAAATTTATTCCGTGCAGCGCGCCTTGCACGATCGCGTTGGCCTCGGCGTGTGTTGTGCGCTGACAATGATCGTTCACGAGAATGCAGCCCGCGTCCGTGCAATGCGGCACCCCGCGCGGCGATCCGTTGTAGCCCGTGGTCAAAATGCGCCGATCGCGCACGAGCACGCAACCAACCGAAGCGCGCGGGCAGGTGGCACGCGTCGCCACCGTGCGCGCGATCTGCATGAAGTAGTCATCCCATCCGGGACGCATGTTATTTCTTAACCGCGACCGGCACCGAACTGGTGCTGCCGAACATGCGATCGCCGGCATCGCCAAGTCCCGGGACAATGTATGCATGTTCGTTCAAACGTTCGTCGAGCGCGGCGGTGACGATCTTCACGTGGGGATGCGCCGCCTGAATCGTGCGCACGCCCTCGGGCGCGGCAATCAAACTGATAAACGTCATGTCTTTGGCGCCCCGTGATGCCAGGGCGTCGAGCGCCGCAGCACCCGAGTTTCCCGTCGCCAGCATCGGATCGAGCAAGAACACGGCACGCTCGGCCAAGTCGTCCGGCACGTTTGCATAGTACGGGATCGGCTGCAGGGAAACCGGATCGCGATAGAATCCCAGGTGCGCGACGACCGCATCGTCGATCACGTCTAGAAATCCGGGCAACAGCCCCAGGCCCGCCCGCAGAATCGGCGCTACGACCGGCCGGGTTGCGATGCGCTGAGCGGTCGTTTCGATCAGCGGGGTCGTAACGCGCACGTCGTGCAGCGGCAGCTCGCGCGTCGCTTCGTAGGCAAGGAAAGCTCCAAGCTCTTCCATCAGTTTGCGAAAGACAGGCGTCGATGTCTCGCGGTTGCGCAACCGAGCCAAGCGATCCGCGACCGCCGGATGAGCGACAACGTGCAGATTCAGCGTGCCGTGTGCCTTCATCTAGGGAACGTCGTGGTGGCTGGTGAGCTCGCGCACGCGACCTTGCAACCGGTCGATTTTCTCGCGCCGCTCGATGTCATCGAGTCCTTCACAGATGATCTTAGCGACTTCACGGCATTCATCGGCGCCAAATCCGCGCGTCGTAATAGCGGGCGTTCCGATGCGAATGCCGCTGGCGATAAACGGTTTTTGCTTGTCATAAGGGATCGCATTTTTATTGACGGTGATCCCGATACCGTCCAAATATTCCTCGACTGCTTTCCCCGTAAGGTTCTTCACCGAGACGTCAACCAGCATCAGATGCGTGTCTGTGCCGCCGCCCACCAGACGCAGACCGTTGCGCACAAATTCTTCGGCCATCACTCGTGCGTTTTTCACGACGTCTTGCTGATAGGTGGTGAATTCAGGCCTGAGCGCTTCACCAAAGGCGACGGCTTTGGCGGCGATCATGTGCATGAACGGCCCGCCTTGTATTCCGGGAAAGACGGATTTGTCGAGCGGTTGCGCCCATTTTTCCGTGCAAAGGACTAAACCGCCGCGCGGTCCGCGTAACGTCTTGTGCGTCGTCGATGTCACGAAATCGGCGAACGGCACCGGTGATGGATGCAAACCGGTTGCCACGAGGCCGGCAATGTGCGCCATATCAACCATGAGCGGCGCTCCGACCTCGGCGGCAATCTCGCGGAAGGGCGCGTATTCCATCGTTCGCGGATATGCGCTCGCGCCGGCGATAATCAATTTGGGTTTATGCTCGCGCGCCAGCCGGCGCACTTCGTCGAAGTCGATCAGTTCGGTGTCTTGACGCACGCTGTAAGCGATCGCGTTGTAGAGCTTGCCGCTAAAACTGACTTTTGTTCCATGCGTCAAGTGGCCGCCGTGAGCGAGCGACATACCTAAAACTGTCTCGCCCGGTTGGAGCACCGCCATAAAGACGGCCATGTTCGCTTGCGCGCCCGCGTGCGGTTGGACATTGGCGTGATCGGCGGCGAAGAGTTTTTTGAGCCGGTCGATAGCCAGGTTCTCGGCGATATCCACAAACTCGCAGCCACCGTAGTAGCGTTTGCCCGGATATCCTTCGGCGTATTTGTCCGTCATGACCGAACCCATGGCTTCGCGCACCGCTTTGCTGGAATAATTCTCGGACGCGATTAACTCTAAGTTTTGGCGCTGGCGCCGCTCCTCGCCGGCGATCGCGGCGAAAAGTTCGGGGTCTTGCGCTTCGATCGCGCTTGAGGTAGCGATCACGGCTTGGTCGAGCTCCCGCGATAGAGCGTGTTCAACGACCAGATGGCGATGAAACCCATCACCACCGCAAAAATCCAAGCCAGGGCCGTATTTCCATGTCCGTGCAGCGCAGCATAGACGTCCCACGCGCAAATCAGCGCTGAAACCACAAAGATCGCGATGATGCCGGCCCGGTTTGCGCTCATTTGATTATTGGGACCTCTCGTAACAACTCCGGAGGTGTTTCGGCGCCGGTCACCTTTCCATCTTCAATCGCCTTCAAAGTGCGCGTGCGTTGCGCGTCACCGTATTCGAAGAGCTGCTCGACGCGGTGCGCGTGACGTCCACCATCAAAAAGCGTGGTCAAAAAGATCAACACAAGCCGTTCGATCATCTCCCAGCCGGTCAATCGTTCGGAAAGCGCGAGCACGTTTGCGTCGTTGTGCCGGCGCGCGAGCTCCGTTGCGAGCGGTTCGAATGTGGCGGCGCAGCGCACCCCAGGAACTTTGTTGGCCGCCATTGCGATACCGATGCTCGACCCGCAGACGATAATTCCGCGCTCAGCTTGTCCCGAAGCGACCGCTTCACCAACAACGTAACCATATTGCGGATAATCGACCGGCGTATCGTTCCAAGTTCCATAATCGAGAATGGTGTGCCCGGCATCGCGTAGCGCTACCGCGAGGCGATCCTTATATTCAAAGCCGGCGTGATCGGCAGCGACAGCAATATTCACGAGGTTCTTCCTTCAAGCGGTCGAAACGTGCGCGCGATGAAGCTGGCTTGCTCGAGCACGGCTTTCGACGAACAGTTGCGCCGCGGCGATCTCACTCAACTCGAATGGATCGACGCATGCGCGCGCGAGCTTGCGGTTGACGGCGCCGTTTTTGACGTGCGGCATTTTCCGCGGGCCGACACCGACTACCTCGCCCAGATAAAAAAGATGTGCACCGACCTCGGTTTAACCGTCGCCGCGCTGCGCCACGACGGCTTTTTTTGCAACGGGATGGAGCATATGGAACAGACGTTCCTGACTGCCCTCACGCTGGGCGCACCTTTGGTCGCCGCACCGCTCGAACCGGTGACGACCGTGAGCTGGACGCAGTCATTGGAGCGGCTGAACGATGCAGCCGCTTTGGCAAAACGTCTTAATGTGACGATCGCGTTGCGCAATGTACCGAATACCCACGCGGCGAGTGTGCACGACATGAAGCGCGCAGCCAAGGAAGCAGACTCGGCATGGTTACGCTTCGGACCCGATCTCGATAGCTTGGAAGCCGGCGACGATTTCCATGAGCTCCTACCAAAAACTGTGCTAGTCTGGCACGGCTACGTTGGACCGTTCGTAGCGGTAGGCTCGTATCGTGGATTTATTGTGTTGGATGCACCCCAGGGCGACGCCACCATCGGAAGCATGCAAAATGCGCTTGCCGGGTGGCGAGCGCATTTCGTATCGACCGCATAAGGCGTCTTTCACGTAGGGTCTTGAACCTGCATTCTCGCAGGTGGGTGCGGCCCGAGCGCCGTTAGGTAGCCCGGAGCTGATGCTCCCTATGTAGGATCGTTGGTCCAGCACCTCCACGTGCTGCGCGCGCTGCGCAGTCGATGCGAGTTCGTACTACATACTTTTCGTGTAATCATGCAACGTGTTTCGCAATTGCCCCAAGCGGGCATACGGCTCCCGAGGTAGCTTATGAGCGAAATAATGACCGATATTGAAAAAACGGCAGATGGTGAGCCGCTCGTCGAACGCGGCACCGCATATTCTCCGCTCGCGTCGGTAACCGAACCCGACGAAGAGAATGGCGACGACCTCGAAGACGACGAGGACGACGAAGAAGAGGAAGACGTCTAGGAACTGCTTGCGTTCGGGCGAGAAGAGTGCTATGAAATGGCCGCTCTTTCGCTCGCAATTTCGCCGCTCGAACTTCCTCTAGTTCATCCTTTCACGATCTCGCGCGGGAGCGCCGACGTTGCACGTACGGCCGTTTTTCGCCTGACCTGGAACGGGCTCGAAGGGTTCGGTGAAACCGCGCCGATTCGCCGCTATGGCGAATCGGTCGATTCGGTCGTCGCCTACTTCGAACAGCATCCGTTGCACGGTAACGACCCATATCTGCTCGATGACCTGTTGCCGGAAACGATTCCCGCGGCAGCGCGCTGCGGATTGGACGTCGCGCTGCACGACGTGATCGGCAAAGACTGCGGCAAGCCGCTTTACCGGCTGCTCGGACTCAATCCGGCAGCGACACCGGTGACTTCGTTTACCGTTGGGATTGCGGATTTAGAAACCACCATGCGAAAAGTGGCGGAGATCGGGACGCATCCGATCATGAAGGTGAAACTCGGATCCGGCAGCTCGCGCCAAGAGATCGACACGATCGAGGCGATTCGCTCGCGTTATACCGGAACGATTCGCATCGACGCCAACGAAGGCTGGACTGCGGATCAAGCCGTTGAAGTGTTAACCGAGATTGCGCGATTCGATATTGAATTCTGCGAACAGCCGATCCCCGCCGGACACCCAGAGCAGCTGCGATATATTCGCGAGCGCACGAACATTCCGATTGTCACCGACGAAGATTCGCGCACCGCTGACGATCTGCCGCAGCTCTACGGCTGCGTGGACGGTATTAACGTGAAGCTCGTTAAGACCGGTGGCATTCGCGGGGCGCTGAAAATGATTCACACTGCGCGCGCGCTCGGACTGCGGATCATGCTCGGCTGCATGGTTGAAAGTCAAATCCTCGCAACGGCGGCGGCACAGATTTCGCCGCTCGTGGATTGGGCCGATATCGACGGACCATTTCTTACAAAGGACGATCCGTTTTCGGGCATTGTTTACGAAAACGGGAAGATCGTGCTGCCTGCCGGCAATGGGCTGGGCGTTGCGGAACGGGCCGCAGTTGCGTAGATACGCGATTCTCGCGCCCGGAAGCTTCGCCGAAAATGCAAAAACCGCGCACGGCGTGATTCGCTACTCTCCGGATGAAACGGTTGCCGTGATCGATCCGGAGCACGCTGGGAAAACCGTTCGCGAGGTGGTCGAGTATTTGGATTGCGACGCGCCTATTGTTTCGAGTGTTGCTGAAAGCTTCCGCTACGAGCCGAGCGCGCTATTAATCGGCACCGCACCGAAAGGCGGAAAATTGCCCGAGGGTTGGCGCTCCGAGATTCTTGCGGCACTGGGCGCGGGACTGGAGATTGTCAGCGGACTGCACGATATGCTCGGCGACGATCCGGAATTTGCGCATGCCGCTGCCAAACATCACGCGCGCATCTGGGACGTGCGCAAGCCGCCGGACGTGCCGCTCTTTACGGGAAAAGTTTACGGCGTTCCAACGCCGATTGTGCTGGCAGTCGGGAATGACTGCGCGGTCGGAAAAATGACGGTTGTGCTCGAGCTCGCGCGTGCAGCCCGTACCGCCG
Organism: Candidatus Rubrimentiphilum sp.; assembly: GCA_035934355.1. Classification (GTDB taxonomy): domain Bacteria; phylum Vulcanimicrobiota; class Vulcanimicrobiia; order Vulcanimicrobiales; family Vulcanimicrobiaceae; genus Rubrimentiphilum. The sequence continues at coordinate 20,109 of DASYYA010000082.1, read as the reverse complement.
GCGTGCGCGCCGAATTTGTTCCGACCGGTCAAACGGGAATGATGATCGCCGGCTGGGGCATTGCGATCGATCGCGTTATCTCGGATTTTGCAACGGGTGCGGCCGAACAGCTCGTGCTGCAAGCAGCTGCGCGCGAACCCGATTATATTCTGGTCGAAGGCCAAGGTGGGATCAATCATCCCGCATACGCGCCGGTGACGCTTGCGCTGCTTTTTGGCGCGGCACCGGATGCGCTGATCCTCGTTGCCGACGTGAAGCGTTCGGCCGTGGAAACATATGGGACGCCGATTCTTTCCTTTAAAGATCTGATCCGCATCCACGAGGATCTCTGCGCAACGGTCAAGCCTGCAAAAGTCGTCGCCCTGTCCCTCAATACACATGGTCTGAGCGACGAACGCGCCCGTGAGGAGATCGCCCGGGCATCGCGGGAAACAGGATTGCCGGCGGACGACGTAGTGCGCAACGGAGCGGAGAATCTATGGAACGCGGTTGTCCCGGCATTAACCAAGACTGCGCCGCTACGCGCGGAGGTAATCGCATGAATGGTGCTCGGCTTTTGGCAGCGGCGCTTGCCGTTGCGCTGATTCTTAGCGGCTGTACGCGGTCGATGACGACCACCGTCGGTGGACGCAACCCGTGGACCATTCCCGGCGTGGTTCGCATCGGAAACTCCGACGAACCGGATAACTTGAATCCGATGTTCGCGCACACCGACGCGACCGACCAGGTCGACGGATTGATCTTTGGGTCGTTGCTGCGCTACGACGACGACGGAAATTTCATTCCGGACCTTGCGCGCGAAGTACCGACGTATGCAAACGGCGGCTTGAGCCGCGACGGCAAAACAATTACGTTGCATTTGCGCAAGGGGCTACGCTGGTCCGACGGCGCGCCGTTGACATCCAAGGATTGGCTCTTCACGTACAACGCCGTAAAAAATCCGCGCAATAACGTCAAAGCGCTGTTCGGCTGGGACGATATCGCCTCGGCGCAAGCTCCGGACAACACGACCATCGTCATCCACCTCAAACAGCCCAACGCGACGATTCTGGGTTTGCTCGCGTTTGGGGGCGCGGCATATCCGCCGTTGCCCGCGCATCTGCTCGCGAATCTTCCCGACATTAATCGAGCGCCGTTTAACAGCAAGCCGATCTCGAGTGGACCCTTTGTGTTACAGCAATGGAACCACGGCGCGTCACTGGTCTTTGGGCCGAATCCGTACTATTATCGCGGACCGCCGCACTTGAAGAAAATCTTCTGGAAAATCATTCCGAACGTCAACACGCTCTTCAATCAATTGCAAACCCACGAGATCGACGTGCTCGTCGGCGTCAACGAGAACGACGTTGCCCGGCTCTCACAGCTGCCGGGCATTACCGTAATCAAGAAGCTAATCGCGAACTGGCGTCACATGGCATTCAACATGAGCCATCCGGTGTTAGCCGATCAGCGCGTGCGTTTGGCGATTGCCGAAGGCATTGACTGGAAGCGGATCAACGACACGAGCTACCACGGCTACAACGAGCTGGCGACCAGCGACATTTTCCCGCTCTCATGGGCGGCACCACAGATACCCCGCTATCAATACAATCCTCAGCACGCGCGTCAATTGCTGGCGCAGGCCGGCTGGCAGATGGGCAGCGACGGCTGGCTCCGGAAGAATGGCCAACCGTTGCAGCTCAGCATTTCAACCGGCACCAACAAACAAGAGAACATCGAAGCCGAAGTGCAAGTGCAGAATCAGCTCAAGCCGCTGGGAATCAACATTCAGATTCGCAATTATCCGGTGAGCTTGCTCTTCGCTCAAGACGGGCCGATCTATACGGGCAAATACGATATCGAATGGTCGGTTGAGATCAACGCACCCGATCCCGACAACTCGGGACTCTGGAACGGGAAGTACATTCCGCCGCATGGCGGCAATACGGTCTGGATGAACGATCCGATCGTCAATCGCGCCTCGGAACAGGCATTGCTCACCTACGACCACGCAGCGCGCAAGCGCTTCTACCAGCAAGAGGAAGAGCGCATCCACGAGTTGGTTCCAAGCATTTTCTTCTATTGGGAAAATGAATATACGGCGGTCAACAGCGACATGAAAAATCTGCGGCCCGCGGCGTTCGTGCAAGATACGTGGAACGCGTGGGACTGGCAGATGTGATCGCGTTACTTGAACCCGCTGAAGAGCAGACAACCCTACGGTTTGAACCTGCACGCGAGGGCGTGTTGAGTTGGAATACATTTTCAGAAAACGGCGAGCTCGACTTCCGGCTCTTGCGCGCGCAAATGCCGGCAACACCTTGGTTACGCCATGTGCAATGGTCGGCGCACGGACGTCAATCGTTTAGCCCAGAGCACGACGGCGTTGTAGTAGAAACCGACGTCATCCGCAGCGTTCGGCCGTTCGACGGCATCGAAGTGCGCGCACCGGGCGTAAGGTTCAATGCGCTCGGCTTTGCGATGCCGCAACATATGCAGCCATCGCTGCCGTATGCAGCGCGTGCGCGTGTGCTCGACGTGCCGGCGCGGTCGCAGTATGTGGTCGCCGAAGAACGTGGCTGGTGCAGCCCCGCAAGCCTTTCGATGCTCAACGCATACCACGGAATCGAATACGATGTCGCCGAGACCGCGCGCGCCGTCTTCGATCGCGCGTATAACGGCACCGGGAATTGGTCGTTCAACGTCGCTTTTAGCGGGAGCTTGGGATTGCGCGCGGCGGTCGTCTACTTGCGTAACTTGGATCATGCGCAGCGCTTCATCGAAGCCAATATTCCGCTGGCGATCTCGTATGGTTGGAGCGGGAACGAGCTCCCCGGCGCGCCGGTGGAACACTCCGACGGTCACCTGGCTGTTCTGTGCGGGTTCACTGAGAATGGCGACTGCGCGATGAACGATCCGGCTGCACCCAAGATTCGATCCGTCTATTCACGCGCCGCGATCGAAAAGATCTGGCAGCGCAACAAGGGCGTGGCGTACGCGGTTGCGCCGGTGGGACTCGATTTTGTTTCGATCGTCAACTCATGAGCCAACCGCAAGAGCGGATCGTGGCCGGCACGCCGCGGATGCAAGCGCCGCTCGGCATCGCACTGGTCGAACCGGAGATTCCGCCCAACACCGGCAACATCGCACGGCTTTGCGCGGCCACCGGATGCGCGCTGCATCTGATCGAGCCGCTCGGCTTTCGCATCGACGATCGTGAACTCAAGCGTGCCGGCCTCGATTATTGGGAACACGTTGCGATCACGCTGCACCCGAATCTAAAAATGTTCTTGGAAGAAACGGCCGCAACGCCCCGATGGTACTTCTCAACGCGCGGCCGGAAGCCGTATATGCGAGCGGAATTCCGGCGGGGTGACATCCTCGTGTTTGGAAAGGAAACAGGCGGATTGCCGCGTGACCTGCTCGAGCGCGAACCAGAGCGATCGTTGCGTATCCCCATGCGCGAACATTCGGTGCGAAGCTTAAATCTTTCGACGGCCGCCGGCATCGTGACGTATGCGGCGCTGCAATCCATCGGCTTTGAGGAGCTTGGCTTGCAATGAGCGCGTCCGCACTACGCGAGCTTCGCGATGAAATCGTCGGCTGCGCGAAGTGTCCCGAGTTGCGCCGGTATTGCCGCACGATCGGACGCGAAAAGAAACGCGCCTTTGCGGATGCGACGTATTGGGCCAAGCCGGTACCGGGTTTCGGCGATCCGTCGGCGCAGGTTGTGCTTGTGGGTCTGGCTCCCGGAGCTCACGGTTCCAATCGCACGGGACGGCCTTTTACCGGTGACGCGTCCGGTGATTTCCTCTATCCCGCGCTTTTCCGCGCAGGCTTTGCCAATCAGCCGTCGGCACGCAGTGCGGATGACGGCTTGCAGTTACGCAACTGTTTTATCACCGCGGCACTGCGGTGTGCACCGCCGCAGAACAAACCGGCGCCCGTGCAGCTCCGTCGCTGCTTCCCCTATTTATGCCGCGAATTTGCCGCGCTTGAAGAGATGCGCGTCGTCGTCGGGTTGGGCGCCATCGGAACAAAAGCCGCCGTTGATGCTTTAAAGGCCAATGGCTATACGATCGATCCCGAACGTTGGCAGTTTGCTCACGGCCAAGAGATGTTTGCCGGCATGAACACACGGCGCATCCATGTCATCGCGTCCTTTCACCCAAGCCGGCAAAATACGAACACCGGGAAATTGACGGTTCCGATGTTCGACGCGATTTTTACGCGCGCGGCGGAGCTGTTGAGCGAAGTGCCAGCTCCCGCAAAAGATGCTCGGGAACGCTCGAAGGTGCATCCATCATCACATCGCGCATGAGCTGATTCTTGGGAAACGCGATCACATCGCGAATGCTGTCTTCGCCGGCAGCGATCATCACCAGCCGATCGATGCCAATGGCCATGCCGCCGTGGGGCGGCGCGCCGTAGTCCAGGGCGCGAATGAAAAAGCCGAAGCGATCGTCGATCTGCTCGTTACTCAAACCCAGCATGGTGAAGATCCGCCGCTGAAATTCCGACTTGTGAATGCGAATCGAACCGCTGCCCAGTTCGTAACCATTGAGCACCATGTCGTAATGCTGCGCTCGCATTGCCAGCGGATCGGTATCCAGCAACGGCCATTGCCCCTCCGCAGGCGCGGTGAAGGGATGGTGCGCCGGCCGCGGTTTCCCGGTTTCTTCGTCAATTTCAAATAATGGAAAATCGGTCACCCACGCAAAGACGAACTTCGCCGGATCGCGCAATCCGCACCGGTCGCCGATCTCGTTGCGCATCTTTCCGGCAGCAGTGAGGGCGGCTTCAGCGGCATCTGCGAAGAGCAAGATGGCGTCTCCGGTTTCCGCTTGTGTGGCCTCACGCAGCGTCGCGAGCGTTGCATCGTCGAGAAATTTCGCAGCCGGACTCTTTGGTCCATCAGCCGCCAGCGCGACCCAGACCATGCCTTTGGCGCCGCCCTGTTTCGCCAACTCGATCAATGCGTCGAAATCGCGGCGTGAAAGCGAGCCGCCGCCCGGATAACGCAACGCGACAATCGCGCCGCCGGAGGCGATCACGTCTTTGAAGATCGTAAACGCTGTGGAGGTAAAAGCACGTTCCACGCGTTGCAACGGTAACTCGAATCGCAAATCCGGTTTGTCGTTACCGTACCGCTCGAGTGCTTGCGCGTGGGTTAAACGCGGAAAGGCCGGAAGGTCGATGTCCATCGCCTCTTTCCAAACTTCGCGCATGCACGACTCCATGATCTGGAGCACTTCTTCTTGCGTGCAGAACGAAAGCTCGACGTCGAGCTGCGTGAACTCCGCTTGCCGATCGGCGCGCGAGTCTTCGTCGCGCATGCACCGCGCAATCTGCATATAGCGGCCGAACCCCGCGATCATCAAGATCTGTTTGAGCAGCTGCGGCGACTGTGGCAGCGCATAGAACGACCCGGCGTTCAAACGGCTCGGGACCAGAAAATCGCGCGCGCCTTCGGGAGTTGATTTGATCAACATCGGCGTTTCGATTTCGGTAAACCCCCGCGCATCAAAGTAATCGCGCATGACTTTGATCATCCGGTGCCGCAGGACGATGTTGCGCTGCGGGCGGGTGCGCCGCAGATCGAGATAGCGGTACTCCATGCGCAGGTTCTCGTCGACATCGCCCTCTTTGTTAATGGCAAACGGCGGAACAAGGGACCGGTTGAGAATCTCCAACTCCGCAACCGCAACCTCGATCTCGCCCGTGGGCAGCTTATTGTTCTCCGTTCCGGCGGGACGGCGCCGCACCAGGCCGCGCACCCGCACGACGTCTTCGTGCCGCAAACGTTCGGCTTGGGCGAAGCTGGGGTGCTTCGGATCGAAAACAACTTGCGTCAAGCCGTCGCGGTCTCGCAGATCGATAAAAATCAACCCCCCGTGATCGCGGCGCACGTTAACCCATCCGGCAAGCTCCACCGTTTGACCGGCATCGGCTCCGCGCAATTGGCCACAACTGCGTCTATCGCTCATAGGACGAGCTTCATTCGACGCGCTCGGAGAGTGCGCTTTTGATTCCGGAAACGTAATGATATTGCTGGACGAACGCTCGCGCAAACCTTGAACGCGAAGCCCGGTGATTCAGCGCATTCAGGATCCAGGGAACCTTGCTTACGGCGGAATGGACACCCAAAGAGATTGGCGTCATTCCGAGGTTGAGCATCACGGCAAAATCCGGATGCTTGCGGTAAAACCGGACGGTTGACCGCCCCGCCAGTTTCATCTTCTCGATCTGGTCCTCGTGCGCGATATCTTGCCAATGGTAGTTGATCGCTCGAGGCTCATACAGGATCGTCACGCCGGCTTTTTGCAAGCGGTATCCGAGCTCCAAATCCTCGTGGCCGTAGCCGGTGAAACTTTCGTCAAATCCGCCGACGCGGAGCAAATCCTCACGCCGAACCGAAGCGTTTCCAGTTAGAAAATATAGCCAGCTCAACCGCTTGCGACTCGGCGGATGCAACGGATTGCGCCGCTCTGGGTGATCGCGTTTATCGGCGTAATCTTCGAGCGATTTCACCTGTACCTCACAGCCAACGACCGCTATTTTTGCCTCCGCGCGATGCCGCCGCAGATGCGTCGAAAGCAGATCAGGCGATGCGATGATATCGGAATCGTTAAAGAGCACGACTGCCCCGGCGGCCGCGGCAATGCCCGCATTTCGCGCCATGGCTCTTCCGGAAAACGCGCCCGCGATCCGGCGAACGTTTGGATGACCCACGCGAAACGAAGAAACGTATTCTGCGGTGCCGTCGGTCGAGTTGGAATCGCAGATCAAAATTTCATACCGATCGGCAGAAACATCTTGTTCGGTCAAAGACGGCAGTACGACTCGCAGCGTGCTCAGCCGGTTGTACGTCGGAACGACGATCGACGCTTCAATCACCGGCAAGCAACCTTGCAACGCCTTCGACGACCTCTTGGCGGAAGTGCGAAAGCGCAGCCAGATCCGGATCGCGAGGCTTGCGCACAAGCACGTTGGGGACGCCGTACGGCGCCCATTCTTGTGAGTTCAAGCGAAAGTATTGATGCTCGAACGCGACAACCGTTGGGCGGCGCACGGCGCTTGCGACATGCGTTGCGCCGGTATCAACGGTAACGACAACGGCGGCACGCTCGAATACTGCGGCCCAGTGATAAAACGGCAACCCGCCCAGAACGACATCCGCAACCCGTTCTTCGGCGAGTGCCGCAACGTCATGCTCGCAATCGGGCGCGTACGTCAACACAATTGCGCGATCGAAACGATGAAGCTGTCGCACGAGCTCCAATGTCGACTCAAGCGTACTCCCCGACCGGATCCATCGTTTACCAAAATGAAAAACAATCGGCCGCTCCGGTAAGAACGCGATCGCGGCGCGCTCTTGGTCGGTAATATCTAACCGTAGCCGTTCAACCCGCGCATTCGCTCCCGCGAGCGCCACCAGATCCAGTAATTGGTTGACCTCATGGCGCACGTGCCGGTGCGGATCGCGATCGCTCAGCCCCGGATCGGCCTCCGAAGTCATCAGGCGATTGACATATCGCCGCAGCATTAACCGCAGAAGGAAGCGACGGGAGTAGGTGTAGCCGACGCGAACCGGCGCCCGGGTCGATCCGACAATAGCAAGATCGTACAAGCGCGGCGCCAGCGCAATCGCGAGATCGCTACGCCCGCGAAATGTCGCGCCGAATCGCTCTGGCGACATCCCTGACGGCAGATCCACGATCTCGTCCACATCGGTGTTGCGCTCCATCACGATCCGGTTGTATGTGCTACAGACCATAGTGACGTGGGCTTGCGGAAATGACTTGCGCACGGTTGCGATCGCAGGCGTCGACAGCACCAAATCACCCATTCTATCGGTGCGAACGAGCACGATTTGGTTCATCCTCGCGCCATCCGGCGCGCGCGATCCAATTCTTCGAAATACGCTTCAGCGGCCAACCTGGAAGCCAGCCGGCGTTGCAACTTGTCCAGTGGTTGCTGCGCTTCAATATTTTCAAGCGCGGATCGGAACTTGCGCATGGCGCCTACGCCGCGAATCCAGCGGTGCAAAACGCGTTGCGCCGGATTATCGCCGGTAGCGAGGTAGGTTCGCCAGTGCGGATGGAGCGCTGCCAGCTGCACGGCGGTTCGCGCTTGCGCGCGCGCTTGCCGCACCATCCGCTCGACGTCGCTGCCGCGCGGTTGTGGTTTATAATGATAGACGAGCGCGCGCGGATTGAAGACCGCTCTTACGCCGGAAAACCGCAACCGTAAGCCGACATCGATATCTTCCCAGCCGTACTCTGCAAAGCTTTCGTTGAAGCCGCCGGCGGCACGCAACGTTGCAAGTGGCACCGATACGTTTGTCGTCCAAAAGTAGTTGCCGCTGTAATTGCGGATCGACCAGATGGGTGGCGGCAAATCATCGAAGCTCTCCGTATTGATTGCCGCCCCGCGAACGATCGCGCCCGGATGTTTCTCTTGCGACCTCAGATGCTCGGCAACGAAATTTGGAAGCGGCAGCACGTCGTCGTCGATGAGAATGATTCGCTCGCCGGTTGCAGCGGCCAAACCCGCATTTCGCGCCTTGGCTAATCCGCCGTTGGGCTGGTTAACAACAGTAAAGGGACAGGTGGCACGCCTTTGCGCGCGTGCGATAACCGCCGGCGTATCGTCGGTTGAACCGTCGTTCACGAGCACGACTTCGTAATCTGCTCCGGACACGGTTTGTTCAAAACACGCGTCGAGGACGCGCTCGAGCAATTGCGCGCGGTTATAGGTGCAAAGTTGAATTGTCGATTTCATTGTGAAATGAGGACAGGGCACAAGCTTTCGATTGCCGCTACAATGCGCGGCGTGTCCAAGTGCGCGATGCACGCATAGTCCGGACAGGTTTCTTTGCGTTCCCCGGGCGGACAGGGGTAACTCGCGCGCACGATCGCGGTGCGTTGACCGAGCGGCGACCAGCGATCCGGCGTGTCGGTTTGAAACGGAAAGATGCCAACCGTCGGGCATCCGCACGCCGCGGCGACGTGCATCGTACCCGTCGTAATGCCCGCAAAAAAGGCCGCCCGCCGGCTCAGCGCGCCGAACGTACCGATGTTGGCTTTTCCGGCGATCGAGAAACCGCCGGCGCGTACGACGATGCCTTCGGCGATTGTGCGGTCGGCCTCGCCACCGCTAACGAGAACCGGAATTCGAAAACGGTCGGCGATCGTTCTTACTAAGTCAATCCAACCTTCGAGCGGCCACATTCCACGCGCAGTAGCGGCGGCATTGGCCGGATGCACGATCGCAAAAGCCCCTTCGTGCAGACCGAGCTCGTCGCTGAGTTCTTGCGCCGCATCCTCGTCGGCTCGCGTTGGGACGAAGTGAATCGTCGCGCTTGGAATTGCACAACCGATTGCGCGCGGATAATCCAAGAGAATCTGCGACCAGTGCGAGGTGACATCGCCATGTTCGCTGCGGACCGGAACGCGATGCGTAAAACGCCACGAATATAAACGTTGCGATTGGCCGACGCGAATTGGAATCTGCGCGCGATGCGCCACGCGCGCGGCTCTGAGCGTCGCCCAAGTAATGACCGCTGCATCGTACTGCGCCGATTCGAGCCCGGCTGCAAGCTCGGATTCGTCTTGACCGGCATCGATCAGCACGGAATCGACGTCCGGCACTCGATGGAGCGCTTCCCCATGAGCCGGCAGCGTTAACGCATCGACGCGCGCATAGTGCAAATGTAAGGCCTGCGCGACAACCGTTGCCAACAACGAGTCGCCAATGCCGCCGCCGGCGCAATACAAGAGCGCGCGGCTCTGCGAATTCACGCGGTCGCGTTCAGAGCGCGGGCGAGCTCGACAGTGTAAACACCGTCAAGGAGTTGTGACTTTGCGACGGCACGCACCGCTCCGGGAAGCCGTTCGTCGCTCGCAGCGCCTGCGTACCACGGTAAGAGCGGCTGAATGACCTTCGCGCGCAGCAGATTTGCCGGGTGCGCGCCGGTTGCCGTGCGCACGCGAAAACTTGGATCTTTGCGCACGAAGCGTGCGGCCATGCGTGCCTTTTCGAGCGCCTTTCGCATTTCGTCTTCAAGCGTTTGCGGCGGCTTGATGTGCCAGAGATACGCGTCCCAGGCAAACCGCGAGCGGAGACGCTGCCGGCGCAGGCGCATGCCGAGTTCGGTGTCTTCCCACCCGTACAAATGGAATTGTTCGTCGAAACCGCCGGCAGCGCGCAATGCAGACGCCGGTATGGAAACGTTGCACGTACACAAAAACGCGCGCGAGTAATGCGATAACGCCGGTTTCGGACGCTCGTGATAGGAAGGCACGTTGACGATCGGACCATTGACGACAAGGTTGGTCGAAGTGTGCGCCGCATCGTGGGCGGCGAGCCATCCCGGTGGTATATAGACGTCGTCGTCACAAAACGCGATAAGGTGTCCTGACGCAACCGCAAGTCCGCGATTGCGCGCGGCACCGCGATTGGGGCGCTCTTCATAGACATAGATGACGTCATAGGGTTGATGGTTGCGCGCGCGTTCGACGACCTGCGCCGTAGCATCGGTGGATCCGTTATCGACGATGACAACTTCAAACGACGGGGCGCCGATCTGCTTCGCCAGCGACTCCAACGCGCGATCCAAGAACTCGGCGCGATCTCGGGTGGCAACGATCACCGAAAACCGCATGAGAACCTTTACGCTTCCGTCTCTAAGATATCGCGCGCCATTCGAGCACTTGCGCCGCGATGTTCGGTGTATAACATAAGCAACGCCTGCGAGGTTTCACGCAGCCACTTTGCATCATCCCAACCCTGCAACGCGACGCGTGCAACCCGCCCGGGTGTCAGCGTCCCGTGCAATTCGCGCACGATCTCGTACCCCGCGTCCATATTCGGTTGCGTGTGAAATTTGAAGCGCCGCGATACGCCGGTAACCACTGCGCGCTTCAACGAAACGCCGACAAGCGGTATCCGATCCAAGTATGTGAGCGGGCCATTGATCGTGACTGCTTCCGGCAGGTTGAGCAGCGTGCATGAGAGGACGGGTTTTCCAAGCGCCGCGAGCTCGATCACCTTGGTTCCGGGGAACGTGACCACGAGGCGCGCGCGAGTTGCGGCGGACAGCGCATTGCGGACCACCGGGAAACGCTGCGTGCCGTCTTCAGAAGCCAGAAACAGGCGATCGCCTTCATGGAGCAAGGCGCCTCGTTTGGAGAAAACGTTGGGGTGGCCGCCGGAAGTAATTGCCGCGCGAAGTTCCTCGATTGACGTAAACGGCGATATTCCAAACGCGATCGGCAAGTTCGGATCTTCGCGCCGGAGCGCGAGCGCCGCCGTAAAGAAAAATGGCACGAGATTGGCGACCTCATAATCCCGCGATCCGGGCATGAAAAGAATGCCGTCCTCCGGCGCGCCGCTTTCCGGCTCCGCCGAAGCTTCGATGAGCGCCCCATCGATCGCCAGATTTCCCGTGACGCGCACGTTTTCCGATGTTACGCCGGTGCGCACCATCTCTTCCGCATTGTGCTTGTCGATCGCGTAGGCACGTTCCGTAAAGCGAGCATACTTGCGGCGCACAAACCGGTAGCAGCGAAATCGCGATCTGAAAACGCGGCGCAACCGGGCGGCGTGCATGAGATCGCCTCCGAGATACAGCACCACATCAACGCGATCGGGAACGCCGGGCACTCTGCGCCCGAGCGCTGTTTTAATGTAGGTACCGGTATCGTAGACGTGCGCTTGCGGAAAAAGCGCTCGCACAACACCCGGTTCTGCGCCCGTCGCGTAATCGTCGGGAACGTAAAAGATATGCAGCTCGGTCGCCGGCTGCACCGCATAGAGCTCGCGCAAAAGCGGACGCAGCCACCCGGCCGTCTCGCCCGGGCCGTTACATGTGATCGCTAACTGCATATCAGTTCCCGTAGTGTTTGAGGATACGCGCGATAAGATCGGTCGTACTTGCGCCCGCGATATGGGGCGCTAACTTAATCACACCGCCGTGCGCGATCACGACATCACGCTCGGGGAGTTCGTCTTCGCGATATTGCTCGCTTTTGACGTGCACATCGGGTTTCAGGAGATCGATGATGACTTCCGGGGTTCGTTCGCTAAATCCGACGACAACGTCAACGCTGCGCAACGCCGCCAGCACGCGCGCGCGATCGTTGAAGGCAACCAGCGGCCGCGCGGGCCCTTTGATTCGCCGCACCGACTCATCGGTATTCAAACCTACAATCAATGCATCGCCTTGCGCGCGCGCCCAGGCTAAGTAGGCGACGTGCCCGGCGTGCACGATATCAAAGCAACCGTTGGTAAAAACAACCCGGCTGCCGGTGGCGCGCATGCGTTCGCGCCACCCCGCAGCTGCGTCGCGATCGAGAATCGCGCCCGAAAACTCGCTAGCGTTCAATCGCGCGCCGGCTTCTCCACGAGCGCCAGAATCTCGTCAGAGGATGCGGTCGCGGTACCAAGCTTTTCGACGACGGCGCCGGCGGCGAAGTTCGCCAGCTGCATCGCCATTTCGATTGACGCTCCGGCTGCGAGCGCAAGTGAGAGCACAGCCGTGACCGTGTCGCCGGCTCCGCTAACATCATAAACGGTTCGCGCCGCCGATGGGATGTGTAGGCGTTCGCCATTTTTTCCCACCAGCGACATCCCGTGTTCGCCACGAGTGATCACGACGTAGCGGCAATCCAATTGTTTCAGCAACATTTCGCCGGCGCGCTCCAATGACGGCTCGGTCGTTATCGCAATTCCGCTGACTTGCTCGACTTCGTGCACGTTGGGCGCAACGCACGTCACGCCGGCAAAGAGCGCTGCGTTTTGCGGCTTGGGATCGGCTACGACAATCGGACAAACAAGCGCCGCTTCAACGAGGTCTCGCGAAAACAACCCTTTGGCATAATCGCTCAACACGACGGCATCGGCGCGCGCCGCTTCGCGGGAGACAATTTCGCGCAAACGCGCGCGATCAGCGTCGTCAAGCGGCGTCGTGCATTCCCAATCCGCCCGCACGACTTGCTGGTTGTGCGCGACGACTCGGGTCTTCCGCGTCGTCGGCCGATCCGATATCGTGATCACGCCTTCGCTGCCAATGCCTTCATCTGCCAGCAAGTCGCTGACATAATGCGCAAAACCATCGGCGCCCACCGCGGCAGCAAAAACCACGTGCGCTCCCAGCGCGCAGAGATTATTCGCGACGTTCCCCGCACCGCCTAACGTAAATGAGTGATCGTTGACGGCGACGACCGGAACAGGAGCTTCGGGCGAAATGCGCGTGACGCTGCCCCAAATCCATTCGTCGACCATGACGTCGCCGACGACAAGCACTCGCCGGTCACGCATGCGTTCGAAGAGCGTGCGAGCGTCAAGCGGCGCGAGCGTGTGCAACATCAACGAAACCCTAGTCCTCGAAAATGATGCGCTGTTCGACGAGATCGCACATGATGTGGGCCATCGTTTGATGCACTTCTTGGACGATCGCCGAATAGCCGGGGGGTCCGAGCAATATGAGATCGGCAACCTCGGCGACTTTCCCGCCGCCGTTTCCGGTAAAGGCAACTGTGAGCGCCTGACGTCGCTTGGCCTCTTCCAGCGCGAGCACGATGTTGCGTGACGTGCCACTGGTCGTCATGCCGATGACGACGTCGCCCGGCTGGACAAAAGCTTCGATTTGCCGCGAAAACACCCGATCGTATCCGAAATCATTTCCGATGGCCGTGAGCGATGAGGTGTTCACGGAGAGCGCTTCGCTGTAGAGTCCGGGGCGCTCGCGCAAAAACCGCCCGCTGAGCTCCGCGGCCATATGCTGCGCCTCCGCGGCACTGCCACCGTTTCCCATCCATAAAACCTTGTTGCCGCGGCGCAGCGCCTTGACGACCGCATCGGCAATGGCCTCAACTTGCGCGCGGTAATGCGGCGCATCATAGATGCCGCGGCGATCGGCAATCAGTTCGTCGTAGCCGCGCCGCGCCGTTACGTCTACGGTTCGATCCAAAAAAGCTCCTGACCGAGTGAAACGAGCTCGCCGTTCTCCGGGACGATCCGCGTTACGGTTCCCGCATAGTCGCTGGTAATTTCGTTGAACAGCTTCATTGCCTCAAGAATACAGAGCACTTGGCCCGCATCGACCCGATCGCCCACTTTGACAAACGGTTCGCTATCCGGCGCGGCCGAGCGATAGAACACACCCACCAGCGGCGCCGTCACTTTCTTGACGTTGGGCGAGGCAACCGGCGCGGCGGCTTGCGCAGCTGCGGCTGGGGTGGCGGCCTGCGATATTGCACCTTCGGGATCTCGCCGGACCAACTCGAAGATTTTCTCGCCAACCTTGATCTTCAGCGCTTCGAGATCGTTCTCGTGCATGATCGCGAGCAGCTCCCGCAGTGTTTGTTCTTCGTCCATCATCTACTCATTTCAATCAAGGCGGTAGCCGTATCTTTTCCGAGAGGAATCTTCCGATCCGCGCGCTGCGTTAGGTCCCGAAGCACGACTTCGCCATGCGCGAGCTCCTGATCGCCGGCGATCAAGGCATAGCGCGCATTGTTGCGATCGGCGATTTTCAACTGAGCGAGCAGCTTCCGATCGTTATAGTCGATAAATATCGGTACGGTGCCTTTACGCCGCAGCTCCGCGACGAGTGGAAGAAGTCGCTCCGACGCAGCCTCTCCGAGTGCGATTGCTTGGATCCCTTCGCGGGCCGCATCTTCCTTGGCTCCCGTCGCTTCGAGGCTTGCGAGAAACCGCTCGAGTCCGAGTGCAAAACCGACCGCCGGCAAATCCGGCCCACCAAGTGCACGGACGAGTGAATCGTAACGGCCGCCTGCGCACACCGTGTTTTGCGCTCCCAGTGATTCGGAGATGAACTCAAAAACGGTTCGCGTGTAATAATCGAGTCCACGCACGATGCGCGTGTCGATAGTAAACGGTATCGACGCCGCTTCCAATGCGCGCTTTACTCCGGTAAAATGCTCGCGGCACGGGCCGCACAGAAATGCCTCTAAACGCGGCGCACCGGAGATAAACGGCTGATCTTCCGATGCTTTGCTGTCAAGGATACGCAACGGATTGCGATCGAGACGGCGCTGGGAATCGGCGCTCAATGCGTTTTTGTGCGGCTCAAAGTACTCGCGCAGCGCCTGACGGAATCTGGGCCGGCAGACTTCGTCTCCGATCGAATTCAAATGCAGCTGCAGATCCCGCATCGCATATTCACGAAAAAGATCCCACGCAAGCGAAATCACTTCAGCATCGGCTTGCGGAGCAGCAAACCCCACGCACTCGATACCGAATTGGTGCGATTGGCGATACCGTCCGGCTTGCGGCCGCTCGTAGCGAAAAATCGGTCCCAAGTAATAGAGACGTTGCGCATCGCCCGCGATCATTCCATGCTGCAATGCCGCGCGGATAACGGGCGCGGTCCATTCCGGCCGGAGCGTGATATTGCGTCCGCCTTTGTCCGCAAACGAGTACATCTCTTTCTCGACAATATCGCTCGTCTCGCCGACACCCCGAACAAAGAGCTCGGTCGATTCAAAGATGGGCGTGCGCACTTCGCCGTATCCGTAACGGCGCGACAGCGCGTGGATGCGTGCCTCCAACTCTTGCCAGCGTCCCGACTGCGGTGGAAAGAGATCCTGAGTGCCGCGCGGCGCCGCCAGCTTCGAGGACATGGCGGCATCTTTAAAACGTTCTTGCGGCGGACCTGCCCAGACGTGATTGTGCCGTGTGTTGACCACAATCGCCGTCAACGCGTCCGCAATGTTGCTCGAAAGCGTGCCGTTCATTCTCGCCGGCGCGTTTTGCGCGCGCATCCTTGCGCGGAGCTCTCATGTTACTGCGTATCTCGGATGTGGTTGCGGCTCGGGACCGGCGGCGCGCTCATTTCCGGCCGCATTGGCAGCCTGGTTTATTTTTGGCCCATGGATTGCACTGGGGCGTTTCGGTCTCGCCGCCATCGTGGATGCAGCGGCGTTCCGCAAGCGTTCGCGCGCGCATCATGAACAGCAGCCCGCCACGCTCATGCACGAGCTCGTTTTTCCCGCCCTGGCAAGTGCAACGTGCGTCCCGATGCTTCCGGCAATTGCCGGAATGCACGCGCCACCGGCGTTGCTGTTTGCGATCTCGGCGATCGTGGCATTTGCGAGCGCTCCGTGCGCGCTGGGTTCGATTAGCATGGCAGCCGCAATGAGAGCCGCTGCGCCGGCTGCGGCTGCCGGTTTCTTGTGCGTCGCGGGAATCTTTGATTGGCGCACGTGGCGGAAGTCAACGCCGAACGTGAGCGCTCACGATTTTCTCGCATATAGCACCGCCGCGATTGCCTGCGCGATTATCGCAGCGCGCCACGGAGGCAGCTTGGTCAACCCGAGGATCGCAATCACGCTCTGGCCGAGCGCTGTCGCTTTGGCGGTGTTCGCATGGCGGCATCGCAACGCTACATACGCGCGCCTTCGTCTTGCGCCCGCGATTATGTTCGTGGGCTGCGTGCTGGGCGCGCCGCCACCAAGCTATCATGCCACCGAAACAACCTTGGTAGATGCATTTGCGGGAGAACATTTGGATTTCACCGGCGAGGTCGCGCGGAACGGCAGCGCCACGATGCTCGTGCGCTATGCGATCACGTGTTGCCGCGCAGACGCGGCTCCGGTAGCGATTCGCCTGGATAACGCACCTACTTTACGCTCCGGCTGGTTTCGCGCTTCCGGCTCGCTTATCGAGCGCGACGAGGGTTTGCGTCTGAAGATCGATCGCATCGAATCGATCCCGCGGCCTTCCGACCCGTTCATCTATCGCTAACGGCTACGAAAGATTCGACGCACGGCGCGGTTCCAAGAGCTCGACGGGAATGCCGTTCGGATCTTCGACAAATGCAATCGCTCGCGTTCCGCTCGGGGATCGCTTGACGTTTTTGATAACTTTGACTCCTTGCGCTCGCAGCTGCGCGATCGCGGCTTCGAGATCGCCGTCAATTTCGAGCGCCAAATGTTCGTAACGGTTCCCGAGTTGATACGGCGGGTGGTCTTCGAGATCGTAGACGAGTTCGATATACGCGTTCCAGTCGTTACCGACGAACGCCATATCGGCATTTCCGGGATAGTGATAGGGACCGTCCAGCAGCTTCAGTCCTAATTTTTCCGTGTAAAACTCGATCGACTCTTGCATATTGTTGACGAAGATCGACGTGTGCAGATACCGCGGCAAGTTGAGCTCTCCTTATTTAATGCAGAAAGTAGCGGTGGCTGGAAAAGACGAGCGAAACGCCGAGGCGGTCCGCCGCAGCGATCACTTCAGGATCCCGAATCGAGCCGGACGGCGCAATGATCGCTGAACATCCGGCAGCAGCTGCGGCTTCCAACCCATCGGCAAACGGAAAGAAACCGTCGCTCGCGCAGGCCGCGCCGTTCGCGAATGTCGCGGCGCGATCGGCGGCAATCTGCACCGCGCTGACGCGATTGGTTTGACCGGCACAGATCCCGCGCGTCACGCCGTCGCTCGCGATGACGACGCCGTTACTCTTGACATGACGGACCACATCCCATGCGAGTGCCAGATCGTGCCATTCTTGCGGAAGCGGTTGACGCGCGCTGGCCACGTGCCATGACTCGCGCGCGAACTGGGGATCTTCTTCTTCGGCCAGCACGCCGCCGAGCGCGCTACGTAATTGCAGCCCCCGCTGCAGTTCGTCCGGCAGTTCCGGTGCGTATCGCATCACACGCAGGTTCTTTTTGCGGCGTAAGCGTTCGAGCGCCTCATCGCCAAATGCCGGCGCAGCGACGATCTCCAGAAAAAAGGGCGCGAGTTCGTCGGCGCCGGCCCTATCGATAGTGCGATCCACCGCCAAGATGCCGCCGTACGCCGAGATCGGATCGGCGGCCAGCGCCATCGCAATCGCCTTACTCACAGAAGAGCGCTGCGCAACACCGCACGGTACCGTGTGCTTGACGATCGCCGCGCGCGCGTAGCGTTCGCGCTGCGAACCAAACTCCGCCCCTAGCGCCGCGCGTGAGAGCAGACGCAAAGTCGCATCTAAATCCAACAGATTGTTATATGAAAGCGCTTTGCCGTGGAGCTGCTCGGGCAAGATGCGCCGGTTTCCCAGATAAAAAGCGGCGCGTAGCTGCGGATTTTCTCCATAGCGAAGCGGTTGCGCCAGCGGCATAGCGACCGTGAGCGCGCCGGGCAATTCGGAACCATCTTGCGCATCCTGCCCTTCGAGCGAACGCGCAATGGCAGCATCATACTCGGCGACTCGGCGAAATGCGGCGATAGCGAGTTTGCGGCGTTGCGCTCGGCTGGGGCCGCCGGATTCGAGCTGCGCTAAGAATTCGGAATATTGCGACGGGTCGCTTAACACGCTCACATGCGCAAAGTTTTTGGCGGCCGCGCGGAGCAATGCCACGCCGCCGACATCGATCTCACCCCCGAGCGGATACAAATTTACGACGACGGTTCCGAGCGGCGCGATCGCGTATTGACTCGCTTGCTGCCGATGCGCCGCATCGTCGCGGTCGTAAAGAATTGCGCCAAAAACTTTCGGGTGTAACGTCTTGACGCGCCCGTCGAAGAGTGGAGGAAACCCGGTTAGTTCCTCAACGTCACGAGTCGCAACGCCGTTGTCTCGGAGAAAGCCACACGTACCGCCTGTGGCGAAAATTGCGCTGCCGCGCGCAGCCAGTGCGCGTGCGAGTTCGGCGGCGCCCGTTTTGTCAGAAACCGAGAACAGCGCAGCGTCAGGCAATGGCCTCCGCCCGCCGCTCGCTCTCGCGTAACTCCGCGGACACGATCGTGCTGACGCCCGCTTCGCGCATCGTTACGCCGTAAAGACGGTCGGCCAGCTCCATCGTTTGCTTGTTGTGCGTAACAATAACCATCTGTGAATCGGTCGCGAGCTCGCGCACCATTTTGGAGAAACGCTCGACGTTCGCGTCGTCCAAAGCTGCATCAACCTCGTCGAGCAAATAGAACGGCGCCGGCCGCACCTGGATGAGCGCAAAGATCAGTGCAGCTGACGTCAGTGCGCGTTCGCCACCGGAAAGGGCCGCCAACGGCATTAACTTCTTGCCGGGTGGCTGCACCGAAATCTCGATCGCCGTTTCAGAAAGATTCTCGGGATTGGTTTGCCACATGCGCGCTTCGCCGCCACCGATCAGGCGGCCGTACATTTCCGTAAAAGCAGCCGCCACCAACTCGAATGTTTCGTTGAACTGCGCCTGGGTTAGTTGCTCGATTTCTGCAATCGAGGCCAGGAGCGTTTCGCGCGCTTTGGAAAGATCGTCGAGCTGCGCGCGCAAGAATGCTTCGCGTTGCGCTATCTCTTCACGATCGGCCTCGGCATTGAGGTTCACGTTGGAGAGCCGCGCGAGCTCTTCACGCAACCGCGGTAGATTCTGCGTAATTTCGTCAGGCTCGTCGCGGTAGCGCGCTTCAACCTCGCGGCACTCCTCATCCGTCGCCGGGTTCTGCGCGAATTGCGAAACCAGCATGCCGAGTTCGGCCTCGATCTCCGCTAGACGCATCCGGCTGCGCTCGCCGCCGCCGGCGGTATCGCGTTCCTCGAGTTCGGCGGAACGCAGATCCGATTCCAATTGCGTCACGCGATCCGAAAGCGTTCCGCGTTCGCGCCGCGCGCCTTCAAAGGCGGCATCCGTCTGCGCGACCGATGCACGCAGCGTTTCGAGCTGCACCGCCGTAGTTCTCACATGCTCGCTCAACCGCGCGATTTCGCTGCGCATATGTTCACGCGCTTCGCCCGCGCGCTCGACATCCGCGTCGATGATCCCCAGGCGGGCTTGCGCGGCCTCGCGTTGCGCCGTTAATCCAACCTGTCGTTCGCGCAGCTCGCCCGCGATGCGTGTCGCTTCGACTTGCGCCGCTTCAGCAGCCGCAATACGATCGCGTGCGGAACCCAAACGGCCCTCGACCGATGCGCGTTCGGCATCGCGCGTTTCCTCCGGATGCACTTCGCTGCTCCGTTCGCGTTCGCGCGCACGATCTGCCAGCGTCGCAATCTCTTTAACGCGTCCTCGTGCAGCTTCGAAGTCGCGTTTGGTTCTCTCGACTTCCGCGCGTGCCGAGGCAAGCTCGCCGCGTAACGCCGCCAAATCGAGCTCCGTACGATTCAAGTTTTCGCGGGCAGTATCGCGCGTTTGGATT
>DASYYA010000069.1:0-3668 GCA_035934355.1 Candidatus Rubrimentiphilum sp. | reverse complement strand
GTTGCCGTAACCTCCGACTCCGAAACGGCAACCGGCAGCCGGATGCTTTTCATGAATTCGCCATCGGCGATCTCTTTTTGCATGAAGGAGCCGCATTGTAAGCGCGCAGTCCGTGCCCGGCGTCCAGAGATAAAGAGACGGCGCTGATCCAAGAAAACGCGTAAACTCTCGCTATCGGCGCCCGCCAACTCGGCGCGAACCAACAGCATGCGTGCCGTTTCGTCAATAACGACGTCGACGTTAGGTTGCCAGCCGCGCATCCATTCCACTTTGCTTATAACTCTCCGGAAGGCCATCGAGATTCGCGCTGTGGTTCGAAGGAACCGCTATTGCACACCGAAAGGCAGGGGCGTGACCAAGCTGGCTCGGCGCCTTGGCCCCTTCGACGCCGCGTTGATCGTCATGGGCGGGATTATCGGCTCTGGAATCTTTCGCAATCCGTCGGTTGTCGCCAAGGACGTGTCGTTGCCGTCTGCGATTCTCGGGGTGTGGATTGCGGGCGGCATCATCTCTATTTTGGGCGCATTCGTGATCGCGGAATTGGCGGCGCGCCGGCCGCAAGACGGCGGCTTTTATGCATACATGCGCGATGCGTTTCATCCGCTGGTCGCATTTATGTATGGCTGGACGTTGCTGCTGGTCTCACAGAGCGGCGGAATGGCAGCCGCGGCGCTGACGTTCGCCGGGTACTATCCGGCGCTGACCGGGCATGTCGTCGACCAACGATTGCTCGCATTTGCGGTGCTCGCAGTCTTCACCATCGTGAATTGCTTCGGCGTGCGGCAAGGCGGCAACGTGCAAAACCTCTTTATGATTTTAAAGATCGCAGCGATCGCCGCGCTCATTATCGCAGGATTTCTCTCGCATCCTACGGAGTCGGGGCTGGCATCCGTGCCGGCCTCGGGATCGACGCTCACCCTGTTGGGCGCGATGGCGGTCGCAATGGTCGCGGTGATGTTTGCGTATAGCGGCTGGCAAACATCGAGCTTCGTCGCGGGAGAGATGCGAAATCCGCGGCGCGATTTGCCGATCGGTTTGCTGTGGGGTGTCGGCGGCGTGATCGCCTTGTATCTTTTGGTAAATTTTGTTGCTTTACGGGTTTTGGGCCCTTCTGGACTCATGCACACCGATGCGCCCGGCTCGGCGATTGCGCAAGCGTTCATGGGAACGCGCGGCGCGCAATTTATGGCAGTGGCTATCTCTTTATCCACGCTCGGGTTTCTGAGCAATCAGATCCTCACGTCCCCGCGCGTCTACCACGCAATGGCGGAAGACGGATTGTTTTTTCGATCAATTGCATGGGTGCATCCCAAAACGCGCGTGCCGATTGTGGCGATTGCCTTACAAGGAGTCGTTGCGATTCTCATTACGTTTTGGAAAGACTACCGGCAAATTCTCGATTATGTGATCGGCGTGGATTTTCTCTTCTTCACGCTCGCGGCCATCGCAATCTTTGTCCTTCGGTCGCGCGACAAAGGGGAGTCCCCTCCGTTTGTCGTGCCGTGGCACCCCTATACGACGATAATCTTTATGGCGACGTCGCTCGGCATTGCGGTAACGACGTATTTTGCGTCATGGCAGGGCACGGCGGTTACCTTCGGAGTTTTTGGAGCCGCCGTTCCAGCTTACGCCTTATTCGTGCGCAGCCGTCGTACTATTGATAAAACAGCGTAATCGAATTGCCGCTGACGTAAATGCCCGTAACTTGCTCGATCGTGAGCTCCTTGGCTTTCATCACCTTGAGGAGTGATATGACAATGCCTTGATCGTCGGTCAACGTCGCATGACTGAGCGTATCGCGCAGCGACGATAGCGCGGTTGCATTCTTCCGCAGCGACGCCTTATACGCGGACTCCTCGCCGCCCACGACGCTCGAAACGCTGACGAAGTGGAACTGGCTAACGCTCAGGTTTCCCATCATCGAACGAAACTTGTCGGCTTGGGCCGGCATGTCTTTAACCGCGGCGAGAAGTTGCCCGGAGTCCGCCGCGGTTGCGGGAACAGCAAAGAGCGCCGCCGTTATGAACGCTACGGCGAGCAGAACAGTAAAACGAATGGCCATATGCGTGCCTCCAGGTCTAGTATAGCGCGCACGCCGGAGAAATGAAGAGGGCGCCGTTGCGGCGCCCTCAGGATCTTACTTGATGTTTCCGCAGGAAACGTACACTTTCAACTGGCTCGCACTCTTGTGCGCGTTGATTGCGTAGGTCCCTTTCTTAAGCATAGCAACCGTAACGGCCGGAACGGTCGTTGTTGACTTGCCGCCGACGATGTTCGTGAGGAACTTCCACGGAGCCGGATTCAGCTTCGCGCACGTTCCTTGATGAATGTGCGCCGGCTCGGATGCGCCCTTGGGCTCGTTGGTCAGGGACACGACGACGACAACGCCTCCACCCGCCTTGTCACTCAACGTTGCCGTCCCATTTTGTTTCGAGCCATTTTGGCCGGTCATCTTGATCGATAACGTCGTGCCGCCTTTCATGGCGCCCTTTTTCACCATGGCTTTTCCAGGCATGGCGGCACCGGCAGTCGCCGAAGCCGCGCCGGAGCTCGTGGTAGTGGTGGTTGTGCTGCCGCCGCAAGCCGTTATAAATGCCAGCGTCAGCCCGCAAGCCACGATAGTGCGAAATACTCTCATTCTTGCTCGTCCCTCCAAAAAGACAGGTCCCAGAGTTTATCAGCTGCATTCCACTTTCCCCGCATGGCGGGGAAGGTCACCGAAGCAACCAGGCGAAGCGCTCCCGAAAGGCTCGAATTTTTAAGGAGAGATATGAGGCCAGCCATTAATCATGTCGCCGTCTTCGTTTCGGCAATCGTTTTCTTTGTATTGAGCTTCCTTTGGTATTCGCTCTTCTTCGGAAAAGCGTATATGGCGCAGATCGCCGCCATGACGGGGAAGACCGCGGCGATGCCAACGGGAGGGAGCATGACCCTCCCCTTGATCGAAACGTTCTTGCTGGGCTGGTTCCTGGCGTACATCATTGCCACGGCGCTCGCAATGCGCCCCGATCCGAACCCCGCGGCACGCGGCTTCGGTTTCGGCCTCTTCATTGGCATCGGCGTATTCTCGTCGATGACCCTCATGGGCGTGGTCTGGGGCGGACTCACGGCCGGTCTCTGGTTAATCAACGCGGGCTTCGTAACCGTTGCGATGGCGCTTATGGGGTACATCATGGGCGCTTGGAGTCGGCCCGGCACTACCGCCGTTTAGACGAAAAACAAAGAAGCCTCGCTTTTCGCGAGGCTTCTTACTTCTGGGCTTAAGCGAGCGCGACGGTTGCGACGCTATGGCAGCGTCGTCGCCTCCGGGACGGACACGCCTCGATACCAAACGCCGGCGACGGCTATTAATACCGCAAGCGCAATCAAAAACATGACAATCGCAGAAAGCGCATAAAGGCGTTGATACGCGAGAGCATTCGCTTGTCGCACGAGGCTCGCTACGATCGCAGGCGGCACCTTCTCCGCAACTCCAAGGCGGTATGGCCAGCGGGGAACGTCTAGCATGAGCACGCGCAGAAAAGCATCGTGATAGCGCTCGATCGTAGTTGCAATCAGCGCGATTCCGACCATGCCGCCAAACTGGCGGATGAGACTGGACAGACCCGTGGCGGAGTCAATATCGCGCTTATTCATCGATCGTAGAGTAAGCACTCCGATCGGAACGA
>DASYYA010000050.1:0-2008 GCA_035934355.1 Candidatus Rubrimentiphilum sp. | reverse complement strand
CAGTGTTTGCACTTTGGGCTCTTGTTAGCGCGGCGATTGCGCGAAGCGCCGATGCCGCGGTGGTTACCGCGCAACTCCTGGATTATGAAAACGGCTACGTATTCTTGACGACGGGCGACGGTTTCCGGGTTTCGCCATCGGTTGCCATTACGAGCATTGCAACGGGAAGCGCAGCGGCTTCGCCTCCGCGCGCGCGACAATACGCTCGTCTGACTTTCGATCCAATCGGCATTGTCACAAAAATCGAGATCTCACAGAAACCGTTACCGCCAGAAGGCGACCTCTCGGCGATCCGGCACTTTGCCATCGCGCTTTCGTCGCCACAACCAAATCCCGATCTTGGCCCGCAGCCGACCCAAGGTTGCGCGCGCGTCATCGCCGGGCGCAATGTTAAAGTCACCTTCAACGTGCAAGTTCCACCCACAACAGCGCTAACGGACACGATCTATATGACCACGGACCAAAGCGGATGGAATGCGCAAGCCTATCGCTTAGATCGCGTCGATGCCCTACATTATAGAACCGAAATCAGTTTTTCTTCGGGCACGATATTGCATTATTTATTCGATCGAGGTTCAACGCAGTCGATTGAACTCGCGCAGAATGGCATCGAACAAAAACCGCGCCTGTTGTGCATAGGCGATGCCGATGCGCAAGCGGCGGGACCGCATGTCTATCACTGGGGTGACGAAACCGTCGGCGGTACCCTACCTATTCCGCAAACATTTCCGACGCCGTTCAATCCGGCACCGTTCCCGAATCTTCCGACCCCGCAGCCGCGGCCAACTTAGCGCAGCGAAAGCGTTACCGGAAACGTCGTCGTGACGCCGGAGGAGTTCATCGCGACAATCTCGGCCGCATAATCGTGGAGCATGCGGCGTGGAATGTGCGGTAACCGATAACTCAGTTCCCATACTCCAAAGTCAACGCGCGGAAAACGAACCGCCTTACCCGCGACTCGTAATTCAACGGCCGCCACGTTCGTCGATGTGATCACGGTTGACGCGATCGTGTCGCCGCTGTGGAAGACGGGCTCACTTACGGTGATCGAAAGGATCCGCGGCGGCGCATCGGGCCCGAGCACCAGCGGCGTCGGTAGCACTGACGGCGAGAGCAGTGGCGTAGCAACGGGAGCGGGCGTCGGTGACGCGGTCGGCAACGGTGAGGCGGTCACCGTTGGGGAGGGAGACGCACTCGGCGATGACGTTGGTGTCACCGGCGAAATTTGGCGCGCTGATGCGATGATCGGAACGGCAGCAAGCATGAGAAGGGCAAAAAGATACTTCCTCATCGCACGGTCACCGGAATCGTACTGCTGGCTGCGTCGCCGCGTGCGTTGCGCGCGATCACTTCGACTTGGTAGGTCCGATGCAAGAATAACGGCAAATCCGGCACTCGATACGCCAGCGCAAAACGCCCGACGCCGACTTTCGTAAGCGATGCGGAGTAGCCGCCGATTCGCGCTTCCACACTCGCGACGTTGGAAGACGTTTGCACCACGCCGGTAACGATTTGACCGCCGCTAACGACCGGCGAACTGATCGACAGCGCTGTGATCTCCGGCGGCGCTTCGGGCGGCCGCAACGGCACAGCGGAAGGTACCTGCGCTGCGACCGGGGCGAATGTCGCAGACGCACGCGGCGACGGCCTCGTAATTGTATACATGCGCGAGATGGACACGATCGGTATCGGTGTGGCGGTCGCGACCGCAATCGCGCCAAAACTTCCCGGCGCCGGCATCGCTCCGCGCGCGAACCAGCCAATCACAGCACCTGCGACCAGGCATAGCAGCGCCAGCGTGAAGGCCGCCGCTTTCGACGTTTGACCCATCCTTATATCCCAACGCTGGTGGCCCGCGGCGCCGTTCCCTTCCTGCGAGCCCTTCGACAGGGCAGGATGACCAGGGCAGGATGACAAGGGCTAGATGCAGGGCGAACGAGCTGCTGATGGCCCAGAGCGCCTTGCCGCTGGTTTTGAGCGTCGTCGTCCCTCTTTATAATGAAGAAGC
>DASYYA010000046.1:0-2593 GCA_035934355.1 Candidatus Rubrimentiphilum sp. | reverse complement strand
GCGCTGGCTCGCGCACATCAACCGATTTTGGACCGGGATTGAAATACATCCGAATGCCGCCATTGGACCAGGATTTTTTATCGACCACGGCATGGGCGTGGTGATTGGCGAAACGGCGATCGTTGGAAAGAATTGCACTTTGTATCAAGGCGTCACACTCGGAGGCACCAGCTCGAGTCACGGCAAGCGTCATCCGACATTGGAAGATAACGTCACGATCGGCGCTGGTGCAATTCTGCTCGGCGCGGTCACCATCGGCGAAGGCGCGAAGATCGGCAGTGGTTCGGTGGTCGTGCGCGATGTGCCGGCGCATGCAACGGCGGTCGGCATTCCGGCGCGCGTCGTGATGCGCGAAGGCAAGCCTGTTCCGGAAGTTGCGGAAGAAGAAACATGGTCTTGGGTTATTTGACCGCATGAAACTCTATAACACGCGCACGCGAAGCGTCGAGGAGTTTCGTCCGCTCCAGCCGCCGCACGTGCGGATATACGTGTGTGGCCTGACGCCCTCGGCGGAAGCGCATGCGGGACACGCGCGCTCGTTTTTATTCTTCGATGTGCTGCGGAATTATTTGGAGCATCTACGTTACGATGTCACGTTCGTGCAGAACGTCACCGACATTGACGACCGCAGCATCGAGCGCGCCAAAGAAACCGGCGAGCATTGGTACGACATCGTGGGCAATTATTACGCAACGTTTAAAGAATCAATGCGCAAACTCGGCGTGCGCCAACCGGACCACGAGCCGTATGCCACGCAATACGTCAGCGAAATCGTGGCGATGATCGGCAAGCTCGTCGATAAGGATTACGCTTATGTATCGAAGGCCGGCGTGTACTACCGCGTCGCTAAATTTCCGCGGTATGGGGCGTTGAGCGGGCGCAATATTCGCGAACTCGAAGCCGGCGCGCGCGTCGAAATTGACGAATCGAAAGAAGATCCGCTCGACTTCGCGCTGTGGAAGTTTGCTAAGCCCGACGAGCCTAAGTGGCCGTCGCCGTGGGGTGAGGGGCGTCCGGGGTGGCACATCGAGTGTTCGGCGATGTCACACGCCTTATTGGATCCGCCGGGCGACGGCTTCGACATCCACGGCGGCGGCGCCGATCTCATTTTTCCGCATCACGAAAACGAAATCGCGCAGAGCGAACCCTTGATGGCGCATCCTCCGATGGCAAACTTCTGGCTGCACGGCGGCTTGGTGCAATTCGATAGCCGCAAGATGAGCAAGTCGCTCGGCAATTTCGAACCGTTGGCCGATCTGCTGGAGCGGTTCGATCCGCAAGGAATTCGTTTGGCGTTTCTGCAGACCGGTTACCGGAAGGTCATGAACTTTACCGACGAGTCGGTGACGGGCGCCGCGACAGCGCTCGATCGCATTAAGGCGATCTGGCGCGAAGCCGAACGCGGCCAAGGGCGCGACGGCAGCTTGATGCCGCGGATCGAAGCGGCACTCGATGATGATTTCAATACGTCGCAAGCGCTTTCGGAGATCTTCGAGTACATCTCCAAACCCGAATCCGTCAACCGCGCCGAGCTCACATATGTGTTGGCTATTCTCGGGATCAAGCCGGACGATTCGTGGCTCACCGAAAAGCTCCGCGAGTTGCGCCCTGACTTTCTGGATCGCTTACATGAAGAACTCGGTGCCGCGATTTCGATTAACGGCGAAACACCCGAGAGCGCGATTGCGCAGGTGATTGGGCTGCGGGCGCGCGCGCGCGCGGAGAAGCAGTGGGGCGAGTCGGATCGCTTGCGCGACGTGTTGTTGCGTTGCGGTGTGGAGCTCCGCGACGAGCCGGGCGGCGGGACGACGTGGCAGGCCGTGTAGGCCTCGACGACGTCATCTACGGATTGCACGCGATTGAAGAAGCGCTGATCGCGGGTGAGCCGTTGCAGCGCATTCACGTCGCGCAGCATCGCCGTCAGGATCGCGCCGTACAAAATGTTTTGCAATTGGCAAAAGGCGCCGGCGCGCACGTCCGCTTTGAAGATCAACGCTTTTTCGCGCAGTTTCCGTACAAGGCACATCAGGGCGTCATTGCGATTGCGCCCCCGTTCGCGTACGTGACGTTAGAAGAAGCGCTCGCAAAGCGAAAAAATCCGGCGCTCTTTGTGGTGCTCGATCATATTACCGATCCGCACAACGCCGGCGCGATCATCCGAACGGCCGAGTCGGCCGGCGCGGATGCCGTGATTCTTCCGGAGCGGCGATCCGCCGGCGTGAATGCCACGGTGCGAAAAGCGGCAGCCGGTGCCGCGGCGCACCTGTCGATCGCGCGCGTCGCCAACATCGCCGAAACGGCTCGAAAACTCAAAAAAGCCGGCGTTTGGGTCGCCGGTGCCGATCCATCTGCGGACAGCGTGCCGTATTGGCAAGCCGATTTTACGGCAGATCTGGCGTTAATGATTGGGGCAGAGGGTCGCGGGCTCTCGCCGGTCGTGCTCAAGGAATGCGATTTGCGCGTCGGCATTCCGATGTCAGGGAAGGTTCAATCGTTGAACGCGTCCGTCGCGACCGCGGTTTTATTGTACGAAGCCGTGCGTCAGCGCCGCGCTCCCATTGAATCGGAGCTCAACGAATAATCTAACCTCACG